>JBIKUE010000182.1:0-7348 GCA_044347755.1 Saprospiraceae bacterium
CTCTTCACTCATGTACTCTTCACTCATGTACTCATTAGTGCTTCGCTTCGAAGTTGTGCTTAAGCCCCCAGTATTCTTTGAGCACCATTTTAACGGAGCCAACGGATACCGGTGATTCAATGAGCAGCGGGATCCGATTGGCATCGTCAGATACCCAAACAGTCATTTTGGCATCATCGTTGAAAACGTTTCCGGCTATAACTTCCGGCTGGAATTTGAGGGTTTTGTAGCGGCCCATTTTGTAGACCTTTTTATTGGAATCCCTGCCCAGGTAGTTCATCTTTAATGGATACTCTTCTTTATCCATAAATACCCGGAATGGCACCGAATAACTTGGGGCCTGACTGCCGAAGTCGAAATTGCGGAGATTGTAAAGTGTTGATAGCACATCATGACAATCTGAAGTAACCGCATGTTCGGTTTTTTCTTCTTTTTCTCCCTTTTTGGGCGCACGCCAAACCGTCATCTTTTTTGCCCCCTGGTTGAAAGAGATTTTTTCAAATATATGGTAATCACCTTCGTTAACACTGCGTTCAGAATAATTAGGCAACAAGGTGTTTTTGTCCACCCAGGAATCGTATTCATCCTTTACGGTAAAAAACCATTCGTAGGAATCATACGTTTCCCCTTTAGCCTTGTAATGCAGTTGATTACCTTCGTCAAATACCTGAAAGGAGACTTCACCTGCAGGCACCCAGATGAAATTCAGGTTATAATAAATTTTGTACGTGAGGCGCTCACCATGCTGGAATGCCAGATCCATTGTTTCCGTTTTGGCTGGGGCAGGTACAGGTTCGCTCTCATTGAATAGGCCAGATTGGGCAAAACCCATCAGCAGAAGGGTAGCCAGGCCAAAACTTGTATTTCTTAAAAGCTGCGTTTTCATGATGCTATGATTTTTCTTTAAGACGTTGGTTTTTTCAAAAGGTTCTATTGAACGAGGTTAACGGAATGTTTATTTTAGAACGCGGGGTTGGAACGCGGGGTTAGAACGCGGATTTTTTATTTGGAACGCGGATGACGCAGGTGACGCGGATTTTGGAACGCGGATTTTTTATTTGGAACGCGGATGACGCGGATGACGCGGATTTTTTATTTGGAACGCGGATGACGCAGGTGACGCAGATTTTTTATTTGGAACGCGGATGACGCGGATGACGCGGATTTTTTATTTGGAACGCGGATGACGCAGGTGACGCGGATTTTTTATTTGGAACGCGGATGACGCAGGTGACGCGGATTTTTTATTTGGAACGCGGATGACGCGGATGACGCGGATTTTTTATTTGGAACGCGGATGACGCGGATGACGCGGATTTTTTATTTGGAACGCGGATGACGCAGGTGACGCGGATTTTTTATTTGGAACGCGGATGACGCGGATGACGCGGATGACGCGGATGACGCGGATGACGCGGATGACGCGGATGACGCGGATGACGCGGATGACGCGGATGACGCGGATTTTAAAAATTGCCTGCGGCAATTTTGTGATTAAATGAAGTTAAAATCTTAGGTTATCCTAAATAGGCTGCCGAAGGCAGCATAAAAAATCCGCGTCATCCGCGTCATCCGCGTTCCAAACCCTTCTCCGCGTTCCAAAACCCGCGTTCCAAAACCCGCGTTCCAAAAAACGAATGGGCAACCCTTATGAAAGGATTGCCCATTGTATGTTAGATCGGAGGCTAAAAATTAATAGCCAGCGTCTTTGTTGCCTTTAAAGCTGCCTTTTCCAGCTTCTTTGCCTTCTGGACGAGCCATTTCAGTTTCGCCTTTAGCAACGCGGAATTCTACGCGACGGTTCATAGAGTTAGAACCTTTAGCAGGAACAAGGGTTGATGCTTCACCAGCCCAGTTCAGGATCACGCGATCGCGAGCTACACCGTACTGAGAAACCAGTGTTTCGATAGCTGCTTTAGCGCGGTTGTAAGACAATACTGCGTTGTAACCTTCTGGGCCACGAGCATCAGTGTGACCAACTGCTACTACCTTCAGGCTTGGGTTAGCTTTCAATACAGAAGCAACCTGGTAAAGCTTGTCGTATTCGCCGAAACGAACGCTGTAGCTATTATCCGTGAAGTTCACCATTGGAAGGAACCATTCTGTTGGTTTTGGTTCCGGAATTTTGATAGCAGCGATCTTAGCGTCAACGATACGGTTAACGTCAGCCTCAGTAATTGGCTTTGGCACCTGTGCAACACCGTCTTTGTTTACGGTATAACCTGGAGGAGAGAATGGCTCTTTGTCCATGTAGTTAGGCACTTTGTCGCCGTCAGAATCCAGCGTAACACCTTTGGTGTCAACACGTGCACCAGCAGGGCTGTTGTCTTCGTCGTCGATAGCGTCGATGATACCGTCGCCGTCAGTGTCGGTTGGATCGTAGATTGGACGCTTTTCGAGTTCAGAAATAGCGTTACCAGCCGTCTCCATTGGGTTAACCCAGTAGAGTGGCTCAGATTTTTTGTTACCAGCTTTGTCTTTGCCACCGAGGTTAAAGTTCAAAGACAGGTGTGGCCAGTGGAAAGCGTCGCGGTAAGTTGTGCGGCTGTCGCCAACGTTATTATCGCCGTCGAGCAAGTCACCATCAGAACCCATTACCTGAGCTACAGTGTATTCAACACCGAGGTTGAACTTGGAGTTGAAACGGAAAGCCAGGCCTGCACCGAATTCAACGGTTGCGCCGCCGTAGCTTTCTGATTCTGTAGCACCGTTAGGTGTTACATCGAAAGAAGAGTAGCCCAAGCCACCGAATACATTCAGACCTACTTTGCGGTAAGGCTTGTCGAAACGGAGGTTATTCACCGTCATCACCAATTGACCGCTTCCGCTGAACCATGAGGTTTCAGATTTGTCGGTGTTGGTGCCGGTGTTTTCGTTTTTCATAGAACCATACAAACCACCCAGACGTACAGAGAATACGTGGCCGAGAGATTTGCGTACGTGAAGGCCGCCGCCAAAACCTGGGAACTTCGCATCGATATCGCCAACTACCATAGGTGTACCGAGGTCAACGCCCAATTCCCACTGGTCGGCAGGAGTGAATGAGCGGTAGGTGCCTGCATCCTGTGCAGCCAAACCCAGCCCAAAAGAGGTCAAAAGGAGCGTAAAAGTTAATTTCCGAACCGTCATAGGGTTGCTGAATTTTTAATGAAATGAATGTTACAGTTTTGTTCGTTTCCTGCTTTTTGGGGCAATTATCGCTCGGATGGAGGGACTTTCCCTGTAAACAGATTAGAAAAACAGGGCAATAGTCGGTAATCCTTATTAAATACCCAGCTTTTTCAGCGCCAAAAATAGGGCAGTGGTGGATATTTTTCGGGGAAAATCGTTATTTTTTCTAACATCTTCTAAAGCCCTGCGAATTGTTACTGAAGTATCCGAGAAAATAGCCCGGTCTGTCATGACAGCATCGGGCTGCATCAGGTAGGCAAAAACTCGTGCCATTCCGCAGTTTGAAACGAAATCAGGGATTACTGCGGTATGCTCATCTGCGTATCTGGCCGTAGGGCCAAAGAACACCTGATCATCCACAAATGGCACATTGGCGCCGCATGCAATTACTTCAATTCCGCCGGCCAGCATGTTGTCTACTTGTTCACGGGTAACCAGTTTGGATGCCGCGCCTGGTATAAAAATATCGGCGCCGAGTTTCCAGATCTTTTCATTTACCTCCTGGAATGGCAACATTCGGTGACTGTGCAGTTTGTTGCCGGCCTTTTCATTGAAAAGTTGCTTTACCTCGTCGAGACTCAAACCTTCCGGTGCGATGATCCCGCCATCACGGTCAATTATGCCCACAATTTTCACCCCTTCTTTAGCCAGGTAACAAGCTGCAGCCGAAGCTACATTTCCCCAACCCTGAATAATAGCCGTTTTACCATTCAGGTCGCTGTGTTGGAAAATATCATAAAAATGGCGCACAGATTCCGCCACACCATAGCCGGTAATCAAATCTGCTACGGCGTATTTGTGTTTGCCGCCTTCCGGAACGTACTCCAGATCTTCCACTATTTTGGTACACCCGTAGCGCAACTGACCTATAATATTGATCTGTTGGCCTTCAGAGGGCTTGAAGTGCCCGCGCACGATACCTTCCTGTGGGTGCCAAAGACCCAGTGCCTCCGTGATAGGTACTACGTCTTTGATTTCGTCTACGTTGAGGTCCCCGCCGGTACCGTAATAATTTTTCAGGATGGGTAGAGCTGCCCGATACCAACGTTCCAAAACTTCCAGCCTGCGTGGATCGGAAGGATCAAAGTTGATACCGCTTTTAGCACCACCAATGGCAGGGCCACAAACGCTGAACTTGATTTCCATGACTTTGGCCAAAGAAATGACTTCTTCGCAGGTAAGTCCTTTGCGCATGCGCGTTCCGCCGCCGGCAGCTCCGTTTCGGAGGGAATTGATCACGATCCAGCCTTCAGCGCCGGTTTCTTCATCGTGCCATTCAAAAATGATTTCGGGTTTTTTCTCCTTGTACTTCTGTAGGAGTTCTTCCATGGAATAGGTGGTGGGTGAGATGATCAGGGATTTTGCGGCGCAAAGGTAATGGTTAGTGTTTGAGTGTTTGAGTGTTTTGGTGTTTTAGTTGGGCTTGAGCGTATGCCGGAAGATATTCTGGCCTTGTATCTGATGAGCCCTGTATGCCGGAACGGCATTCCGGCATACATTGTCAGGACAAAACAATTCTCCTTTGGGTTTCGCCTAATATTTCGATGTGGATGCTGGCCGAGTTTTCAGGAAAAAAACCTTCTGCGACTTGTGGCCATTCCACAAGGCAGAACCAGTGATCGTACATCAGTTCATCCAGTCCAATATCAAATGCTTCGTTAGGATTCCGTAAACGGTAAAGATCCAAATGATGAATAATGGCCAAAGAACCATCCGTGGCTGTATAATGGTATTCATTCACCAAAGAAAAAGTAGGGCTGGAGGTTGGGTCCTGCACCCCCAGATGCGCACAAAAGGCTTTCACAAAGGTGGTCTTGCCGGCGCCCATATCGCCGTAAAGGGCAATTTTGCGGCGGGTGCCCAGCGCGGAAATGATTTCCGGCATGATAGCAGGCAGGTCGTCAGGAGAATGTAGCAGCCAATCCATGGGTCAAAACTAGCGTAGAACGCAATGCAAAGATACGAGGATTTGGACTAAGCGTATCTTGATCAAATCGGTGAGCAACCCGCATATCAATGGCCGACTACCTTCACATAGTAAGTCTTTTCAAACATGGTTACGGAATCGGTATGTGGATGGTCATATTGCCAACGAACCTGAAGCGGATGAATGCCCGGGGTGTCAAATTGATATTGGAATGATGCAACACCACCTTTGATGGGAAATTCCCGGTTGTTGAGGAAGAGGTGTTGTTGTTTCGTAAATGGGAAAAGTTTGGAACGCCGCAAACTACGATTCGAAAGAAGAACCACTCCTTCCAGACTGCCATTATCTTGAAAATTCAGCTTGTGATAAAACAGGTAAGGAAAAAACTTATCGAAACCACAATAAGGACCCGAGATCTTCCTTGAAACATAATTGCCGGAGAGCACCAGATTCATTAAACTTGCCACCTGTGCATGTACCAGAAACAACGGCCCATCAAATCTGTGCATAGGCGCAATTTCCGGATTGAATGCAGAAACCCATCTTAAGACCTCCTCGTCTCCATCACAATAGATCTTGGTCAGCTCCTGGTGGTTGATGTACGCTTCCTTCAGCGCAGGAAAATAAGGCTTTTGTTTGCCGGACAGGCCGTTAGCGATCCAAGCAGATAATGAATCTGCTTGTTGCGCAAGGTGCATAAAGCGGTTACAATATAGCTCATTCTGCTGACTTGGATAATCCTCGTTGGTTTTTATTACACCTGCGTTCAGTTGCTCATAGTTAGCCCGGATTACTTTTACGGCGCCCTGTAAGTCTTGCGCCAGCACTTCTTTTAGTCTATCGTCCTGATTGCTGTACTCTGTGTAAAGAACATACCCGCCTAATAGCAGGAGAATACCGAGATACAGTCCATGACCGGAAATGATTTTCCTGATTAGTTTTTGCATATTTCTTGAATACATGTTTTTTTAATTATTTCGTAATCGTTCGTAACAGGATTTTGGATTTTAATGTATAAATTCAGGCTTTCACGTGCTTTCTGTAAAGGCAACGCTACTCTGCCTAAACCACCTTCATTCGGCAAAGCCTGATTGTTAATGAAGAAATGAAGTGTGGAATCGTATTGGCTGCTGTATAGAATACTAAACATGTCGCCCAAAAAAGGTTCTCCGGCCTTAATGCATGGTTTGTGTAATGAGATGGCCGGGAAAACCCGGTCTGGTATTGGGGTCTGGCTGTTGATTTTGTTTTCCAGCTTGGTCAGAGCTTGATGAACTAAAGTCAGCAATCGCAACTCCACCCCCTGTATATACATTACTTTTTGATGTGTACGTGCTGAGGTAAGTAAGACTTCATCTATGGTACATACATCAGAAATTTGTTTGGTAAAAGCAGTATCAGAAGCCATCAGAAGGGTTAGGCTGTCTCTGAAATGATAAAGTTTTTGTCGGAAGACATCCTGCTCCTCCTTTGCAACCAAAAGGTGCTGGAAATCAAAGGCGGTGCGATTAAAGTGATTTACTTTTCTGATGGCCATGATATCCTCTATAGACTGCAATGTCTTTTCCATCAGCGCGATAATTTGCCTGGCACTTTCGGCAATTTCCTTGGTCTTGAGACCTGGATAATCATACGAATATTTTTGAGTGTAGCTCCTCAGGCCTTCATTCCTTTTTATCATTATCCTCTTGCAATTCACCATATCGTCATACAAAATCAACGCATACTTCAACCATGCCTTTTGCTCATTATGCCTGTAAAGGATAAACCCTGAAAGGGCCAGAATGGCCAGTATATAAAGAATAAGAGTGGTTTTAGATATCATGTACCCTAAACGGCAAATGTTTGCCCCCTATTGCAGCTCCCTTATTCATAAAAAACATCCCCCTGCCGCCGAAGCCGCAGGGGGATGTTTTTATCAGTGTTTTGGTGTTTTAGTGTTTTGGTTGGAGGCAACCTGGGTTCACTTCCTAAGGTATGTCAGGCCGAACGCCAACCAAAACACCAAAACACCAAAACACTACCTCACTACTGTCACATCTCCTTTCATCAGGATCACTACGCCGTCAATGAGTTCCACCTCTGCCCACCAGACGAATACGCCCGGGTTCATCGGTGAACCTTTGTAGTCGCCACCCCAACCAATGCTCGGATCGTCTGGCAGGAAGTTGCGGTTTACCCACAACTGCGTCCCCCAACGATCGTAGATCTGGAGGCTGTTGATCTGACGTACTGAGCCCGGACGCGTGA
>JBIKUE010000122.1:0-13388 GCA_044347755.1 Saprospiraceae bacterium
TCCGATTTCCGATTAGATTTTGGATGGATGGATATGGGATTGATGGGTTCCCACGAATGTATGGCATTCCGCCATCGCAAATCATCCTTCCAATCGCAAATCGTAAGTCGTAAGTCGTAAATCGCAAGTCGTTACTTTCTATCCAGCACATCCTTCACTGCCCAGATTACATCTTTTTTACCCAGGCCGTATTTATCCAGCAGTTCAGCTGGTTTGCCGCTCTCGCCAAAGGAATCATTGACGCCAACGTATTCCATGGGGACCGGCAGTTTGTGTACTAATAAATTGGCAATAGCATCGCCTAAACCGCCGGCGCGTTGGTGCTCCTCGGCCACTACCACGGCGCGCGTTTTGCTTACGGAATCCAGAATGGCTTCTGAATCCAGCGGTTTGATGGTGTGGATATTAATGACTTCGCAGGAAATGCCCTGGGTCGCCAGCTCCTGGGCGGCCTCAATACTGGTCCAAACCAGGTGTCCGGTAGCAAAAATGGTGACATCGGTACCCGTAGACAGATGAAGGGCCTTGCCGATTTCAAATTTGAATTTTTCTGTGAACATGGGCCAGGCTGGACGACCAAAACGGAGATAAACCGGGCCATGGAAATCGGCTATGGCCATAGTCGCCAGCTTCGTCTGATGGAAATCGCAAGGATTGATCACCGTCATACCCGGCAACATGCGCATCATGCCCACATCTTCCAGGATTTGGTGGGTAGCGCCGTCCTCTCCCAGGGTCAACCCGGCGTGAGAGGCACAGATTTTGACGTTTTTATGGGAGTATGCGATGCTTTGACGAATCTGGTCGTACACCCTACCAGTGGAAAAATTGGCGAAAGTGCCGGTATACGGAATCTTGCCTGCGGTAGCCAGACCGGCGGCAATGCCCATCATATTGGCTTCAGCAATGCCCACCTGGAAAAATCGCTCCGGAAATTCGGCCTTAAAGTGCTGCATTTGAAGGCTTTCCAACAAATCGGCGGTCAGGCCAACTACATTTGGGTTTTGCCGACCCGCTTCGAGCAGGCCCTGACCAAAGCCGTCGCGGGTGGCTTTGGTTCCGGTGGATTGTATGTCTTGAATATTCATGAATGGAAGTGAATGCCGGAGAGATTCCGTTTTACGGCGCAAAAATCCAAAAACATTGCTAAACAGAGGGAGTTCTTTCTAAGCGCCACTCCCATATTTTTCCGTCTTCTATGTCAATATGCTCTGCAATGAACTGAAAACCAATCTTTTGCAACAATGTATTCGATGCATTTTTTTCTGCCAATGTGTGCGCCATAATGATTTTTACCGCTTCATGAGCAAATGCGTTGGCTACCAAAGCCCTGGCTGCTTCTGTGGCCAGACCATTTCCCTGGTAATCTTCTGCAATCTCGTAACCAATTTCCACTTCACCTGCCAAGCTCGGCGTACCTTTATACCCGCAAGTACCGATCAGCCTAACATCTGTGCGATGAATAATCAGGTAATTCCACCAATTGATATCTGCCTGATGTTCCCGGAGAAAGTCGCGCATCCAGATCATGGCTTCCGGGAAATGCAGCCAGTGATCTGCCATGTCCACACCGCCCAGTTGGGCAGAAAGTGAGGCCCAGTCCTGGTCGGCAATAGCTTCCAGCATGGGCAAATTGGCCGGCACTAAAAAAAGACGTTCGGTTTGAAGCATTCGAAAAGCAATCTGATGAAGCAACTGATTCAACAATCCATTCAGGAAAGTATTTCCGTAAAGCAGAACCTGCTGAATGACCAGGTTTTCCTTCAGAAAATTGAAGATGCGGCCCGAAGTATGGTCCGTACCTTTCAAAACGGCGGCAAGGTACTGCTTTGCGGTAATGGTGGCAGCGCTGCTGATGCCCAACATATCGCAGCTGAATTATCCGGTCGGTTTTATACTGATCGCCCTCCCCTATTCGCCGAGGCCCTGCACGTAAACAGTTCCTATGTAACGGCCGTTGCCAACGACTATGGTTACGAGCATGTGTTTTCCCGCATGGTACAGGCGGCCGGCAAAACCGGAGATATCCTTATTGCGTTTAGCACTTCCGGCAACTCACCTAACATTCTTAAAGCCATCGAATCTGCAAAAACACAGGGCATGCTCGTCATTGGTTTCACCGGTGCTACCGGTGGTAAAATGGCGAAAATCTGCGATATTCTGCTCAATGTACCCTCTTCCGATACACCCAGGATCCAGGAAGCGCATATCCTGATTGGGCATATTTTGTGCCAGTGGGTGGAGGCGGAGATGTTTGGAGGGGTTTGATGTACCGGCGGGTTCAGCCGCCGAGGTTTGAAGGCTATGATCCCGTAACGGAGCTCCGGGGTACATCATCTCTTACCGTCCCACCACTAATTTCCCGGCCAAACCCGGCGTTCCTGCTACCACATATCCGTACACGCCTTCCGGCAAGCCTGCCAGCGATATACGGTGCTGAAATGAAGTCTGATGCGGCAGGGGTACCGTTTTTATCAGCTGCCCAAGGGCGTTGAACAGCAACAGGGGACCTTTTACCGGGCTATTTCCTGCATATTCCAGCGTAACAAAACCATCAGCCGGATTGGGGTAAAGCAGCCATTGCAACGGATGTTCCGGCGAGTCGGTGGCCGAAACCCCCACATAAAGGGTGCGGCATTGGGTATCTGAACCATAGGCATTGCTCACTGTAAGGCAAACGTTGTACACCCCGGCACTATCATACGTGTGCAGCGGGTTCTGCGCGGAACTGCTCTGCCCGTCGCCGAATCCCCATTGCCACGTAGCAGGCTCGTGATGAGAGAGGTCGTAAAAAAAACGACTATACACATTCAGACTGTCGTCCATTCTGAAATGCGCCACGGGGATATTATTAAGCCCCAGGGTATCGCAGGCAGAACCATCCAAAGGCCCGAGGCGGTAATTGGGCATATAGGGAATGGCAGAACCGATCACTACATCAAAAAACGGCTTATCGTGGATCAACTTACAGGCCTTGCCTTTTTCATTTGGATATTGCACGGTGTTGTACCCCAAGCCGGAATGTACAAGGTAAATACGGCCGTCTGGGCCAAGCTCTGCGCCCCGGAAAAATTCAGAGGTGATATTGAAAGGAAGATGATAGTCCGCACTGTCAATGACATTAATGGTATCTCTGGTTAATGAGATATCAGGTGCGTTCAAATCATATTGAAAAAGGTAGGGTATTATGCCCGCTGAAGTAAAAAGTGAATACCCTCCATCATTAGAAGTGGTTCGGTAAAAGTACCGTTCATTGGGAGAAAAAACTGCTCCAGTACCTGAATTGTATGGATACCAATTGGGATGAAAAGGATTCGGAGGCAGATTTTCCCGTTTTTCATTGGAAAGTAATCCTGTACAGCGGTCAAACTCAAAAATACTGAATCCTAATTCGTCATTCAAATCAACATAATACTTGCCTTGTGGCGAAAAGCAATTGCCGACAATTTGGCTGCTTTTGTCGCCGCCCTCAAATGGAATAGGATTAGGTTTGGCGCCAATCAACTGCGTATCCGGTAAAGAAAACCCTTCAGGGCTTAATAAAATACGATAGTGCCTATTTTCATCTGCATCCGACACCAGGATCCACCAGTCGCGCCCATTGGCATGGCGGCAGGCGGCAGGCGACATTAAAATACCCGTCAACAAGACCCGGTTCTTCTCAATCACCTTGCCCAGCCCGTTATTGGCCTGCACATCTATAGTGGCTACCAACAGGTTTTTTCCTGTAAACATGTATGGCCATTTTTGCGCCGGATGGGGACCTATATCCAGGCTGATAAAATAGAGAAGGGTTGGGTTATCTGGTTTATCTAAAAAAAAACTCATCTGTCCGCTTGGGTAGTATAAACCCGCCTGCCATCCCGGAACAGTGGGATTAAGTCCATCACTGTTTTCTACGAAATCGCCATTTTGGTCGTAAATTTTTAATCCGTTAGAAAAAAACTGAATATTACCATGCTTGTCGCTATAAGAGGAAGAATACCATCCAACCCTTGCGGTATCCTGCCGGACAACCATTTCATCAGTTTTAAAATCGTAAAAAAAGGAATATTCGCTCAACCCAGCCCCTAAACCAAGTGGCCACATATAATCATGCTTTTGAGCAAAGGTAGGTTTAGAGAAGGCGATGGTATAAAAAGCCGCCATGAGTAATGATTTTTTCATGATATTATAGGATAAAAGCAAAATGTATGTTCTAAAGTTATTCCATCATAAATGTACCATAAGAATCCCCGTATGCTCTGGGAAAAATCAAACTACGCCAGAATCAGGCAAATGCCTCCTTTTGGCACACACAAAAACCTGTAAACTAAAGAGGGCGCTATGAGCCTCCAGGGGTTGCACACCCGGTAGCTCACAGCGCCCTCTTTGGGTTTTCATCTTGCGTCCTTAGCGGTGATTTCACACCGTCACCCCTTCCACTATCCCTGTTTTCCGGCTCTTTTCTGCCATAAAGCCCATGATATGGCTTTCAATGGAGGCATCAATGGTGGAGGTGAGCAATTCCGGTTTGCGCTGGGAAACGGCCTGCAGCCAGTTGCGTACCAGACGCCAGTCGCCGCCGCCGTGGCCGTCGCCGGAGGAGTTGTCGTATACCGTGCTTTTTCCGGTGCGGAAATCGGTGACGGTAAAGGTATCCATATCTCCTACGATATCGCCCATGCTGCCCATCACGCGTGTGCGCCTGCCTGCGTAGGAGGTGAAGGCTTCCATGGAAAAGGCCGCTGTAATACCGCCCTCAAACTCCATGGTAGATACATAGTGATCTTCCTGGTTATTATCCATTTGGTACACGCAGCGACCATAGTTGGTGGTGCGCAACTTGTTCAGGATATATTCATCATGCGTAGATTTGTCTTCCGGCATATCAAACACATATAACCAGCCGCGTTGGCGGTAGTATATTTTCATGGCAGAATACGGGCAGGTGCTTTCCACCGCGCAGCCGTCCATGCAACGCGGGGTACTTCCGGCAGGCGCATTTTCTTTGCGGAACCACTTGATGCCGCCCATGGCTACAATTTTTTTGCAGGGCTTGTTGATGAGCCAGCGCAGGATATCCAGGTCATGACAACTTTTAGCCAGGATAATCGGGGTGGTGGCGTTGCGATCGTGCCAGTTGCCGCGCACATAGCTGTGGCTCATGTGGATATGCTCAATGGGTTCCATGTGTTGCACGCTCACAACTTCTCCGATGGAGCCGTTTTGCATGAGTTCGCGCAATTTTTCAAAGTACGGAGCATAGCGCAATACATGGCAAACGGCCACAATGCGACCGGTTTTCCTGGCAAGATTCAGGATATCGCGACATTCTTTTTCTGAAGGAGAAATGGGCTTTTCCAACAGCACATCATATCCGGCTTTCAGGGCAGCCATGCAAGGGCCGTAGTGCAGGTTATCCGGTGTAGTGATCAGTACCGCGTCGGCAAATTTTGGCTTTTCAAACACCCGCTCCCAGGTATTGAACCGATTGGCTTCCGGGATATTGTGTTTCTGCGTATACCTGTCGATGCGCACTTGGTTAGGCTCGGCTACGCCTACAATATCCATTTCATCGGGGTACGAAAGCGCGTAGTTTCCATATACATTACCCCGGTTGCCGGCGCCAATGGTGACGATGGTGATGGGGCGATCCGGTTTGCGATAGTCGGGATTTTCTTCGGTGAGTAACGGGATCTTGTACGTGGCATCTTCTGAGGAAAATCCGGTCAGAACTGCTGCTCCGGTGGCAGCGCCGAGGGTTTTGAGCAATTTACGACGTGAAAGCATGTGGAAGGAATGTGGGTAATGTGATTAATGTGGGGAAAGAGGGTGGAAAGATAGTGCATAAAATAAAAAAACCGCCTGGTACTTCCAGGCGGTTGAAAATGATACTCAAGCGGAGTTCACGATATTTATGGACAGGATTAATGTCGGCAAGCCCTCAAAGTTTCCGAAAACCTATGAGGTTTAGCTACGAGGTCTCTTACTGCAAATGAAACCTCAATGGCAGGGTAAACTTCACTTTTACCGGTTTGCCATTGTGTTCACCGGGTGTCCAAGGTGGCATTGATTTTACCACCCTTACGGCTTCCTGGCCCAGGCTGGCCCCACCGACAGGCGTTTTAACTACCTGAATATCCTGGATGGCGCCGTTTTTAGCCACCACAAATTGCAGTACCACCGGACCTTCAACACCGGTTTCCCTTGCTTGCTCCGGATAATTCATGTTTTTGGCTATCCAGCGGAACATTTCAGCATCCCCTCCGGGAAATGCAGGCATTCTGCTTACTTCAAAAGACTCCACAGGTTCATCTTCCGGAACTACAGGCACTTCCACAACCGCCGAACCATTGCCGGGTGGATCCAGGGATGGCGGAGCATCATCAGGCCCTTCCACTGTCTGTGCGCCTATGTCCCGGCCATCGTCCAGAACGCTTTGCACATCCGGCGCAGGGGTTTCATCTACTTCATGATCCGGCGCTACCACCGGAGGTTTGTAGGCTACAGACGCCTTCGGGGGAGGAGTCGCTTTTATGGTGGGGGGTGGGGCTATTTCAACGCTCGTTGTAACCCATTCTTTATCTGATGGTTCTCCCTGCACTTCGTCTGGCACTAAATTGGCAAAAGCAGCCAGTATTTTGGGACTCAGCATCAGCAAAGCCATCAGTAACAAACCCATGCCAAGGGCTTTCAACAGGTTGTTGGGGTATTCCCGGCGCAGCTGGTAAGCGCCATAGGCTTTGTTGCGGTTGGCAAATACGATGTCCAGCATGTCGCGTTGCGACACGAATTCTTGCTTGTTCATGATGTAAAAATGAGGATGAAAAACTTCGTTACAATCCCATGGAGGCCATAGTAGCCTGTTCCGTAGACGTCAGGTCGACAATACAGTAGTATCGTACGCCGCAGATCGCCATTTCATCCAGTGCGTCCACCAGATTTTTGTAGCAGGATTGCGGACCGGGTTTGAGGATCACGTTGAGGTACGAACCTTTGGTTAAAGCGCCGGTTTTGGCATCCAGATAGGTTTGCTGGCCAAACAATTCGGCAACCTTGGCTTTTTTGTCCAGGATTACCTTGCGGAGTCCGTCTGCACTGTAGTCGGTGGAGTCCAGCTCCGTCATATCCAGCCCTTCGTAACTGAGCACCTGATTCCGGTCGCCCAGCAGGAGGGTCAGCACTTTGGAGGCTTTGAGGGGTTCCGGCACCCCCTTGGTATCAGGCATGGCCAGTGCCATCATATTGGGTCGGGAGAGTGCCGTGGTGAGCATAAAAAAGGTAATGAGCAGAAACCCGAGATCCACCATTGGGGTAAAATCCATTCGGGTGTTCATGCGGCCCCGGCGTTTGGAAGGGCCTCGCGGGAGATTCAGAAAGTCTGCCATAAGCATTAAATTTATGGGTGATTGTTATACAGATAGATGCGGACAAATATTTTTTTGGCGTACGCAATGGAAGATTTTTTGAAAAATTATTTTTAGATATATCAGCATAAAAAACTTAAAAAATACACAAATTCAAAATTAAAAAAAGCGGCACCCCGAAACCCGGGATACCGCTTTTTATACTTACAGACTCCTCACCGGAGTACTGCTACTCGAGCTTGAATTTGAACGGAAGCGTGTAGCGCACCTTTACGGGGTGGCCGTTTGCTTCGCCCGGGCTCCACTTCGGCATTTTTTCTACCGTTGTTTTAACCGCTTTACCGCAACCGCCGCCTGGGTCTTTCATGATGGTTACATCTTTGATGCTGCCATCTTTACCTACTACGAAGGATACAACAGCCTGGCCGGAGATACCGGCTTCTTTGGCCATTTCCGGGTATTCTACGTTTTTCGCCAGCCATTTGTACATTTCCTGCTGACCGCCCGGGAAAGAAGGTTCCTTTTGGATGTCGAACATCTCGTAGGTTTTTTCTTCCACTTTAGGCGCTTCGATCACAGGGTCGAGGCTTGGCGCTTCGTCTACGCTTGGGGGAGCTTCATCGTTCCCTTTTTTGTCTTCGGTGCCGATATCCTCTTTTTTATCGAGGATTTCATCCACTGCCTTTTGCTCTTCTTCCTGAACCTCTTCGTCCTTCTTGATCACAGGAGGAACGAATTTCACCGTAGAGCGCGTTGGCGGTGGCGGTGTGGGAGGAGGAGGAGGAGGTGGTGGAGGTGGGTTGTTCGGGTCAATATCCGGTGGTGGGCCGAGTTCTGCAACCACATCTACCGGCTTTTCCTTCGGAATCAAATCGCCTACCGCCTGCATGATGATGGGTGCAGCAAAGACGACCACTACCAGACCAATTGCCAGCAGAAAAGCTCTTGTGAGATACTTGGGGTATTCACGACGAAGCTTGTACGCTCCATAAGCCTTGTTGCGGTTGGCAAATATGATATCCAGCATATCCCGATAGACGGTTGCGCTTTTTTCTTCTGCCATAGTTTTTAAATTTTTATTCCTTTTAAAATTTGACGTTCAGGAGGTTGCGCTTATTTGGTTGCGGCTTCCACTTGTTCGTCCACATTGAATTTAAGGCCGCTTGCAGGATCCTTGATGAACTTCTCTTCAAGTTCGGAAACATCCAGGATCACATAGTAACGCACTTTGCAGATAGCCATTTCATCCAATGCATCCACGAGGTTTTTGTAACGGGAATCCTTGGTGGGCTTGATCAGTACGTTGATATAAGAACCATCGGTGCGTTCTTCTTCAACACCTTCTTTGTTCTTCTTTTTAAACGTTTCTGTGCCGAACTGGGTTTTAACCTTGTCCATTTTATTCAGGATTACTGTCCTCAAACCTTCTGCCGAAAAGTCGGTGGAGTCGAGTTTTGCGTCGGTAATACCTTCATAATAATAGACCTTGTCATTGCCACCCAGCAAGAGCGTAAGCACCTTGGACTCCTTAACAGGTTCCACGTCTTCTTTTTTGATGTCCTTTTCAGGCATCACAAGCGCCATAATATTGGGCTTTGCCAGAGTCGTGGTGAGCATGAAAAAGGTAATGAGCAAGAAACCAAGGTCCACCATCGGCGTGAAGTCGATACGCGTGGACATTTTTTTCGAGCGAACCTTACCACCTTTCTTATGACCACCACCACCGTCTTGTGCTATTTCAGCCATGTCGCTGTTGCTTTTTTGTTGTTAAAAATAAGTTTTTGCTGTGCCTTGATCTTGCTCCGGTTGGGGCAAGGGCAGTCGCGCGAACCAATTACTCTTTCTTCGCAGCACCTTCCATACTGGTGATCAGGTTGAACTTGTTCACGTTGATATCCGTGAGCGTGTTGATCACCTTTTGCACCGCCGGATAAGGGGTGGTTTGGTCGGCTTTTACGATCATGACATATTCATCTTTCACTTTGCCTTCCTGCTTCATGCGGAATTGCGCCAGGCGGGCATTGTGAATCCAGTCGGCCAGTTCACTTTTATTGATATCTGCTGTATCAATCGGGATGCCGGACGATGGGTAGGTATTGCGATCTGCGGGGGACAGGTCGAGGTATTTTCTCAACTCTGCACGCGGAACGCCGAAACTGCCCAGATTGGCGAACTTCATTTTTTGCTGATCGTTCAATCCCAGCTGAAAGCGACTGTTGATGTCGTCAATCAAGCTCAGGCGGGTATGTTGACCAGCCATATCCATGAAGACCTTCCCGTCCTTGTTCACCATAATGGTGAGCGTACCGGCATCGGGCAGTTTGGTTTCAGAGATAGACGAAGGCGTATCGATCACCACGGTTTCCTGCGGCTTTGCTTTAGCGGTAAGCATAAAGAAAGTCAACAACAGAAAAGCCACGTCGCACATGGCCGTCATGTCGATCGAGGGCGCACTTCGTTTCGGCTTATTCTTTGGCATATCTTTTTAGTTATGAGTTTGAAAGTTAAATGATTTGGGCCGGTTTTGGAGCCGTGCCCCACTTACTCATTCCTAATTAGTGTCCTTTTGCCGCATAAGTTTGAGTCAGGCTGTAACCTGCCTCATCGATGCGGTATGTCATGGCGTCAATTCTGGCCGTAAAGAAGTTATAGGCGACGATAGCGATGGCTGATGTTCCGATACCAAGGGCTGTATTGATAAGTGCCTCGGAAATACCTGTTGCCAGAGCTGTTGAATCCGGTGCGCCTGCGTTTGCAAGAGCTGCGAACGAACGAATCATACCCAATACCGTACCGAAAAGGCCCAACAGAGTAGCGATGGAGGCTACAGTAGCGAGGATATTCAGGTTACGTTCCAGCATCGGGAGTTCGAGCGTGGTTGCTTCTTCTACTTCTTTTTGGATAGCAATCACTTTTTCATCTTTCTCCATGCCTGTGATTTTTTCCATTTCAGCGTATTTGTGCAGACCAGCACGAACTACGTTGGCAACGGCACCCTTCTGCTTATCGCAAGCAGCAACTGCGCCATTGATGTCTCCACGATCCAGGAAACCTTTGATACCGCGCACAAATACATCAACATTACCTGCACCGTTTGCTTTACCCAGGGTAATGAAACGCTCAATGATAAACACAATTACCGTGAAGAACGAAGTGAGAAGCAGCGGCACTACAAAGCCCCCCTTGTAAATCGTTCCGAAGTAGTCGCCGGGTAGCGGATCTTTGGAATTGTCATTGTCAATGAAGTGGTGGTTTGCACCGAACACGAATTTCCAAATACAGTAAGAAACTACATACAACAAGATGATGATCAGGAATGGGAGCATAGCGCCCATGTTGTTACCTTGTTGTTTTACCTGAGTGGTTTTTGCTGCTGACATGCTGCTTTAATTTTGTGAATGAATGATTTAAGTTTTGACATCCCACGCTCCTGGAGCAGCGAAATCACGCATGGTTTTCAAGTTATTAGAAAGTTGTTAGCACATTCTAACCTATAGATGCAAGGTTTAAAAAAAATGGTGTGCGGCTTCCAAAAAAACTTTGAACCTGCGGTGAAATCCGTTGTCCCTGAGCCAAAGGCGAATTTTCGAGGGGTGAAAATAGTGTAAGGAGTACAATTACAACCAAGACAAAGTAAAAATTCCTTGACGAAATGTGTGAACTGACCCTTTTTTGCTTTGAAATGCCTCTTTTTTGCCAAAGAATTCGCTATTATTTTCATGGATCCCGTTTCAAAATCCTGAAAACGGAGATGTAACGCTCTAAAAAAATTGACATAAACTAAATATGACTATTTATTTTTCAGCAAGATTCGGGAGGCAACAAGGGGACATTTCTGAACATTAGCGACTTTGTTAAAACATTGTATTATAGCCATTTCCACACCTTCGGCAAAAATATCATTACTCCAGCCACCACTGCACCGATTGCAGCAATCAATACTGCCCCTGCAGCTATGTCTTTTACTTTTCCCGCCAACGGATTGTATTCGGGCGAAACCAAATCGGTAAGATATTCTATAGCTGTATTGACAGCTTCCAGACAAATCACCAGGCTTATGAAACCTACCAGAATCAACCACTCCTGGCTGCTGATGTCGAACCACAAACCCAGAAAAATGACAACCAGTGCGGCCATCAGATGTATTCTGGCGTTGGGTTGGCTGGCTACCAATACCCTGATACCTTTTAAGGCATATCGAAAACTGGACATTCGGCTATGAATAGACATCTGGATATAACGGTTCGAACAAAGGTAAATCGCAGGATCGAAAATTTATCCTTTGTAAAATGCTAGAAATTAAACCGTCTTGTACTTACCTTTGCGGCCCGATCCGCCATTAGCCCAAAACAACGGGGATAAATGGTGAAAAGTGACTTCCTGGAGAGATGTCCGAGTGGTCGAAGGAGCACGCCTGGAAAGTGTGTATACGCCAAAAGCGTATCCAGGGTTCGAATCCCTGTCTCTCCGCCAATTTTTAATTCTTGGCTGCAAGATTACAAAAAGCCATCTTCGAATATGTCGGAGATGGCTTTTCCATTTTTGAAAACCATCTTTTGGGTTTCAGGATAGATGCGCTTAATGTTGAAACTGAATTTCACTCCAGACCGGAAAATGGTCCGATGGATAATGCAGATTTCTGGAATCACTTAACACTGCGTGTTTTAACACTTTCCAGGAATCCCTGGCAGACAAAAAAATGTAATCAATGCGTTTTCGCACAGGTTCTTGAAATCTAAACCCGTTGAAAGTGCCTTCCGGACCAAATGGTCGGCCCTCAACGACGCTCCAGGAATCTATCAGTTCCGAAGTAACCGTACGAACCACTTCTGATTCAGGTAAAGCATTGAAGTCGCCCATAAGAATTACCGGGTAACCCTCTGCATTCAGGGTTTTGATTTTCTGCAAGATCAGTGCAACCCCGTTTACTCTGGCCAGTTCGCCCATGTGATCCAGATGGGTATTCAGCACCCAAAAATATTGCATCGACTGATTTTCCTGAAGCAGTATAGCTGTACAAACCCGATGGCAGGCGGCATCCCAACCCATGGAAATGGTATCCGGTGTAGCAGAAAGCCAAAAAGTTTGCCCATGAAGTTTCCGGAATCTGTCCTTTTTAAAGAAAATGTGTGTTGACTCCCCCTTTCCTTTTCCCTCCCGCCCAAAACCTTCTGAATCGTATGAAGCCAATTTTTCCTGCAGGTACACAACTTGATGTGGCAAACCTTCCTGAATACCCAGTATATCTGGCTCATAAAATCGGATCTGATCACTCAAAAAATTGCGTCTGTACTCCCAGGCATTATCACCATCAGTTTCAACATCCAGTCGAATGTTATAGGTCATAACCTTGAGCGTTTGAGCTGCGGCGGAACATAATGACATAAATGCCAGGATAAGGACAAGGATTCTCTTCTCCATTGAATGGAACATCATAAAAAATTTCCTAAAGATCAGAATTTTACGGAAATATCTTTAGCCTGATTGTACCCAAAAATAACAAAGCCTCCCGGAAAGCTAAAACTTCCGGAGAGGCTTCATATTATGGCAGTTTGAAGATTCCCACAAATCAAACATGTTTGGCCTGTCATAAACCCCATAAACCCCCATCAATACCGTCTCTTGAGCAAATAACGCCTTCCGCTATCCAGAACATTGATCTGATCAACCTGCCAGCCTTCTTCGTAAAAGAAGTTCAGACCGTCTACCAGGCTTCGGAAATCAAAGCGCCTGCCGTTTTGGTCGGTGACAAAATCCTCCTTGGGGTTGGATTGCCCGAAATCTACCTGGAAGGTACAACGGCCATCTTCCCGGTACATCGGATCAATTTCGAGGTATTGCCCGGTGTTGGAAGGCTCAAGTTTAACGCCCTCTACATAGAGCTGGGCAGAAGCCAGCAAATAGCCGCTGGCGAATGCAATGGTTAAAAGTAATTTTTTCATGGTTGGTGAATTTTGGGACAAAGAAAAGGGGCAAAAAGATGTGTGTATGGAGGTTTAACCTTGGTTTAACCCGGATTGTTAATATCCAATATCCAAT
>JBIKUE010000123.1:0-13295 GCA_044347755.1 Saprospiraceae bacterium
CCTTAGTGCCTTAGTGCCTTAGTGCCTTAGTGCCTTAGTGCCTTAGTGCCTTAGTGCCTTAGTGCCTTAGTGCCTTAGTGCCTTAGTGCCTTAGTGCCTTAGTGCCTTAGTGCCTTAGTGCCTTAGTACCTTAGTGCCTTAGTGCCTTAGTGCCTTAGTGCCTTAGTACCTTAGTGCCTTAGTGCCTTAGTACCTTAGTGCCTTAGTGTTACACGTCCTTTGTGTCTTTATCCCCGGCGACGTAATCTTTGGCCTTTTGCCAGAAATCTTTGCCTTCGTCGGCAAGTTCACTGGCTTCTTCCTTGACTTCGCCAATGATTTCTTTAGCCTTGTCGCTTAGGAAACCCAGCGCTCCGCCTTCGTGTGCTTCAATTTTGGCTTTGGCAGCCTGCGCTTCAGCAAATTTTTCTGCGGCTTCTGCCTTTGCTTCAGCAGCGGCGGCTTCTGCTTTTTCGCTCAGTTCGTTAAATTTTTCAGCGGCGGCTTCTTTCAGTTCGCCCAGTTTTACAGCAGCAGCGGCAGCAGCCAGTTCAGCGGCTTCACCAGCTTTATCAAATGTTTCTTTTGCAGTGTCGGATGCTTTTTTCCAAAAATCTTCCATGGTTGTTGATGTTTGTTTATGAATGAGGTGAAGGTTTATGAGGGTTTATGGGGTTTATGTATAGGTATATGTCGCAAAATGGCCTAAAAGTTACTGGGTGAGTAACCTTTAGGCCATAAATATACATAAAATTTTCGGTATTAAGAACGCTCTTCCCACACTTGTGCCAGATGCACAATCGTCTCGGCTGCTTTGTCCATATCTTGTACAGAAACCCATTCTTGTTTAGAGTGGAAAGCATGTTCGCCGGCAAAAAGATTGGGGCAGGGAAGACCCATAAAAGAAAGTCGGGATCCATCTGTACCGCCCCGGATACTGCTTTGGATGGGGTTAGGGAAACCGGCACGCTTGAGGGCCTCCAGAGCGTTGGACACCACTTGCGGGTGACGTTTCAACACTTTGCCCATATTGCGGTATTGCTCGCTGATTTTCACCTCCGCCCGGCTATTCGGGAAGGGCTTGAGGGCGCCGTCTACGATTTTTTGGATCGTTTTGGCGTGGCGTTTCAGGCCGGCTTCTGTAAAATCGCGGATAATCAGCTTAATGGTGGCCTTTTCCAGGTTACCTTCAATATGTACGGGGTGGATAAATCCTTCGCGCCCTTCGGTGTGTTCAGGACTCAATTTGTCGGGGAATTTGGCCACAATACGGGAGGCAATTTTGAGGGCGTTTTCCATTTTGCCTTTGGCAAATCCCGGGTGCGCTGAAACACCATGAATGGTTATGACAGCCCCATCAGCACTAAATGTTTCGTTTTCGATGCTTCCTGCGGTTTCGCCGTCTATGGTATAACCGTATTTGGCGCCCAGTTTTTTCATATCCGCTTTATCTACACCACGACCAATTTCTTCATCAGGGGTAAAAAGAATGCGGATTTTTCCGTGTTTAATCTTCTTATCAGTTATCAAAATGTTTGCTGCGCTCATAATGGCTGCAACACCGGCCTTGTTGTCTGCGCCGAGTAGCGTGGTGCCGCTTGCCGTGATGATGTCATTCCCAATTTGATCCTTTAAATCAGGATGATCCTTCATTCGGATTACCACGGATTTATCGTCGGGTAAAACCAGATCCTGTCCCTTGTAATTGGAATGGATCATTGGTTTGACGTTTTCTCCGGAACAATCCGGGGAGGTATCCATATGTGAGCAAAAACAGATAACCGGTACCTTTTTGTCGGTTGTAGCCGGAATAGTGGCGTAAACATATCCGTGCTCATCCAGGTGTGCGTCGGAAATACCCATCTGGAGTAATTCTTGCACGAGGACTTTGCCAAGGTTTTTTTGTTTTTCGGTGCTTGGGCAGGTAGGGCTATTTGGATCGCTTTGGGTATCGATGGTTACGTAGTGTAAGAAGCGCTCTTTCGCAGTATGGACCATGGTATGTGAGTGAGTGAATGAATTCAATTCCCTATTGCAGAGTTGTTCACATCTGCCACTTTCAGACCTTTGAAACTGGCATTTGGGTAGTGAGCCTGCAAGTTAGTAATAGAAATATTATTGGGTGGCAAACCGCCTGTAAATGGATCGTTGGTATTTGGGAAATTGGCGAACGCCGGGAAAAAGCGCCAGGATGTATTGGCTGAAAATTCGGTGTTGATACCCAAAATAAGTTTCCGGCTTTCTACCATGTCAAAAGTAGTCACCGAGCCGCTTTGATTTACATCAGCTGCAATAACTTTCCAGGCGGAGCCAAGCGACTCCAGTCCGAGAATATGCTTGGAGGTCAGGACCAGATCATAGGTGGTTACGCCATTTAGCACATTGATGTTGTGTAGCGGTTTGATGGAATAGCTTCCCCCTGCCGGAACATTTTGGAAAACGTAATTACCCAATGAATCCGTAAAAACGAAAGCGGATGCCGTTCCAGACAATTCTACCCGAATGCCTTCCATAGGCGTACCCCAATGCGTTTGGACATTCCCTGATACATTAAAGCCTTGCACAGCCGGACGCTGGTATCCATTCTGGGTTATGGCGCCTGTATTGGTAGGGTCCAGCCATTCTTTCAGGCGCGCATCAGGGGTGTTTCCTTGATTCCAGGACAGGTTAAAGCGGCCAAAATAGGCGCCCGTTACTTTGCATGCATCGCCCATAACGGTGCTCCCGCCATGCAATTGTCCCATAATCCGTTTGTTGGTATCCAATAATGGACTCCCTGATGATCCCGGCTGGAAAACACCAATATCCGTTACGGTTTTCCAATGGCTATTGGCCGGGCTAATGCCAAAAATGCCGCCCCAGTTCAGCGTACCGGTTTGAATAATGGCTTGCTGGGTATCAACCGATATTTTTTTGATATCGCCAGCCGGGTGGTGAATGTAAACGGTATTGGGAGCTATGGTAGTCTGGTTATTATCGCGGTTCCATCCGTTGAAATAAACATCGTAGTTCACCGGTATGGGATTGATTTTTAGCAGCATGAAATCAGTTTCATTCCGATATGACACCCGTTCACTACCTAACACGGATCGTGGAACCGGCTCCAAAACAGGATTATTGCAGTTGACCGATTCATAGTCGAAATCAAAACGCCAAAGATCAAAGTCTGGATTATTGCCGATCAACTGACAATGGTGCGCCGTCAGGAAATAGGGCTCATAGGTATTGGAGGTATTGGCGATCAAAGAGCCACTACACCATCCTTCGCCATTGGAGAAAACCATCAGAATACGGGCGATGCCTTTCTTCTCATTCTGCCAGCCTGCTCCGGTGGGGCAATTGATATTTACATTGCAGGGCAATCCGTCTCCGAAATCTTCAGCTCCATGCAGGGCATTATTATCGTAAGCTACATCTACCCGGTGGCTGCTGATCTTGCTTTGGCCGGATACTGATGCTGGTTCCAGAAGTTCGAGGTAGGCTGTTTCTCCGGCTATTACTCCAATCAGGAATTTGCCTGAAGGAATACAACTTTGGGCAGTATAGGCTCCATAGATCTGTTCGTTTGCACCATAGGCATAGAAGCTTGCGCCGGGAGGTAGTCGGAATTCATCAAAAATAAGGGTGAGTCCCAGTGCACCTGAAGATTTCACCGCGCACATCCACACCCGGTCACCATTCGGTAACGTTTGCCAAACACCAGCATTTTTGAGTGAAAAGTCTGTGTTGACCGGCGCGGCAAAACGATTTTGGCCAGGTGTCTGACTATCCTCTTTCAACGCTTTCCCGGCATCCACCACCGGAAGCGCTTTGGGCAATGGCATTTTACCGGCCAGGATAGTATGGAACGCCGGTTCAAAACTCGGAGGGAGTCCGCCTTCGCTGATTTGTGCCTGACAGGTCCATGCTGCTAAAAATGTCAGTAGGGTAAGTCGGTTTCGCATAATTAACGGGATTTGAGAGAATATTTGGCGGGAGGATTACAGCTAAAAGCAGGCCAAAGTTATACATTTAAATAAATAGGCAGACTTGGTGGGGAGGGGATATCTCATTGCAGAGGCGCGGTTTTTTTACCGCAGAGGCGCGGAGGCGCAGAGGGTGCGCCGTCGTGCCCTCTGCGCCTCCGCGGTGCCCCCTCTCCCCCCCCCAACTAACTCCTCAAAATGGATTCTGAATATCAGGATTATTAATAAACGTAGTATCGGTGAGGGTGTGAAGAAATTTCACCAGCGCTTTTTTCTGGTATTCTGTCAAACCGGTATAGGTTCCATTCCCTACGGGAAATCCAATTTGATTCAGAAATGCACCCTCATTCGCTACGCCAAACCCATTGTCGTGATATTGTTCAATCACTTCCTCAAGGGTTTCAAAACGGCCGTCATGCATATATGGGGCGGTTAGCGCGATATTCCGAACCGTGGTTGCCCTGAATTTTCCTTTATCGAATTCAATACCGGTGACCAGGTAACGACCTAAATCCGTGAATTCGTTCAGATTGCCCACACTATCCAGGCCGTTGTTAAAAAACTTGCCTCCTGTCAGGGTAACGCCTCCATGGCAGTGAAAACACTGCGCATCAGGTAGGTTATACTGCGCTCCTTCATCAAAGAACATCAGCTTGCCGTCAATTTCCTCGTCGTCAAAGGCATCTACATCTCCCTCTACAAAACGGTCAAACTTGGAGGTGCCACTGCTGATGAGAATTCGCTCAAATTGGGCAATGGCTTTGGCAGCCAGTTCCTTGGTGATTTCCGAACGGTCGCTGATCCCAAACGCTTTACGGAAGAGGCTTGGATAGGTAGGATGTGCTTTCAGTTTTGATACCACAGTTCCCCAATCCGTATGTAATTCAATCGGATCCTCTACTGGAAGAAGCGCCTGTGCTTCAAGCGTAGGTGAGCGCCCGTCCCAAAAAAAGCCATCTGTTACATATGCAATATTCAGGAGCGACATGGAATTGCGTTTTCCTGCAATGCCGTCGATGCCGGTTGATACTTTTTTATTGTCCGTAAAACTGCCTTGAGGTAAATGGCAGGAAGAGCACGACATGGTACTGTCGGCAGAAAGAATGGGATCGTAAAACAATCTTCTGCCCAGTTGCACCCCGTCTACTGTATTGGGATTGTCGGCCGGGATGGGTATTTCAGGGAAAAAAGAAGGTTTTGGGATCGCGTAGGACTGCGGGTTATATGGAATCTGTTCCAGGTCACCTGATATTGGATCAGTATCCTGCGGACGGCAAGCCTCCATGGCCAAAAAAGCAATCAGGAGGCCACTCGCCAGGAGGATCGCATTTTTTTTCAGAAAATGATTCATGATTCAGGACTATTGGGTAATGCTGGTAGCCCTTCCCCAGTGGGCTGTGAGTGCCTGTGCCACCACAACATTGGCAGCATCGTTGGAGGTGGCTGGATTAGCAACCATATCATACAAAGAGCCATCATCGTTTGTTAAAAACTCCTTCATGTCAAAGGCAATGTCTGCGGTCGTGAACTGTCCGGCCTTTACTTTGATGGGCACATTGAATTCAAACACTTTATAAACGGCATCTGACCCGCAATGGTAAGAGAAGGAAAGATTTTTAGTGCCATTGTTGTCAGGATCTGCCTTGCCATCCAAAACGGAAAAGATGTAGCTTTTCCAGCCCGCCCAATAGTCTATTTCTATACTGAGTGGTGAGCCGGCGGGGAAATTGGACGGGCGCCTGGCGTTTAGTTGTGGTTTTACACCATATCCGATGCTGATGGAGGTATAATCTCCTTCAGGTACGTTTTTAAATAAGATAGACGGGGTGGCAGAAACGGCATTTTCCGGGGTGAAGTCAAGGTATTCTACATCTGAGATGATTACCTCTCTTTCGGCATTCACCAGGCGTATATCAGAAATATACATCCGGCAACCCTCAAAAAAAATCGGATAGTTGCCAAAGGTATAGTCTTTGTTTTTTTCCAGGGTTTCTCCGCCGTAGGTAGCCTTGAAGGTGATGGAGAAGTCAGTGGAAGGCAAATCTTCTCCATCCCGGCATCCAAGGAGAGAGGCGAGGCAAAATATAGCGACAAAAACGCTGAGATTTTTCATAATATGGTGGTGAAATATTGGTTTTATCTACAAACGGCCGTGTGGATCAAAGTTACTGTGAAACGGAGAAGGATGCGCCTATGTTCGAAACAATTTGACTTTTCCATGATGAAATGTCGCCTTGCGACCAATTTACTCCGTCAAACAACTTTTTGTAGTCTACCGTTAGGATCAGCGGGAAGTCATAGCCTGTTGGGTGAACATAGTTCCCGTTAAAGGAGAGTTCCACTTGCCCCAAATCTGCCTTCGTAAACCGCAAGGTGTCCGCTGGTGTAGTATCCATATTGTTCCGAACCACTACTGCTTGTAACCAAACATATCCCTCATCGTACCCTTGCCAGAGTCCATCGGTTTGAAGGCCAAGCGGATGGTTGGAAGGCGTTTTGGCGGGAATTACTTTTTGTGCAGCATCTGAAAGTCCCAATCTGAACTTGACGGTTTCAAAGTTCCCGTCCTGACGGAAAGTGCCAACGGTGTAGGTTACCGGACTACGCCGAACGAGTAAAAAATCGTTGGTAAATAATTGTGCGCTGGTATCAACTCCTTCCCTGGTCACTAAAGTCAGGGTGTCGGAAACAGTAAAAGACGTTCCCAATTGGGTCAATTCAACATCAGAGAGGTAGAAAGCTACGTTTTTAAGTCTGAAGATCTGCCCTTGGTCGGTGAGATATAAGGAATCGCTTTTGTACAACAGGTTGTCGTACACCTGATTCACGGTCAGGGTTATCTTGGGATAAATACAGCAGCAATCTTTGTCTGCCGAGGCATCAAAGTTAGTGGCGGCAATGTCAAGACAGGCTTCTCTGGGTTCAAAGCAGGAAGCCAGCAAGATGGATAACACGGACGCAAAAATGATGGAGCGCATGGATTGATTCAGGGTTCAATTAGCTGATTTCTTTCATCACCTGGCGGATGTACTGTTTTACCTGCGATGAAAATTCTTTTTCCAGGATCCAGCCGGCATAATGCCGTTCACGGGTCAGGACAACTTTAACCGATTCTCCTACATATTTTCCAAAGTTGAACACCACGGTGCCATCCATCTGGACCCTCAGTTTTTGAGTAGCATCGATATAGTTGAGATCGTTGGTAAATTCATGAATGGCCTGGATATTATTTTGAATAGGCGCCGGCACTATTTTACCCTCTTCATCCAGCAAATCTTTTCCTTCGTAGGCTTTGATTTGCCCTTTAAACACATCAACGGTAGCGCGTACATCCGCCAGCGCATCATGTGCATCTTCCAGTTCTTTTTGGCAATACAACCGGTAAGCGGCTTTGAGGGTACGCGGTTCCATTTTGTAAAAGATGCGTTGGGCATCAATGAGCCTTCGTTTGGAAATGTCAAGTTCCATTCCCACCCGGGCAAACTCTTCCATCAGCATGGGAATATCAAACCGGTTGGAATTGTAACCGCCCAGATCCGCATTGCCGATAAAATCCATGATCTTTTGCGCTACCTGGGAAAAGGTGGGTTTGTTTGCCAGTTCTTTCGGCGTAATACCGTGAATGGCCATAGATTCTTCGGAAATCGGAATGCCCGGATTGATGAGCATAGACAATTCTTCGGTGGGTTGACCGTTTTTACGAAGTTTAACCAGGGCAATTTGAACAATACGATCGCGTATAACATTTAAACCGGTGGTTTCTACATCGAAAAAGACCAGGTCGCGGTCAAGATTGATTTTAAAATCTTCCATAATGAAAGGGCGAAGGTAGGGTACAGGATATAGGATGAGTGATGAACAACGACCTTAGTTTTTAAGTTTTGTATGGAGTTGCCACTTTTGTCCACATTTTACAGGATTGTTACATGCATATCGTTGAATCTGCGGATGGCTCGCATACCCTTGTATCAGAAGTCTACGGCGTACCGTACCATTCCAGACACGGTGCGGTAACAGAATCCGGGCATGTGTTTATCCAGATGGGTTTACATTGGAAATCCCAGTGGAAGGACGAAATGTCTGTGCTGGAGGTTGGCTTTGGTACCGGATTAAATGTTTTTATGAGTTGGCTGGAAGCAGAAAAGCAAGGGTGGAAATTACAATATCAAAGTCTCGAAACGGATCCGATTTCTATGGAACAGGCAGCTGTTTTGAATTATCCTGCGATGTTGGAGGTTGAAAACCGTGCAGCAGATTTTTTACATCTGCACGCGCTTCCCTGGAATCAACCTCATGTACTATCAGATCAGATGACCCTGGAGAAAACATTGACTCCCTTACAGCAATTTGTGCCAGACCGGAAGTACGATGTCATTTTCTTTGATGCTTTTGCGCCGCAGTCGCAACCTGAATTGTGGGAAGAGCCCATATTTGCAAAACTCGCACAGGCCTTACACCCAGGTGGTGGCCTGGTAACGTATTGTGCTCAGGGGGAATTTCGCCGCAGACTTCGAAGAGCAGGATTTACTACGGAAAGATTGCCGGGACCTCCCGGAAAGCGGGAAATGACCAGAGCATGGGTGTAATGTATCCCGGAATGGTATTCCTGGAAATCCAATGAAGTGCTTCGGTTGCCTTACCCTCAAAGCCCCATTTGAAATTGCCAGCATTAATTTTATGTCAAGAAAGACTGTTATCAAGGTTTGTATATGCCAAACCCACAAAAAAACTCATTTTTGCGTTCGCTTAAGGTTTTAAGTCCATTTCCCGGAATATCATTCCGGGATACATAAACCCATAAACCCCATAAACCCCATAAACGTTTCATCCGTGCTTCCATATACGCATCGCGACGCTTCCTGGCTTTCTTTCAATTACCGAGTGCTGCAAGAGGCGAAAGATCCTGCCGTGCCTTTGCTGGAGCGGTTGAAGTTTCTGGCAATTTATTCATCCAATCTCGATGAGTTCTTCCGGATACGGGTGGCGGGTATTCGAAAGTTGAAAAAGGTGGGCAAAAAAACCCGTGCCCAACTGGATTTTGATCCCAGCGAATTGTTGAAAAATATTCACCTGATTGTAAACCGACAGCAGGAAGAATTTTCCCAAATATTTCAGAATCAGGTAGTTCCGGAACTCCGGAAACACCATGTACATATTCTCCGGCGCCTGGATCTGAATGAAGAACAGCGACAGTTTGTGGAAGATTATTTTTTATCCAACCTGCTGCCATTCGTAATGCCAGTGCTATTGGTGAAACGGCGAATTAACCCGTTTCTTGCCAATGCACACCTCTATCTTGCCGTACATCTCCGACCCAAGAAAAAGCCACTCGCAGATAGTGAATATGCCCTAGTAAAAATCCCCTCAGACCAGTTGCCGAGGTTTGTTTCGCTGCCTACCAAAGGAGATCGCCATGATGTTATTTTATTGGATGACATTGTCCGGCATTCGGTATCGAGGCTCTTCCCGGGCTATGATATTCAGGATACCTACTCCATCAAGCTTACCCGTGATGCGGAACTCCACATAGAAGATGAATACAGTGGCGATCTGGTCCAAAAAATCAAGTCGAGCCTGCAAAAACGCCAGGTTGGCCCGGCCAGCCGTTTTGTATACGACCGGGAGATGCCTCAACATCTGCTGTCCTATCTGCAGGATACCTTTGATTTGCGGAAAAATGACATGTTGCCGGAAGGCAGATATCACAATAATTTTGACTTTTTCCGCTTTCCGGATTTTGGCCTTAAGCACTTGAAAAACAAACCGCTTACACCACTGCCGCACCCGGTGCTTACGGACGCCCCGGATTTTTTTAATGCCATTGCGGAAAAGGATCAGCTGTTGCATGTGCCATATCAATCATTTGAGCCGGTCATCCAGTTTTTTGAAAAGGCTGCCGTAGACCCCGCAGTTACCCACATTAAGGTTATTCAATACCGTGTTGCCAAAAGCAGCCGGATATTGGAAGCGCTGATGGAGGCTGTTCAGCGGGGCAAGCAGGTGTCAGCATTCGTAGAAATCAAGGCGCGATTCGATGAGGCCACCAATTTGGAGTGGGGGGAGCGTTTGGAGAAAGCAGGGGTTCGGGTGCATTATTCTTTACCCGGTGTAAAAGTCCATTCCAAACTGGCTTTGGTGCGCCGCATAGAAGACGGACATCCTAAACTGTATGCTTATCTGGGGACAGGCAATTTCCATGAAGAAACAGCCAAAGTATATTCTGATTTTGGCATTTTCACGGCTGATACTCGTCTTACGAATGAGGTAAGCAATGTTTTGGCACATCTGGAAAACATGCCGCCTTCGCAGCCATTTCAACATTTATTGGTTGGGAAATTTAATCTTAGGGAACGTTTATATCAACTGATAGATCAGGAAACACAGGCTGCCAAATTGGGAAAGCCTGCAGGAATGATCCTTAAAATCAATAGTCTGGAAGACCGGGAGATGATTGCCCGTTTGTATCATGCAGCAAAGGCAGGGGTAAGGATTCAGCTTATTGTACGAGGCATTTGTTGTTTGGTACCAGGGGTGCCCGGGTTGAGTGAAAATATTGAAGTGGTTAGTATTGTAGACCGGTTCCTGGAACATGCAAGGGTGTTTATTTTTCACAATCAGGGCGAGGAACAAATTTACCTCAGTAGCGCCGACTGGATGGAGCGGAATCTGTCCTTCCGTATTGAAACGATTTTCCCGGTGTATGATCCGGATCTGTGCAGTGATATCAGAACGCTGATAGATATCCAGTTGAACGACAATGTAAAGGCCAGAATTATTGATGCACAAAATCGAAATGAATACCGCCGAACCGGAAGTGATATTCCGGTGCGTACACAACTGGAAACGTATTTTTTCTTTAAACGGAAACTGGAGGCCTCCAGACAGGAGGAATTGGACGCAAAAGACTTCTAAAAAGATCGTATATGGCTTAAAGTGGCGTGGTTTGAAAAAAAAAATGAACCCTTGAAAAATTTTTTTTTAAAAAAGTTTGTCAAAGAAAATAGAGTGCGCTTATCTTTGCACCCGCAAAACGCAAGGCGCAAGCCTTACATTTAGCAACCATCGCGGAAATAGCTCAGCTGGTAGAGCGCGACCTTGCCAAGGTCGAGGTCGCGAGTTCGAATCTCGTTTTCCGCTCAAAGCCTCTCCGAAACTTCGGAGAGGCTTTTTTCTTTAAAGTTGCATCCAATTTTCTTCAGCTGTTTGTGCGAATGAAAACTATGATGCACCTTTGCTGCCTCAATGCCCGGGTGGTGAAATGGTAGACACGAGGGACTTAAAATCCCTTGACCTTACCGGTCGTACGGGTTCGAGTCCCGTCTCGGGCACACACACAAAAAGAGCGCCATTTCCGATCTTTCGGAAATGGCGCTCGTATTTTCAGAAAAAGGGTATTGGGATTACATCTTCACCACCCTGGCAATCCCTCTGAAATTATCTGAGAGCACTTCCACGGCATATACACCGGTTAAGAGGTGCGCTATGCTCAATGGAACGGTTTCGCCAGAATCTGTCAGCGTTTCGGTGTGCAGCAAACGTCCGCTCATATCAGTTACCCGAACGATAGCGCCTTTAGCCAGTGGCATGGGGAACTGAAGTAAAATATTGCCCGAGCTTGGATTGGGCATCACTGCAAAGTTTTGGTATGCCGCTTCACCCGTGCCCGTAAGGCAATTGAAGTTGGGATTGTTGGTGACCTGGGAGCTGGCGGAACTTGTACAACCGCTACTTAAATCCTCCACAACAAGCATATAGTTACCGCTGGAAGTGGAGCAATACCAAAAGCCCGTTTCTCCGGGAATAGCTGTTCCGTTTTTATACCACTGCAACGCATATTGATTGGGTAAATTGGTGGTATCGATCATCCGAAGGGAGTTGTTGTAATTAAACCAGGCTGGTGCCGGTGGCAGCGGATGGAAGATCACCTCAACCGGCTGAGAAACGGCAATGCAGCCAAAGGAGGACACATATTGAGCCTGATATAAGCCGCCAACTTCCGCTTGATACAGAAAATCGGTAGCGCCCGGAATGGGAGTGCCATTGTAAAGCCACTGGTTACCAAAACCATAGGAGGAAACGAGATTAGGGCCATCTTGTCCCATGCAAACAGAAAGTCCCATGGGCGCACTAACCACCGGATCTGCAGGCTGTGGATACACAATGATGGTATCTACAGATCGAATGGTGTCAATGGGGTTTAATATATTCATCACCACTGTGAGACCGCCCGCGATTTGGATGCCATTGCTTAAAATGTTGAACGTCAGAATACCACAGTTGTCGTCCTGACCTTTAATACCGCCATCATCGTCCCATACCTGCAAGGTATAGCTGCCTGCTCCGAGTTTTAGGTTTACGGGGAAGGTATAGGGCAATGTGGTGCTGTTAATGGCAGGGGAGGAGCTAAATATGATATCGCCTTGTGGATTTTTGATTTCCATAAACAGATCGGGATTTCCATATAGCGGCGGGTCGGTGCAATCAATGCCCTGCACCTGGATACTTTCCAAAGTATACCCTGCCGTATCCACCACCGCTTCATAGTTCACCTCATAAACGCCAGGCAGATTGTATAGATGTGGTTCAGGATTTTCCTCCGGGGAAACAGAACCGTCGCCAAAATTCCAGTTGTAACTAAAGCCCTCATGTCCGTTAGATGGAACCAGATTTACAAAATCCACGGTGGTGCTGCCACAACCGATGGGGTTTGTCATGGAAAATCCTTCCGAAATACTTGTTTTAGGTGCTATGTACAGCGACATAGGAAAGGAAGAGACCTGCGATATGATAAAAACCGTAGCCTTCAGTGTGATGGTTAACTCAAAGGAATCAGTTGCCAAGGGGGTGCCGCAGATCCTGATGCAGCCATCCGTTTGGGTGGCGGGATCAAATTCAGATTGATTCAGTTGCCAATACAGACCAGGAGGCAATCCTTCTACCGACAGGATTTCGAACTTGGTAATGGTCAAGCCTGGAGGAGTGGTGCTGTCAATGGCATTGACAGGCGTGGTGGTTTTGGGCAAACGGAAGGATACATCCTGCTGGTATGCCGTCCCTTTTTCGCCATCTGGCAGATCGGGAAGATAAATGGTATCGGCAGGAAATCCGGCTGGTACGGTTACGCTACAACCGGGGCAACCTGTTTGAGCATGAAAAGTAAATGGGAAGAAAAGGGCAGATAAACAAATGGTTAGAAGAAGTTGTCGCATGGATACAACCGGTTAAAAAGTGAAAAAATGTTGCAAAACGAAGACAGATCAGTGGCCATCAAAGCCAACCTGTCGGATTAAAGGCAACCATCTTTTCGATGAGACCGATTGAGAGCAGGATTAAAAGGAGTGTTTGAGTGTT
>JBIKUE010000124.1:0-13196 GCA_044347755.1 Saprospiraceae bacterium
TAAATTGCTACCTCATTTGTATAAATTGCCAGGCACTCTAAATCGCTTGGTTTAAGAAATTCAAATGCAATCGGGTAGTCTCCGTGTTTTGTGGTGAATCCTACTTCCTCACCCGCACCCCCTCAAATAAAAACGCCTCTCCTCCATCATACACGATCGGCGACATCCCCTTGGGCCATAACATGACCTCATCCACCAGCATGGGTTTGTACCCAAACGTTTTGATTGTTACTTTGCCGCCCTGCGGGATCCAGAATTTGGCTTCGGAGCGCATCCAGCTGTTCTGCACATCGTTGGTGGCGCGGGTTTCGATCTTGATGGGTTCTATTTCTTTGTCGGAAGCATCCCGCACACTGAGCATCCAGAACCCCGGGCCGCGCAGGCGTGCGTCCACGTAAGTCCAGGCAGAGAAATGCATCACGGTGTCGCGGGGAAAACTATTTGTCCATTCAGCAAGCGGCGCGTCTCCTTTGGGCGCCTCCAGGCTGCTTTTTCCGTAAAAAGCCGGCTGGTTCGCCTGATCGTCGAAACCCAGATGGAACGCAGGCGCGGGGTGTACGCCTGTTTGAAATGCCGTCCGGGCGCCCAAAAGGGCCGCATTGTTATTGATATCGGCTACTTTGAGTCGGAACAGGACGAAATCCTTGCTGCTGGCTACTTTTTCGGAAATGTCCACGATGAATTTTTCTCCGCCCTTCAACTCCGGCAAGGCATCTGAACCCACCACCAGCAGGATGTCTTTCTGGTTGGGAAACCGGGATACCAATGTGCGTTCAATGAGCGGATTGGACAACATCTGCACGCGCTCCAGGCTGTGGTTTAACCCTATACGGGAGAACATACTGTTCACCATAGGCAATCCGGTGGCCAGCGAGATGCGCACGCTCGACATCTGGGTGCGGTAGTTGATGTTGGATAAAACCTTGTCAGACCAGGTGATCATCTTGGGTACGCTCATCAGGGCCTGGTATTCGGCCGGATTTACGTTGTTTTCGCGCAGGATCTTTAATATTTCTTCCTCATGCTGCCGATCGAAGAAGTTTTCGTTGAATACTTCCCGGAATTTAGGGCGGATGTATTGGTTAATTTCTGCATTCCAAAGCGAAACCACCGAAATAAGGAATACTGCGGCCATGTAATTCGGCGAGGTAACCCGGAAAAGCCGGTCTATGAACACTGCCGCCGTAATGGTGAGGGCGAAATAGGCCGTCCAGCCCAGTCGGCCGGAAGCTTTGAACATGAGCATCCAACCCATGTTTTTTTCCAGCCAGGGCTCTGATACGGGCAGTATGCTGGTATTGGCAGCCAGCAGGAACAACAGCAGGGATGCGCCCAGGAGGATGCGGTTTTCCGGCAGGAGTGTTTGCAGCGTGGATTTGTTTTTCCGGAGGAAAATGCCGCTCAGGGCAAGCAAAGCCATAGCAGCCAAACAAAGCGTGGTTACAATGCCTACGTTCAGCATCGCCTCAAACTCCACTTCTGATACCATGACGTTATTGCGCACCAGCCATTGATACAGTATGGAATCTGGCGGATGAAACAATCCTTCAAATGTAGCATGGTAAAAGAAAAACCCCCACTGCGGATTCAGACGGTCGTGAACGGGGTCAAAAAGTTTAAAGTCGAGAAAAACGATGACCAGGGAGGCCAGTCCCATTCCTGCAACAATGGCAGGACGTTTCCAATTAGTGCGTTTGAAGCCCTCTGCTGCAAACATGACCAATCCAGCCAAAATGAGGAAAAAGTTGATGTTGAACCCAACGTAAGGATTGTTGAACGTAAAAAACACCGACACCAGCAGCACCAGCGCGTCGCGCTTTTCCAAAATGCCTACCCGGTATTTACGCACAAACCACAACATGGCCATGGGAATCAAAAAGGGGTACGCCAAACCAAAGTGGCCACCCATGCGCCGGATCTGTGGCGACAACAGTACGATCATGGGCGCCAGCAGGATGGCTGTAGCCATGTGTACTTTAAAAGCCCTCAGCAATAAAAAAACGAAAATAACAGCAGCAAATAGCAAATACAGGTTGAAACCATTCACCCAGCCCACCGTATCGTAGGAAAGATCGGTGACGTGCCGGTGTACCCACTGCATGGCGTTGGAAAGGGAGCCCTGCGCATCAGTGAGGTAAATGTATTCCCCATCCGGATAACCCATGGAACGAAGGGTGTAACCGTTGTCGTACCGTGTATGGTAAGCCGGGTTATAGTACAGCATCAGCGCATCTCCCCCGAAGGAGTACATCATGCTGTTAGGGCGGGTAAAATAATCCTTGAAAATGGGGCGGGCAAGCAGGAACAGCAGCAGCATGCTGGCCAGAGCGCCCAGCCAGAGATGGTATTTGGAAGGAATACGCGAAAAGACAGACACGATGGAGAGAGAGGCTATGGTGTGGGGTAAAAGTAGGGATTTTTTTACCGCAGAGGCGGAGAGACACAGAGGGGGGCTATTTTGCAACGCGCTCTCTGCGTCTCTCCATCTCTGCGGTAAAAAAACTGAGGTGACTAACTACCGTTTCCCCTTAAAAAAACTACTCACCAATTGCCCGCATTCTTCCTGCATGATCCCCATTTCGAGTTTGGTTTTGGGGTGCAGGAGGTCTTTTCCACCGTGAAGCATGAATCCGCGTTTATCGTCGGAGGCGGCGTATACCACCCGGCCAAGTTGCGCCCAGGCGAGCGCGCCCGCACACATCACGCAAGGCTCGAGGGTGACATACAGGGTACAATCCTGAAGGTATTTGCTGCCCAGATAGCTGCTGGCAGCTGTCACGGCCAGAATCTCTGCATGGGCGGTGACATCCGTGAGCATTTCTGTTTGGTTGTGGGCACGGGCAATGATTCTGCCTTCGCACACAATGACGGCCCCTACAGGCACTTCGCTTTCTTCAAAGGCTTTTTGCGCTTCAGCGAGCGCCTGTTTCATGAAATATTCGTCGGAGTGAACAGACAGCATATTATACCCGGTAAATCATTTGAAAATCATCCATTACATACCCTTCTCCAAAAGGGGTATCAATACAATACTCAATGCGAAAGCCCACTTTGAAGTAGAAGTTCACGCTTTTGAAATTCCGGCGATTTACCCGTAGCCGCAGCGTTTTCAGGTCCGGATATTGCGCCAGCATTAATTCAAAAACGATGGTGCCCAGGCCGCGCTCGCGGGAATCGAGGTAGAATTTATTCATGAAATATTCCCCCTCACCCTTGGGAGTCATGGCCAAAAACCCCATAGCCTGACCGTTTTCTTCCGGGAGCCAAAACTCCTGACCTTCCTCTGTCATTTGACGGCGCAGGGCCGCATCAGCGTACATCAGCTCCAGCATGTAGGCTATCTGGTCGTCGCTGATGATGTCCGGGTAGTGTTCCCACCAGATTTTTTCTGCCAGACTGCGGATCTGCGGAATATCGGCTTCAGTGGCCTTGCGCAGGGAAATGAGCGCCATGTAAATGCTTATTTATCCTTGGCGTTGAGCAGTTCCAGCACCTGTTTGGTGATATCGAGGCTGTCGTTGGCCATCAGGATTTGTCCGCCGCGGGAATACGACAGGATGTAATCGTAACCGATCTGCGACGACAAGGTTTTGAGCTTGGCTTCTACATTGGCGTAAAGGTCGTCGAACGCTTTTTTCTGGTCTTCGCTCAGGGATTTGCTGAGGCGCATTTTTTCTTCCTCTAACTTTTGGCCGCGTTGCATCAGCGCGGCTTGTTGTTTTTCTGCTTCTGCCTGAGTCATATTTCCTTCCTGGAATTTTTGTTGCAGGGCATTAGCGTCCTTCATCAGGGCCTCTTCCTTACTTGCCAGACTCTTTTCAGCATTAGTAAGGCGTTGTTCGATGGCTGTTTTTTGCTCCTTTAGCCATTCATATTTGGCATCGAGGGTATCCGCATTCACATAGGCAATACGTGCGCCACCGGCATGTGCGGCAGAAGGTACAATGGTTTGAGGCGCATTTCCGCCGGATTTTTTCGAATTAAGGTAGTATAAGTGGCCTACCAGTGCAAAGAGGATGATATTAAGGATGATGGGCAGATTTTTCATATTCGAGTGTTTGAGTGCCTGGGTGTTTGAGTGTTTAAGTTGGCGTTCGGTTTGAGATTACTTTGTGCCTTAGCGCCTTAGCGCCTTTGTGTCACCCCGCGCCTTTTCAGGACAAAGGTAGAATTATGCCCAACGTATTTCCGGAATATTTCCCTAAAACCTGTCCACCGTAAGCCGTCCACCGTCTACCGTTCCGCATCCGGGTGTTGGACCTGATCCCAACGGATGCCGATGATCTCTTCCAGACGGAAACGGGCAATATCCATCTCGGTTTGGGCACGGATTCGGGCTTCACGGGCCTGATAGTAAGTGGCGGAAGTAGTGGTATACTGTTCCAGCGTGGCTTCGTCGCTTTTATAGAGTTGCTGGATGAGGATGAAATTGTTGTTCAGATCCAGCTCTACGGTGCTGCGTTCCTTAAAAATTTCCCGCGCCAGTTTGAAGTTGGCCCAGGCACTGAGGGCGTCTGCGCGGATTTCGCGTTTGCGCTGGCGGATGCGCTCTTCTGCAATAGACATTCTGCGCTTTCCAATGTGGTTTTTTTCCGGTTGACTCAAAATATTGTACAGATTGAGGGTAAGCCCGAAGTTGTAACGCGGGAAAAACACATTACCCAGCGTATCTGCGCCACGAAGGTTGGATTCATTAAAGTTGAAGGAGGCATTTACATCGCGCATCCACTCTTTGCGGATGTTTTTGTTGTCGCTCCTGGCATTCAACAACTCTGCCTCGGCTATGCGGCCTTCCGGGCTGTTGAGCCAGGCGAGTTGCACCATGTATTCGGCAATGTCCCGGGCCTTGGCGTCTACGGGCTGAATGATGGCGTCGTAGTCTGTTAATTGGGCATTGGCCTGAGCGAACAGCAACAGGAAAATGGTGGTGTTAAACCATTTGGATGATGTCATAATCGGTTTGGGTGGGTTTTTACTGTTGAGTTGAAGGTAATTAGTGTCGGGGTGACTGCCAGTCACCCCGACACTAATTACCTTCAACTCAACAATTTCGCTATCGCCTCTTCCACGCTCACCGTCCATTGCTCTCCGGTTTTTTGATCCTTGACCGTTAGCGTGCCATTATTCACCTCGGCATCGCCAAGGATAGCCACGAACGGAACGTTACGCTTGGCGGCGTATTCAAACTGTTTTTTCAGTTTGCCCGGTTCCGGGTAAATTTCTACGGCAATGCCTGCCTGACGCAGAGCCGTAGCGCACCGGAAGGCATATTCAAAGCTCGGCTCGTCAAAGGAGGCCAATAATATTTTAATGCTTTCTGAAAGATTCTCCGGGAACAGGTTCAAACCTTCCAGTACATCGTACACACGGTCGGCGCCGAAAGAAACGCCTACTCCGGATAAGCCCGGCACCCCGAATACACCCGTCAGATCGGCGTAGCGTCCGCCACCGCCAATGCTGCCCATCTGGTATCCTTTTGCGGATACTTCGAAAATACAGCCGGTGTAATAAGAGAGGCCGCGCGCCAGAGTGATGTCAAAGCGCAATTCGTTTTGCAGCGTTACACCTGATAACAACTGGAATACACGTTCCAACTCTTCCAAACCTTTCAGGCCCGTTTCACTATTGGCAAAAATGGGCTTTAAGGCTTGAATATCAGGCGTTTGCAGAATTTTTTCAATGGTAACAATGGCATTTTCCGGTACGCCACGTTCGGATAATTCCTTGCGCACGCCATCAATGCCCACTTTATCAAGTTTATCCACGGCCACGGTCATGTCCATGAACTGATCAGGAATGCCGGCGGCTTCAGCAATGCCGTACAGTACCTTGCGGTTGTTGATTTTGATAGCTACCGGCAGGTTCAGGTTTGCAAAAGCTTCGTCGTAGATCTGAACCAGTTCGGCTTCATACAACAGCGAATCAGATCCGATGACGTCTACATCGCACTGAAAAAACTCACGATAGCGGCCCCGTTGTGGCCGGTCGGCGCGCCAAACAGGCTGGATTTGGTAACGTTTGAAGGGAAAAGAAAGCGTACCCCGGTTCATCACTACATACCGGGCAAAAGGCACGGTAAGATCGTACCGCAACCCGCGTTTGGCGATACTTGATGTAAGTTTGGTAGAGTTTTTATTGGCCAGGGCATCAGCATCGGCGCCGGAGAGGAAATCACCATTGTTCAGGATTTTGAACAAAAGTTTATCGCCCTCTTCACCGTATTTGCCGGTGAGGGTGCTGAGATTTTCCATGGCAGGCGTTTCAAGCGGCTGAAAGCCGAACTTGACAAATACCGCACGCAGGGTATCAAAAATGTATTGGCGTTTGCGCACCTGTTCGGGGCCAAAATCGCGGGTACCTTCTGGAATGGAGGGTTTTGACATGCTGTAAATTCAGAAAAACGGACAGAATCTATAAAACAGAGGCCCTGAGTATTGTACTGTCGGGGTGACTGCCAGTCACCCCGACAGTACAATACTCAGGGCCTCTGCGCAATGAAACAGATCCTTATGGGATCAGCAGCGCAAAATTACGGAAAAAACTACTGTCCTGCTGCAGTAACACTGGCCAGTGTGCCAAGGAATAATCCTTTCATAGCCAACGTACCGATGATAATAAGCGCAGCTGCAGTGGTATAAAGGGCAAGTTTTTTGTGCTTATGCTCGTGTAAATGCGCTTTTTTGGAAAACGTACGACCCAACTGGATCAGAATCACCGCCAGAATCATAGCGCTGATATGTTCCATTTTGAAATATCGTACCCATGGGTCGCTGACAGGCAAGTCACCGGTGGTGTAAGCGCTGGTGAAGAAATACTGGATCAAACCCAGCAACAGTTGCAGGTGAGCCAATCCCAAAAGAACCACAGACGCGGTGTTGTCGGTCTTTTCAAACGGTTTTTTACCCATCCAGCCAGACCAGGAGCGAAATAGAACCCAGAACATTGCGGCCAGGATGATGTAACGGTTGTAGGAGTGTAGAGCGTTTAGAATGGTATGCATAGACTGGAAAGTTTAAATGTAACGGCGAATGTAGGAATATTGAAGGCTGGATTGTTAAACATTGGATGTCGGATTTTTTGAGACTTGGTTTGTTGTGCCCAAAAATCCATTCACCAAAGGTGCATCCGTTCAAGCATCTAACCCCCTAAACAAGGCGTTTGCGCAATTCTAACAGATAAATCATACCCAAATAGGCGCCGAAAAATAGTACACGCATGGCCCAAACGGCAGGGACTGGTAAGTGTTCCGCGAGTACATAGATAATGCCCCATAAAACCAGCGCTACGGCCGGGTACAGGGCCATTTTCTTAAGGTCATATGGCACGGGATGGTATTTTTTCCCTGTAAACCAGGTTGCCCAGCTCATAAAAGCATAGCAGCAGAGTGTAACCCATGCGGCGCCGTAATACCCCCAAACGGGGATCAGGATAAGATTAAGCAGAATAGTAATGGCTGCGCCGGCAATAGAAATCCAGGCACCTAAACCAGTGCGGTCCTTGAGGCGGTACCAGACCGAAAAATTGTAATAAACACCCAGTAACAGGTTAGCGCAAAGCAAAATGGGGACCACGTGCAAGCCGCTATGGAACTTACTACCGATGAAATGTTTTACCAAATCCAGAAACAGGAGAATGCCCAACATACCTACCGCGCCTGCAATGGTGAACCATTTGGTGACCTCTGCCTGCGTTCGCAAAGCGTCTTTATCCTGTGCATGCCGGAAGAAAAAAGGCTCCGCGGCATAGCGGTAAGCCTGGGTGAACAGGGTAATCAGGGCTGCCAGTTTATAATTTGCGCCGAAAATGCCCACTTGTCCCAGATTTTCCTCGGGTGTGCCCGGCAACAGGTATTTAAGCATGGCCCGGCTGAACATTTCATCTACAATACCTGCCAGACCAACAATGATCAAAGGGGCTGCGTATATCGCCATTTGGCGCCACATACCCAGGTCAAAACGGGGCTGAATAGACCTGAATTGTGGCAAGAGCAACAACAGGGTAACGGCACTGGCAATCAAATTGGATAGGAATATGTAGGCCACACCCAGGCCCGGTTGCCAAACTGAATGCACCCATGTATGACCATTTTCAGCAGCCCAGGGGCAATACACCAGCCAAAACAGGTTCATGCCCAGATTTACGGCAATATTGCTCAATCGGATAGCCACAAACCGTCTTGGGCGTTGTTCGAGTCGCAGACGCGCGAACGGCAGCTCAGCCAGGCAATCGAATCCCAGGATAAGGGCGAAATACCGCACATATTCCGGGTGATTCGGGTATTGCAAAAAATCAGCGATGGGCTGGGCAAATACCAGTAGTGCTGCTGCAATGACTGCCGTACTACTGATGATAGACCACATACCGGAGGAATAAGCCCGGTTGCGGTCTTCGGCTGGGGTGCCAAAGCGGAAAAAAGCCGATTCCATACGGTAGGAAAGGATCACCATCAGGAAAGCCGAGGTGGCGTACAAGTCCGTAACCGCGCCATAATCGCTCGTAGATTTCAGTAATCTGGTGTGCAGTGGCACCAGAATAACCATGTTCAGCAATCTGCCTACGATGCTGCTTAATCCGTACAGAGCCGTTTCCCCGGCCAGTTTTTTCACAAGCGACATGGAGGCAAAGGTAGGATTTTGGTTTGTAAGGTTTATGGGGGTTTATGATTACCCAAAGAATGAAGGGTGTTTTTCTTCAAAGGGGGAGGGTTGTTGAGTCTGGCAATACATCATTAGCTTTTTGGTTCATGTCCCCGATAATCATAGCTGTTTTTGGCGGCTAATGGAAAGGTTTTGTAGGGCCTTAAACAAAACAACCCCTCAGATTCCAAAATCTGAGGGGTTGCCAATCATCTCATATCTCATATCTCATATCTCTCATCTCTCATCTCTCATCTCCCGTTACTCCATTTCCTGCACCACTTCCTGCACTTCGGGGATCATGCGTTTGAGCATGCCTTCGATGCCGGCTTTCAGGGTTACGGAAGAGGAAGGGCAGCCACTGCAGGAGCCCTGCATGGTTACGTATACTTTACCGGCTTCAAAAGCCTTGAATTCAATGTTTCCGCCATCCATTTCAACAGCAGGTTTTACGTAGGTATCAATGAGTTCTTTCACTTTTCGGGCAATTTCTCCGGTTTCGCCGGTAAATTGAACCGCGTTCTGTTCAGACATCACCTTATCCATGTGTTCGGCGAATCCTTCGAGAATAATTGCACCGTCTCTTTCAACGTAATCCTTGATGAACTCTTTTAGTTTGAGCATGATCTCTGCCCAATCATAGTTCATTTCCTTGGTTACGGTTACATAGTTGTTGTTGAAGTACACGCTTTTTACGTACGGAAGCTCCATCAGGCTATTGGCCATTGGGCTCCATTCGGCAGCCAGTTCTGCATCTTTAAATTCAGCAATACCGCGATACAGCATGCGGTTAGTCACGTATTTAAGTGCCTCCGGATTGGGAGTTTGCTCTGTGTAGAGCATTACGGGGCTTTTAGTGATCGTATCCATGGAACAAGAATTGTTGTTTTGAGCGGGGCAAAATTAGGTCTTTTTCAGGTATGACCTTTGTTTTTTTTACATGCAAACGAGCTTAAATGAGCATACCATCGCTTAAAACGTTGAAACAGGCCAAAGGTTTAGAACTTTTTACCTCCAGATATTGTATAGGTATGGTGGTTAGCGCATGAGAAATCATGCGTCAGAACAATTAAGCAATCATCCCGGCGTTTCTTTGCCTTCATCCAATCCATTTTGTACATGAAACAATATCCATTCGCAGTAGCAATGCTGTTGCTGGCTCTGGCAGGCTGTAAAAAAGACGATTCGAACAATAGTGCCAACCTTCAATTCCGCTTTCAATTTGACCCCAATCAGGAGCGGCTGAATAATATTGGGCTTCCATCCACTATTCCGGCTGGAAATGCCGCTCAAACGCCGGAATTTCGTGAGATGAGCGTGCATTACATCGAACTGGCGCCCACAGCCTTTACCCTGCTTGGCCAGGGCGCTATTGTGTATAAAGGCCAGGAAACAGGCATTGGAGGAGAAAATGCAGTGAATTTTGACCAGGCTGCAGTAGGCGGGAATCAGGAGGTTTTTGGCACCATTCAATTAAAAAATATTCCTCCCGGAACATACGAATGGGTACGTGCCAGTGTGACTTATCAGAACTATGATATTCGGTTTAACATCAATAATGTTCCGGTTATCGGCACACTAAGCCAGCAAAAAGGTACGGTAGCTTCCTTCGTAGGCTTTAATACTTATATCACCAGCATTACACCACGCAGTAAAACCCTGGTTGTAAATGATGATAAAAAGCAGGGCTTTTGGGCTTTTGAGACTAGTTTGACGCCACCATATGATGTCTATAACCAAATCAGTTCCGGCGAAGCACCAGCCGGCGCTACTACTGTAGTGAATCCGTTATTCGCCTCCAGCCCTATCCCTCCGGGCTCCTGTGTAGTAACCGGAAAATTCGCCACCCCACTGGTGATCACCGGCCAGGAAACCGAAAATCTTACTTTAACGTTGTCATTCTCCATCAATAATAGTTTTGAATGGATTGACAGCAACGGAAATGGTCAGCTGGATATCTATGCCGATGGTGTTACACCTGCTGAAAAAATCGTAGATATGGGCTTGCGGGGTCTGGTTCCCAAATGGGAGTAAAGGCGCTAGGGGGACACGAAGGCACAAAGGCACAAAGGCACGAAGGCGCTAAGGCACAAAGGCACAAAGGCGCGAAGATTTATAGTTTTTAAAGCGCAGCTTTAAAAACTTAGCGCCTTCGCGTCTTTGTGCCTTCGTGTCCCCCTAGCGCCTTCAATCCCAATAAATCTTAGCGCCCTCGCGTCTTTGTGCCTTCGTGTCCCCCTAGCGCCTTCAATCCCAATAAATCTTAGCGCCTTCGCGTCTTTGTGCCTTCGTGTTAACAAAAATTTGCGCCTTATCCCCCATCTTTGCGGCCCGAAACAGAACCCCGGAATTTATTTATCAATACTCATGGCAAAAGAAATAACACCTCGCTCGGAAGACTACTCGCAGTGGTATCTGGATATTGTTCAAAAAGCGCGACTGGCCGATAACTCGCCGGTGCGTGGATGTATGGTGATCAAACCACACGGCTTTGGCTTGTGGGAGAAAATGCGCGATCAGCTCGATTTCATGTTCAAGGAAACTGGGCACGTGAACGCCTATTTCCCTTTGTTTATACCTAAAAGTTTCCTCAGCAAAGAAGCCGCCCACGTGGAAGGTTTCGCTAAGGAATGTGCTGTAGTAACCCACTATCGACTCAAAAATGATCCCAACGGTGGCGGGGTGATCGTTGACCCGGAGGCCAAACTGGAAGAAGAACTCATTGTTCGTCCTACTTCCGAAACCATTATTTGGGATACTTATCGTAACTGGATTCAGAGCTACCGGGATTTGCCCTTGCTGATCAATCAATGGGCCAATGTAGTGCGTTGGGAAATGCGCACCCGCCCGTTCCTGCGCACAGCTGAATTTCTCTGGCAGGAAGGCCACACCGCACACGCCAGCGCTCAGGAAGCGGTTGACGAAACACTGTTGATCCTGGATGTATATGCCAAGTTTGCGGAAGAATGGATGGCAATGCCGGTGATCAAAGGCATCAAAACGCCAAACGAACGCTTTGCAGGCGCCGATGAAACGTATTGCATTGAGGCGCTTATGCAGGATGGCAAAGCGCTGCAGGCAGGCACGTCGCACTTCCTCGGACAAAACTTTGCCAAAGCCTTTGATGTGCAGTTCCTGAATAAGGAAAACCAACAGGAATATGTTTGGGCTACCTCCTGGGGCGTTTCAACCCGTCTAATTGGTGGTCTGATCATGACGCACTCTGACGATGATGGATTGGTACTGCCTCCGCGTCTGGCGCCCATTCAGGTGGTGATTGTGCCCATTCCGAAACCATCTGATGAATTGACCGTAGTAGCCAATAAAATTGCCGCAGATCTGCGCGCCAAAGGCATTCGGGTAAAAATTGATAATGACGATCAGAACCGCCCGGGCTTCAAATTCGCGGAATATGAAATGATCGGTATTCCGGTTCGCCTGGGATTGGGTCAACGCGACATTGCCGCCGGCCAGATCGAAGTAGCCCGCCGCGATACCAAGGAAAAAGCCAGTGTTGCGCTCGATACCATCGCTGATCATGTGGAAAGCCTGCTCAGTGAAATTCAGCAAAACCTCTTCAATCGCGCCAAAGCCTACCGCGATGAGCACATTACCCGGGTGGATACCTGGGATGAATTTGTTCAGGTGCTGGAAGAAAAAGGCGGCTTCATTTCTGCGCACTGGGACGGCACCACCGAAACAGAAGAGGAAGTAAAAACACTCACCAAAGCTACCATCCGCTGTATTCCGGTGGATGCTGTGGAGGAAGACGGCAAGTGCGTACGCACAGGCAAACCAAGCAAACGCCGGGTGTTGTTTGCCAAGGCGTATTAGTGGGGCTTTGAACGGATATAAAGAACAATGGGCAACGAGTATCCAAACTCGTTGCCCATTTTATTGGTTCACCACTCGTAGTTTCTTTTCCCGCAGATTCTGCAGAAAAGCCCTATACATGGCACTACGAAAATACCAGGAGCTGGGCCATTCTGCGAAATCTGCGCTTCTATGCGGATTCTTCGGGAAAAGACAAACTACCGGTTTTCCACCACCAACTTTCCGCTCACCATCCCATTCCCGCTCTGTAATTTCCAGAAATAAACGCCTGCGGGCTGCCCCTGAAGGTTTACCCGGCGGGATTCAGCACCCGATACCTGCCATTGTTGACGGAAAATTTGTTTGCCTTCCGGATTTAGAATTTCCAGAGTAGCTTCTCCTTGCAAACGATCCAATTGGAACCAAACGGCATCGGAAGCTGGGTTGGGTGAAATGCTCACGATTGGTTGGAATGTTGTTTCTGTGCTATTTACCGGCGCTTCCCATTCCAGTGCAGCCTGAACGGCGCCCAGGGCATCCACCCGACCCCACCCGTAGGCATGATTCGGACGTGCGGCGCCGAGGTTGTTGTCGCAATCCAGGGTGTCGGCCAGGAAAACAGCGGTTTGTTCCACAATATCTTCAATATCCTCCACGAAACCCGCTATTTCTGGTCGGGCAGAAATAACAAGGGCTACCAGACCAGCCACGTGCGGGCCTGCCATGCTGGTGCCGCTGTAATTAGCA
>JBIKUE010000125.1:0-13160 GCA_044347755.1 Saprospiraceae bacterium
ACCGCGTCATCCATGTTCTTTTCCCGCAGATTTTCGCAGAAGAACCGCAGATCTCGCAGAACACGTTCGGCTGAGTAATTCAAAAACAGAACAAAAAAATCCGCGTCATCCGCGTCATCCGCGTTCCCCAAAAAACCGCGTCATCCATGTTCTTTTCCCGCAGATTTTCGCAGAAGAACCGCAGATCTCGCAGAACACGTTCGGCTGAGTAATTCAAAAACAGAACAAAAAAAATCCGCGTCATCCGCGTCATCCGCGTTCCCCAAAAAATCCGCGTTCCCCAAAAATCCGCGTCATCCATGTTCTTTTCCCGCAGATTTTCGCAGAAGAACCGCAGATCTCGCAGAACACGTTCGGCTGAGTAATTCAAAACCAAAACAAAAAAAATCCGCGTCATCCGCGTCATCCGCGTTCCTCAAAAAATCCGCGTTCCCCAAAAAACCGCGTCATCCGCGTTCCCAAAAAAATCCGCGTTCCAAAAAAATCCGTGTTCTACCCTTCGTCCTCTTCGTGGTCGCAGTGATAATGCTGTTTTTGGCGGGACGGCCGGTCTCCGCCTTCTCCGGCTTTTTTCTCTGTTTGCAGTTTTTGAATCAGTCTGGCGCGTTCTTTTTGAACGTCTTCCTGCAACTTGAGATCAGCTTCTCGATCGAAAAACAGAATGCCGTCTACCCAGGTTTTTTCTGCTTTAGCATACACAGAGAGCGGATTTTCACTCCAAAGCACCACGTCGGCATCTTTCCCTGTTTTAATGGAACCCGTGCGATCATCCACGCGCATCAGTTTGGCAGGGTTGATGGTTACCATTTTCCACGCATCATGCTCTTTCATTCCGGCATACATGACGGATTTAGCGGCTTCCTGATTCAGTCGCCGGGCCATTTCGGCATCGTCGGAGTTAATCGCTACTGTAATGCCGCGATCTGCCATGATTTTGGGGTTGTACGGAATAGCTTCATACACCTCAAACTTGTAGGCCCACCAATCGGAAAACGACGAAGCGCCTACGCCATGTTTGGCCATTTTGTCGGCCACTTTATAGCCTTCCAGGATATGGGTAAACGTGTTTACCCGAAATTTAAACTGTTCAGCCACACGCATCAGCATGGTGATTTCTGATTGTACATAAGAGTGGCAAGTGATGAATCGCTTGGAATCCAGGATCTCTGACAGGGCTTCCAGATCAAGGTCGCGGCGGTAAGGTTTGCCAGAGGCGCGCATACGTGCGTACTCTTGTGCGCGTGAGAAATAATCTACATATACCTGCTCCACGCCCATACGGGTTTGCGGGTATCTGCTTCCAACCTCATTGCCCCAGTTGCTTTGTTTGACATTTTCACCCAGGGCGAATTTGATAAAGCCCGGCCAGTTTTGGAATTTCATCTCTTCCGGTGTAAAGCCCCAGCGAAGTTTGATCAACTGCGTTTGTCCGCCAATAGGGTTGGCTGAACCGTGCAGTATGTGGCTGGAGGTTACTCCCCCGGCCAGCTGGCGATAGATGTCGATGTCCTCTGAATCAATCACATCGCCAATGCGTACCTCTGCAGAAGATTCCTGGGTGCCTTCATTGATGCTGCGGGTAGCCGCAATGTGCGAATGCTCATCAATTATACCGGCAGTCAAGTGTTTCCCTTCGCCGTTGATGATTACTGCATTGTCCTGAACAGGGAGTTTCCTGCCGATCTTCTGGATTTTGCCGTTGGAGATCAACACATCAGTATTGTTGAGCACGCCGTCTTTTTCTCCCGTCCAAACGGTTGTATTCTGGATCAGAACGGTTTGGGCGCGTGGTTTGTCTTTCCATCCAAATGCAGTGAAAGGATAAATGACCTCTCCAAGCATGGGGGCAGCCGGCACAGGATCTTGTTTTTTCGGCTTGTCAGGTTCTCCGGCTTTGGCATAATCAGCTGACCAATTTACCCAGGCGCCGTCCTGCAAGGTGCCTGTTCCGGTCATCTTTTGTTTGTCAAGCGTACCGGAGAGTCCCACGTATCCTTTTTTTAACGTGTCTGGCTGAAAAGAAAGTGTTACCAGTCCGCCAGGCTGATAGCTGAAGGTGGCTTTGATTTTGGCACTGTCTGGTTTCATCAACTGGGCCTCTGGCGCCTCAAGTTTGCCTTTGAGGGTAAGGGTGTAGGCATCGGTTCCTACTTTGAGCTGGTAAATTCCCAAGCTTCCGGCAGGCATAGACTTGTCTGGGTTGATATCAAAGGCTGCGCCTTTGACCCAATGCTGCTGGATTTTGGTCTCTGATTTGAAAATGCTGCCGGTGGTGATGAGGAAATTGGCCATTTTGCCTGCTTCCAGGCTGCCCACCTGAGCATAGGCATTGATAAAGGATGCCGGGTTGTAAGTCAGCGCTTTGAGCGCTGTTTCTTCATCAAGTCCGTATTCAAGGGCCTTGCGGAGGTTCTCCCAGAATTTGGCTTTTTCTTTCAAACCGTAGGTGGTGAGGCAGAAAGATATTCCGGCACTTTGCAGACGCGCCGGGTTGGAAGGCGCCAGTTCCCAGTGTTTGAGATCCTTTAACGGCACATTCAGGGCGTCAAAAGGATCGCGTACATCATAACCTTCCGGGAAGTTCAAAGGCACGATCATGGAATAGCCGGTTTTCACGATCTCACTGAGCCGCTGGTAGTCGTCGCCGGCAGATTTTACGAGATATTTCGTGCCAAACTCCTGTCCGATACGTCCGATACGCAGCACATCCATTTTTTCGCCTGCTTCAAAGATTTGTGGCAGGCTTTGCACGTTGTTCCAGGCGTCGAGCGACAGGTTTTCTTCATCTTTGTAGCCTTCTGTTTTATACCATTGTGCATCTAGATAGGTCTGGCGGAGCAGTGCGATAATACCCATCAGGGAGGAAGGGTAGTTTTGTGTGCTGGTACCTTTGCTGAAGGAAAGGTGGTGACTGGCTTTCTCGGCCAGGATCAGTTCGTGTTCGCGGAGGTTGCCGGGCATCACCAGGGCGCCGGTACCGCGGGAAATACCATCTGCGCGGTGGGTGAGCAGAGCGCCGAAGCCCAGTTTGCGCCATTCTTCGGCGGCTTTGGCGTCGTTGCTGAACTCGGCGGCGGCATTGTATTCCGTGCGCAAGGCCTGGTTCCAACTGTAGGCGCCTTTTTTATTGGATAAAGGTTGAGGGCTACGGCCAAAGCCGCCACCTTCAGAGCGTTGCGGCACAGTAAGGCCATAATCTGTGGCATACAGGTCTATAAAGGAAGGATAAATGGTTTTTCCGGTGCAATCGTGCACGGCAGCATCTTTGGGTACGGTTACGTTCAATCCTGCAGCTACTACCTTGCCATCGCGAATGAGCAGCGTGGCTCCTTCGATGCGGGTTTTATAATCCGTATAAATGGTCGCATTGGTGAATGCGTGCAGGCCGGAGCGTTCGTCAGAGGGAGCGGCCACCGGGAAAGTTTGCTGGGCAAGTGCCGCGGAATGAAACAAAAGCAAGGCTGCCAAAGAGCGTAAAAAGAGCCGGATCATGTTGTACAGGAATTGGTTTATGGGGGTGAAGGTAGTGAAGGAGCAAGGTAATATGCAAAAAAATGGAGTTTGGGGTTTGTGGTAGATTGGGGGTTAGGTGCAAGTGAGGCTGAAGGAGCCAAATTAGGGAAGTGGATGGTTGAATGTACTTATGGTAGAGTAGAGCAGGATTACACAAAGTGGAAGACATAAAAAAATGGGGGATTTCCTGTCAGAAGCAGAAAATCCCCCAAAAGTTATCGCTTGTCTAGTGGTTCTCCCACTTAGTTGCTGGAAAATAGGGGAGCAGATTTTAGGGTATGTCAAGGCGTTTGGAGGGCGTAATGCGAGACATTATTACCGACAAACAACGATGACAGGCGCTAAAAGCTGCCGCATGTTTTTCAGAAACTAAGTGGGAGAACCATTAGGAGCTAATTTATTTAAGCGCAACAAAACCAAAGGCGTTGATGAACCCGCCCATTAGCGCAAAGACGATTACCCAATAGCCCAGTTGTACAGCAGTATATTGCCATTGCCTTTTTTCCAAAAATCCGCTAATGGCCAATACCGGCCAAATACCAAACAATGCTGTCAGGATTCCGTGAAACATGCCATGTTTAAAGGTCAAAAAATTGCCACCGTATTTCTCTAAATAAGCCATCGAATCCAAATAAATTACACTGTCTTCTGGAGGAGGTCCGCCGCCTGGCTGCCCTATCAGTGAATAAACATGCATGATATGAAACACTACAGGCAAGAGAAAAACAGATAAAAACACGCCAAGCAGCAGGAAATATGCATATATTTTAGGCGTAAATCCCTGGCCAATAGCAGGGGAATAACGAGCGGCCACCTTTCCTAAAACGGCCTGATGGTAATAGAGAAGTCCCACAGCAAGCGGAATGATGCTTGTTGCTAAAATGAAAAACCAGTTAAATTTCGGCATAATTTGAAATTTTATTTTGTTTTGAATGGTAAATATTTGGAAAAAATATTTTATTAAACGCCTGGTTTGCAATAAAATAATTGGCATGGGGTATATTTTTTAACCCAAAGTCTTTATACATTATTCGGTATTCCCCTACATTCACCCCCCAACACTCAACATCTCCTTCTCCACACATGAAATACCTGTTTGCCCTTTTTTGCGTCTGCCTTCAGTTTTCATCGAACGCCCAAACCCTGGTATCGGCCACGTTCCTCGGACAAAAAACCAAAGCCCAATTACTGCAAGAATTCAACAACCTGCCTTTTATCCAGTTCGGAGCCAAATACTATCAGGTGGCTTATACCACTATGAGCGTGCAGGGCGTGCCGGATACGGCCACAGGCTTGCTGGCTATTCCGGATCAGCCCGGACGCATCTACCCACGCCTGGTATACCAGCACGGCACTTCCGGATCCAAACAGGATGTACCGTCGGTGAATGTTCTTTCCGGAGGGGAAGGCATAGTAGGTACTTTGTTTGCCGGACTCGGATATGTGGCGTTTTTGCCTGACTATCTTGGCTTGGGACCTACCTCAAAAGGTTTTCACCCGTATGTACACGCTGCAAGCGAGGCCTGGGCGGCGCTGGATATGCTGCGGGCCAGTGAGGCCTTTTTAGCCCAGCAACCATTGGCCATAAATGATCAGGTGTTCATCACCGGCTATTCCCAGGGGGGGCACGGCGCGATGGCGCTGCACCGGGCCATGGAACAAGACCCTGCCGACGAGTTTACGGTTACGGCCGCAGCGCCGCTCTCCGGCCCGTATAGCATTTCCGGGGTAATGCGGGATTTAATTCTAAACGATACCGTCTATTACTATCCTGCATACATTCCCAATACCGCACTGTCTTATCAAACCGTGTACGGCAACCTGTTTAATGACCTAACCGACGTGTTCAAGCCAGAATATGCAAACCTGATCGGTCAGTTTTATAACAATACCATCAGCCTTTCACAGCTGAATGGCTTTTTGATTTCCGCCCTTACTGCCAATGAAGGCGATTCGCGTCCATTCCGGATGTTACAACCTGCCCTGGTGCAAGCGGTGCAAACCAACCCCGCACATCCGATAAACCTGGCGCTGGACGATAACGACACTTACGACAAAGGCTGGCTTCCGGAGGCGCCGTTCCGCATATTCTATTGTATGGGCGACGATCAGGTGCCGTTCCGCAACAGCCTGCTGGCCCGCGATTCGTTTCTGGACAAAGGTGTGACCAATTTCCAGATCCAGGATGTGTTGCCCACGGGCGACCACGGCGAATGTTACGTGCCGGCTATGACTGGAACGATCATTTTTTTCCTGGGTTTTCAGCAAATTGGCACGGTGGGAACTGAAACTCCGGAAAACATGCTCCAGGTTTCTATCGCTCCCAATCCCGCTGATCAATACATTACAGTAAGCGGCATAACGCACCCGGGCAGGTATGAAATCCTGGATTATTATGGCAAAACGGTGCAATCCGGCAATGTGAGCGGCGGAGACCAAACACTACAACTTACGTCGCTTTCGGCCGGAGCATATCTGTTGCGTGTGGAAACAAGCCGTGGATGGGTGGCGGAAAAACTCCTTATAAAGTAAATATCCAATATCCAATGTCCAATGTCCAAGTGGTGCTGACGCCAAACACCCGCCCCACTTGGACATTGGATTTGGATATTGGATATTCCCATCGTGCTGACGCCAAACACCCGCACCACTTGAACATTGGACATTGGACATTGGACATTGGATATTCCCATGCATTCTATCCTCGATTTCTATGCTCGTACACACACACCGTACCTTCATGCACTCGGGCGAGGAGGTACAGCCTTTTTAGTTCAACAAATGGCGCCAAAGCCCGGCAGCCGGTTGCTTGAAATTGGTTTTGGTACCGGGCAAACCATGTTGGAGCTGACTTGCCGGTTTGAAGGGCTGGAAGTTTATGGATTGGAAAAATCTACGGAAATGTATCGGATTGCACGCAGGCGCTTTACCTTTTCTGGGGTGGATACGGCGCGGTTGCTCGCCATGCCTCCGGGGCTGGACTTCCCTTTTCCGGCTCATTTTTTTGATGTGGTTTATTGCGAGTCGGTATTGGCCATTTTGCCCGATGGAGATTTGGAAAAAATCTGGCAACAGATTGGGAAGGTGTTACGTCCGGGGGGGAGTTTATTTTTCAACGAATCATTGTGGCGGGAAGGTGTGTCTTTGGAAAAAATGGCTGAAATGAACCAAAAGTGTATGAATGTCTTTGGAATCCCTCAAGCAACTGCAACCCGGCCTTATCCCTCAGATTGGAAAAATTTGGCGGAAAAACATGGATTTAATGTGCTGAGCTGTATCCCGATGGAAGGTGTTCGGGCGAGGCTACCTTTTAAGGTGGATAGCCGTCTTTTTCGATCCCGCATTTTTACGTTTGCTGGAAAAGGCTCCATGCTTTTTTCCCTTTCATTATGGAAAAAACAAAAGCTCCTTCGCCGGCTTTTTCAACAGTTTGCGACGAAGGAGCCTTATCTGGAAGGTGTATTTTTCTGGTGTCGGAAAAAAGACTAAACCTTGGCCAATTCCCCTTTCAGGAAATCAATTACCTTGATTTCCACCGGATCTACATTGCGTAATTCGGCGAGGTAAACAGAAACCCAGTCGCCCAGATGAACTAACCAGAGGGCTTTTTCAATGAGGTTTTTACCTTTCGAATAGAGTTCAATGGAGGTTTGGGTGTAATGTTCTACGATTTCCTTGTTAATATCCGTACGGATGGCTGTGCGGGAATAGTCGTCGTGGTTACGCAGCCAGATTACGGCTACATCAGCGCGTTGATCGCGCCAGCCCACGAGTTCATTGTGGTTCATTTCCGGGATCACGTGGTGCCAGCAGAGCATTTTGGCGTTTTCGTTGATTTGCTGGCGCCAGCGTACTGCTACTGCTTCCATGTGATCGGCTATGTAGAGTACAGGTGTTTTTCCGGTGAGGAAGCCGGCAATCTTACGTGCATGTTTTTGGATGGATGTCTGATCGCGTTTGAGGAGTTTTTGGGCTCCTGCTACCTGACTGAGCACTTTGCCTGGAATAAGTTTGGCAGCACGGAAAACGCCCAGTTGTGCTACCACAGAATAACCCAAACAAGCGCGTGGGCTGCTCCATCCGCCGGGAAGCTGAACGTAGTCATATCCTTTTGCCTTGGCAATCTCGATCAGTTTGCCGCCGGAGGCAATGCAGACAATCTTTGCGCCAGTGTGGTGCAGTTGCTCCAGGGTACTGAGTGTTTCTTCTGTGTTACCGCTGTAGGAGGAGCAAATGGCCAAAGTATTTTTATTGATCCAGGCCGGCGCCTGATATCCCTTGCTGACAACCACCGGTAGTTTACAGATACCGCGCACAAAATCCTGCACGAATCCACCGCCAATGCCGCTTCCGCCGAGGCCGGAAATGAAAACAGAGCGCAGTGGGGCCGTATGTTTTTTCAAAGTGATCTTTTGAGCAATTCCGAGCGCTTCCTCCAACTGTTCCGGGAAGCGAGCAACCATTTTATCCATGAGTTGAGTGTTTGAGTGTTTGACTGTTTTGGTGTTTTGGTGTTTTGGTTGGGCGCAAAGCTAAATGTTGCAGGTGATCCTGAATGCAGAAATTTTTTAATAAAATATTTTGTTTTAAAATTTGGCAAAATAAAACATGGTGGCTATTTTTGTCCAACATTTCAAAACAAAACTGTTACAACTTATGGAAATCAACTGGATTGCTGTTGCCGTTACGGCACTGGTGCCGATGATTATCGGCTTTGTATACTATCACCCGCAAGTATTGGGTGGCCCTTGGATGCGCGCCAATGGTTTTACCCTGGAATCCATTGGGAACGGCCCCAAGCCCGTTTTGTATCTGGCAGCACTTGTGTTGTCTTTTCTTTTGTCCATGTTTGTATGTGTGAACGTTACAGGCCCCGGGCAGGATGTTGCACCTGACGGGCACAGTTATGTCACCTTCGGGCATGGAGCGGTCCATGGCGTTATGATCAGCATCCTCTTGGTACTGCCAATATTAGGCACCATGTCTGTCTTTGAAAAGCGCGGCTGGAGCTGGGTTTTTGTCAATCTGGGTTACTGGATGGTTACGCTGGTGGTCATGGCAGGTATTCTGAGTGCCTGGCGGTGAAGGAAGGTACAAAGGCTTCGAAGGCACGAAGGCGTGGGGACACGAAGGCACGAAGACGTGGGGACACGAAGGCACGAAGACGTGGGGACACGAAGGCACGAAGACGCAAAGGCACAAAGTTTATTGCAGCGAAGCTGCAATAAATAACAATAACGAAGGGTCGGCTTTCAGCCGACCCTTCGTGCCTTAGCGCCTTCGTGCCTTAGCGCCTTCGTGTAATCGCACCTTTGTGTCTTCACAATTACTTGATGACCTTCATTTTCATTTTAACATCTGCTTTCGGGCGGTCGCCAGGGCCTTTTTCTACCGCAGCAATTTTGTCTATCACTTCATATCCTTTGATCACCTGTCCAAATACAGTGTATTCGCGGTCGAGATGAGGGGTTCCACCGCTTTCGAGATAAGCAGCGCGTTGTTCCGGCGTATAGTGGAATCGGCGCATGGATTCTGTTTGGTTCAGGGTGAGCTCGGTTACCGGCGAGCCCTGAACGATGTAAAATTGCGATCCGGAAGATTTTTTCTCCGGGTTGTTCGTCCGTGCAGCAGATAGCGCGCCTTTAATGTGGCAAAGAGAATCCACAAATTCAGCCGGAATTTGGTAGCTCGGACCGCCCATGCCCAGCATTTTACCCGCTGGAGCGTTTTTGGAATCCGGATCACCGCCCTGAATCATGAAACCTTGGATGACACGATGGAACAGCGTACCGTCGTAATAGCCCTCTTCTGCTAATTTAATGAAATTATCCCGGTGTTTGGGGGTGGAATTGTAGAGCTCAACCGTCATGGTACCAAAATCTGTTTCGATTTCTACCAGACAACGCTCTGGAGCAGTCACTTGAATCATTTTTTTAAAAGTAGTAGATTTTTTGCCTTTGGTGGCAGTAAGGCTAACGGTATAATTGCCGGAATGAGTGTATCGGTGCTTGGGGCTTACTTCTGTTGAGGTAGCGCCATCACCGAAATCCCAGGCAAAAGTTAGTGGCTTTTTGGAGGTTGGTGTGGTGTTGGTAAAACTTACTTCTACCGGAGCCACAAATTTTTGATCAGCAACCGTGAATTTGGCTTGTGCCTGGGCCAGATAAGCCACGCACAAAAACAAGGGGAGAATCAATAGTTTCTTCATGCTTTGGTAATATGTTGATGGTAAACAGCCGCAAAGATGCAGATTAATCCGGTTTTTAGAAATGTGTTGGTTGTTATGCAAAAGCAAAGAGGCGGATTGTTAGGGAGGGTGTACAAAAGTTATTTTACCGCAGAGGCGGAGAAACACAGAGGTGTAAATAATTGATTATCAACCTCTATGCGTCTCTCCGACTCTGCGGTGAAAATAAAAATGCGACTTTTGAGACAGCCTCACCCACTTCCAATACTTTTCAGACCTTTGTCCCAGTTTACTGCAAACATTCTATGATAGAATTTTCCCGTCGTACGTTATCCAATGGATTGCGCGTATTGGTACACGAAGACCACTCCACGCCGTTAGTGGCCGTGAATGTGAGTTATTATGTGGGTTCGCGCGACGAAAATCCCGACAAAACCGGATTTGCGCACTTGTTTGAGCACCTGATGTTTGCCGGTAGCAAAAACGTGCCGGATTTCGACGATCCCCTGCAGCGCGCTGGCGGCGAGAACAACGCGTTTACCACCAACGACTATACCACCTTCTACGAAATCCTGCCGGCTGAAAATTATGAAACGGCGCTTTATCTGGAAAGCGATCGTATGGCAGCGCTTAGCATCAACAAAAAATCGCTGGATGTGCAGCGAAAAGTGGTGGTGGAGGAATTCAAAGAGACCTGCCTGAATGAACCATACGGCGACAACTGGCACCATCTTTCTGAGCTGATGTACCACAAACACCCGTACCGTTGGCCAGTGATCGGACTGACGCCGGAGCATGTGGAAAATGCCAACATCGACGATGTGCGCCATTTCTTCCGCGACTGGTACAATCCCTCCAATGCCGTGCTGAGCATTGCCGGCAAGGTAAATGAAGCAGAAGCTTTTGCTTTGGCAGAAAAATGGTTCGGGTCCATACCTGCAGGACATACGCCGGTGCGTAACCTGCCAACTGAACCGCGGCAAAAAAAGCCTGCCCGTAAAGTGGTAAAAGCAGATGTACCCGTGCCGGCTATCTACCTGGCTTTCCGCACGCCCGCCCGCGCAGACCACGCTTTTTATGCGGTAGATCTGCTCAGCGATGTGCTGGCGCTGGGGCCGTCGTCCCGTTTGTTCCGGCGTTTGCTAAAGGAGCAAAAGCTGTTCTCCACCATAGATGCCTATGTTACCGCCAATCTGGATCCCGGATTGCTGGTCATAGAAGGTCGGCCTTCAGAAGGCGTTACGGTAGAAAAAGCGCTGGAAGCTGTTTGGGCAGAATTGCATCAGCTGAAAAATGAAGCCATTGACGAGCGGGAACTGAAAAAAATCCAGCATCGTTTTGAAAGCACCCTGGTGTTCTCAGAAACCAGCGTACTCAATAAGGCCCAAAATCTGGCTTATTACGAACTGCTCGACCGGGCCGAACTGATGAACGAAGAAACGGATATCTACCTCGGCATTACAGCGCAGGAAATGCACCAGGCCGCGCAGGATTTGTTCCGGGAGGAGAATTCAGCTACCTTGATTTATCTGCCGAAGTAGGATGATGGATTTTCGACTGTTGGACAATAAGTCTTGGATTTTGGGGTAAATGATTGTCTCAAGGTGGTAAAATTGGTTTTATTTGGTCAATAAAATTTTTCCTGTATTCCCCGGCAGCATTTCTCCGCTGATCGAGAAATAATACATTCCGCTCGGCGCATCTCCAGTGTTCCAGATGGCACTCTGCCAGAATACTTGCGTCCATACCAAACGCCCGGTTACATCAAAGATACTGAGCTGTGCCGGGGAGGATTGATCCGGCCACTCAAAGGTGACGGAGGCTTGAGCGGGGTTGGGGTATACCAATAAAGACACAGACGATGGCTCCGGAGCCAAACTGCTGAGCTGACAAAGCGTATCCACACAGCCATCGTTATCCACTTTGATTAGCCAGCCGAAGGATTGTGGCGGACCAGGCGAAAACCGATCAAACCGCAAAGCCCAGACCACGCTGCCGCTGGGCAAAACCGTCATGCCCCCGGGATAAGCGGTTCCTTCAAACCCCGGCGGAGCTTTCAGACGCACGCTCCAAAGGGTGTCACCCTGATCGTTTAACTTGTACAGGCTGTTGTAAAAGATAACATCGTCTTGACCGGGGCCGGTACGATATACCCATGTGCCGCTTGCTACCCAGTTACCATCGGGGGTAGATACAAGATCACCAAACCGATTAATGGTAGGACCTAAATCACTGATGGTACGCTCCCAAACTAAGTTTAAAGCACTGTCTCTACGGACAACTTTCATATAGGTCCCAACTTCATCTTGAGAAATGATTTCCGTAGTACTAGTGAGATAAACCCATCCATTGTCTCCTGTTTTTTGAAGGCCTAATACGCCCACTTCATCATTTACAGGCCCTGTCCATTCCCACTTGATTAACCCCATAGAATCAATGGCAAAAATCCAGCTTTGTCCCCAGAGTTGAGGTATTGGAGTGTTAGGTGGCGAAGCATGCATTCCGCCTACCAAGTATGTGTTATTATCAATGGAGATCAAACTTTGCACCATATCATCCTGCCCTGCTTGACCATAGGTAAGGCTCCATATTTGGTTGCCGGACGGATGAATACGTTTGATAAATCCTTTAGTTGTGTAATCCGATTTTTGATAAACGCCGCCTAATAAATAACCGCCGCTTTTAACTTCCAAAAGTCTTCTTCCAAAAAGAGTTAACGCACCATTTATTCCAAACAACTTATTCACTGTTGGTTGTCCATCATCATTATAAGTTGTCAAGGAGGCCTGATGGCCTGCAAATGTCGTTCCTACTGATGCAAAGTTGCCATTTTGAAGGAGGATTAAATCATTGCCTTCTGCAATGAGAATATCGTCGTTTGAAAGAAAATAATATGCCTGATCCAAATAGCTGCCGAAAGTGTCAAATTTGGCTAAAGTGATAGCTTCGTAAGGTACAGATTCGGAGGTATAAATATTTCCTAAAACCCAAAGAGTATCTTTTGCAAAGATCACATTGGAGAATCGAGTTCCCCAATTGGACTGGCTGCTTAAATTATAAGCGAAATGAAACCCGCCTCCGGAATTTTGCCCACAAACACTCCAGGCGCTGCAGATGAGCAGCATGAAGAATGGTAAATTTTTCATAAAAGGGAAAGCCGCCCGTTCGCATAATTTCAGCGAACAGGCGGCTGTAGAAAGAGGGTTATTTGATGATGGAGATTTTTCCGGTGTTGAGAAGAGTCCTCTCAATGGAAACCGTATAAAAATATATGCCTCCCGGCGCATCTGCCGCTTCCCAAACAGCCCTTTGCTGGAATTCTTGCGTCCATATCAAACGCCCGGTTACATCAAAGACACTGAGTTGTGCCGGGGAGGATTGATCCGGCCATTCAAAGGTGACGGAGGTTTGAGCTGGGTTGGGGTATACCAATAACGACACAGACGATGGCTCCGGAGCC
>JBIKUE010000024.1:0-46060 GCA_044347755.1 Saprospiraceae bacterium
GCGGCAGTTAAGGCTGCCGTCCTGAATAAATTTATTCAAATAGCCGCTCCTAAATCTGTGAAAGTCGCTTGAGGCCTAAACGGGAAAGGGAAAATCTGGCTTCAAACAAGATTCATGCAACAAAGCCTGAATCTAGCCCAAACTGGTTGGATTCACGCAACTGGTTATCCCAAAAGTAAGAGTTGTAGTTTGCCTCATTTAGCGATATTCCAAAGCCCAAAAATAGGCCAAAACCCCAAATCTCCAAATCATCCAGCGCAGATTTTGCCTTATCCCAGCTTTTTGGGTGATGGGATTCATTAGCTGCCCATGCTATCGATATTTATGCGGAAGAAGACCGCTCCATTCATGGTATCCCCAAAAATGCTTCAAAATTATCGGAGTGAATAACCTTTGTCGTTACGGGTTTGTATGCATGCACAAAAGCTTGCTGGAACCTGGCTTTTGCTTTGGGATTCCATTTCATCTCCCAGGCTGAAAATGCACCGTCAGATTCTTCTATGTAGTCAATTTCCTGTTGTTGATAGGTGCGCCAGAAATAGGTTTTGCTAAAAATACGATGGTATTCGAGGTATTTTTTTCGTTCACTGATGAGAAAATTCTCCCAGAGTGCGCCCACATCACCGCGGAGGTGCAGGGGTTTGAAGTCTGCGAGAACGGCATTTCGGATACCATTGTCGTAGAAATAAATTTTTCGGCTGCTGTTGATTTCATTCCGAAGGTTGCGGCTCAAGGGTCCGAGTCGGAAAACGATAAATGCCTTTTCCAAAAGCCCGATATACTGCTCCACCGTGGCTCTGTCCATTTGAAGCAGTTGTGAAAGTTCATTATAGGACACTTCTGCACCCACTTGAAGTGCCAGAGCCGTCAGCAATTTGTCGAGCAATTCCGGCCTTCGGATGTTGCCAAACTGTAAAATATCCTGATACAGGTAGCTGCCACTCAGTTGCGTGAGTACCTCCCGTTCATCGCCGGTCTGATTGATGACCTCCGGGTACATCCCAAAAATCAGACGTTGTTCCAGTTGTTTGCGCGCCTCCAAAAAGCCAATAGACTGCACCAGCTCGGCCCAGGCTATGGGGTACATCTTAAACTCCCATTTTCGGCCTGTAAGCGGCTCATTGACTTCATTAGCCAAATCCAAAGAGGAAGAACCACTTACCAAAAGTCGTACCTGCGGCATAAGGTCTGTGATGAGCTTGAGCTGAATGCCAATTCCACGGATGCGTTGGGCCTCGTCTATGAAAACAGTTTCATTATTTCCAATAACCTGTCGCATTCGGGCCTCATCGGCGTTTTCTAAAATACGTACAACGGTAGGATCGTCGCCGGTTAAAAAAAGAAAAGCTCCTTTTTCGCTGCAAATTTGACGCAACAGCGTGGTTTTACCTACCTGACGTGGGCCTAAGATGATGATGGCTTTCCCTGAATTCCAACGCTTTTCCACTTCTTGCCGAAGTGTTCGATCTATCATTTTCATAAAATATAAAGATTACGATCTTCAAAATTACGTAAATTTGTAGAATAGGAAATTATTTTTATCTTAGAGCATGTTGGGCCTTTTCAGCCCGATAAGTGTTTTTCAGACATACTCTAACGCCTCCTCAGCATCCTCACCCCAAACAAGAAAAACGGCAAGGGTAGCAAAGCAAAAAAATACGCTCCGCCAAATCCTCTTTTCACCACCAGTTCTGTGGGATTTTCCGGGTTGTACCAACAGGGAATGGAAGCCCCTACCGTCCATTCGCGGATCTCTTTTTCCCGTTGTTTTCTGCCGCCTATTTGCAGGAATGAATCCGGATCGTACCCTGAACCAAACACGGTTTTACCCTGATGGTCAAACCTTAAGGCCAGTGTAATGGAATAGTTTTGGTCGGTTCCTTGCCTTTTGGCTTGCTGGCTGGCATTGTTGGACGTAGTCACCTCCATGTGTCGACCGACAATGGTTCCGCGGGTTTCAGTCCAGCGGGTCAATATTTGCCAATCCTTCCAGGCCATGGCGCCAAAAATCAGCCAAAACCCGATGGGCATCATCCACAAAAAGGTCAGGGCAGCGGCCTTTCCCCGGATTTTATCTGCTGCATGACCGTTTCGTTTCAGTACAGCGCTCAGGAACAGTAACACCAGCGGAATAGCGCCGAGCCAGAGCAGCAATACCAAGGCCGCCTGGTTGATGCCAATGGGGCCAATACGCATCAAAACCGGATCCGGGCGAGATTCCGGTGTAATGGCGCAATGGTCCCAATGTTCGGTTTGGTGGTTAAAATCTGCCATGCGCAAGCGCACCGGTAAGGCGCCTCCACGGGCTTCATTGAAGGTAAATACCCGCAGGACCATGTGTTTTACTGTGCCCGGAGGAAGCTGCAGGTAACAAGTCACCGTGCCGCGGTCCTGATCTATCTCCATATTGTCCAGACCGTCTATGTCGATGAAAAAACCGGCGCCGCCCCAATCTATTTCCAGGTACACTGGCGTGCCGCCTTCGTTGCCGGTGTTGCGCAAATGGAGGTCAAAAACCGCCACAGAAGCCGTAAGCGGCGTTTCGGAACGAGGCTTGATGGTGGAGGTGGAAAAGTCGGGAACCGCCAGGCAAGGCCAGGCCAGCAAGAGCAGCGACAAGACCGCTGTTGATTGGGAACGCATGGTGGGTTAGGTGTTTGACCAAAAATAGGGCGTTTGGGGCTATTGCTCTGGAGATTTTTTTAAACCCTGATTGTCAATGCGCTATGTTCAGGTTTCGTCGTACTTTTTGGCCGTGAATTTCGATACACAGTTACTCCATGCCAAGGCAGATCCGCCCACTCGTTTTGCCCTGTACCGGCAGGCTATTTTTATTGGTGCAGGCATATTTGCTGTGCTGGCTGTTTTTCAGCCGTTTGGAACATACGTCTTTAAACACGATCTGAAATACCTGATTCTGGCAGGATACGGCCTGTTGGTTCCCCTTACGGCTTTTGTGCTGCGCGAATCCATCGCCCTTTTCCTGCCTGATTTTTTTAGTCCGAAGCAATGGCACTTTCGACGTGAATTGAAGTTTGTTTCGGTGTTTCTGATTACTTCGGTTACACTCAGTTATGTATATCAACGACTGGCCATTGGAGGCCATTTTTCGGTTATCGGGTTTATCAGTTTTGTTTTTTATGCTGTGGTAACGGCATTGCCTCCGCTCTTCTTTTTCATAGCATGGCGCTATTTTGATCTGAAAAACCGGCTGCTGAAGCAGGAATTAGCTGAAAAACTCGCTCAAAAACCGGCATCGGCGCACCCGAACGAAACCCTCGTAGTGCTTCAAGGGGAAAATAAAAACGAAAAACTCACCCTGATACGGGCCGAGATCCTGATGCTGCGCGCCGCCGATAACTATGTGGAAATTTTCCTTCATAAAAACGGACAAACCCAACGACACATCCTGCGTGGCGCTTTGAGCAGTCTGTTTCAGCAACTCGGGCCGGAGGGACTGTTCCGTCAGGTACATCGGTCCTATGTGGTCAATTTTGATCACCCAATCCGGCTGGAAGGGAAGTCGCCCAGTTATTTCCTGGTTTTTGAGCAGACACCGGAGGTAGGCGAAATTCCGGTTTCGCGCGCTTCGGCCACCGATATCCGGGCCATTCTTGGGGCCAAACCGCGTTGAATTTCACCCCAAAAACCTTCCGTTCGCCCCTGCCGACTACCATTCACCCCGTATTCAGATACTTTACCCCTTTCATTTGCCACGTATTTTCCGGCGCCGCACTTTTGCAGCAGTTGATCACAAATCACTGTTTATCAAACCATTGCAAAAGTCGTGCGAAATAAAACTGTTTTCTCCCTGCTCGTACCGCTGGCCTTCTTAATACTCCATTACGGCGTACGCCAGCTGCCCAAACCTGCTTCTTATCCGGAATTGGTACTTACCCGCCATATCCTTCCTTTGTTGCTCGCCGGAACGCTGATCTGGTGGTTGCACGGACAGCGTTTGCGCGAAGTACCCCGGGCCTGGGGCGTTCAGAACAAAGCCCTGGAAGCCCTGAAAATGGCCTTTGTTTTTTGTTTGCCCATGTTGATTGGCTACGCCTGTATGGCTAACTTCAACCTATCGCTTACCTGGAGCGGTTTTTTGCTGGGATGCGTGTGGGCTGCTGTTTCTGAAGAATTGATTTACCGAGGATTTGTCTTTGGCCAACTTTTCCGCTTTGCCGGTTGGGGATTTTTATCGGCGGGCTTGTTAAATGCGCTGGTTTTTGGCTCGGCACACCTGTATCAGGCAGGTGATTTTGGAAGCGCGCTGGGCATTTTTGCTGTCACGGCGCTCGGCGGACTCTGGTTTGCCTGGCTGTACATTGAATGGGACAACAATCTCTACATGCCTATGGCCATGCATTTCTTCATGAACCTTTGGTGGACAGCCTTTAAGGCCGGGCCAACCGCAGGCGGCGGGGTGGCAGCCAATATTTTCCGGGGCGCTACCATTGCCATAAGCATCATCTGGACGATTCGAATGAAGAAAAAGCGAGGTGAAAGTCTGGTAATCACTAAAAAACGCTGGTTTTAATCTCTTTTTCCTGCCATGAACTTCTTACCAAAAATAGCCTATCCAGGGCTTGCCTACGCCGCTACCTATGCCACCATCTGGCTGCACGAACTCGGTCATGCGCTGGTGTATCGTTTCTATGGATGTAAGCCCCATTGGTGGGATTTGCATGTGCCGTTCCACTTCGGGGCAGCCAGTCCGGAGCCCTTAGATGCCTCGTGTGTGGCAGCCATGAGCCCATTTTCGTTGTTTTTGGCGGCCATGGGCGGTATTGCCGTCAATCTGCTGCTCGCAACGGCTGGGTATGGCGTCCTACGGCGGCTGGCGGCTGACGGTTGGAGCGCCTGGTTTTTCAGCGTGTGGGTATTGGCCAATCTCACGGAAGCTGTCAGCTACCTTACCCTGAGCAATATCAAACCACTGGGCGACATGATCGCTGTGCAGGAATATTGCCCGGCCTTACGCCTTCCGCTTGGTTTGCTGGGGCTTGGGCTGACGTTTTGCCTCATCCAGTTTTTGCATTCCCGCCCTCGCGCATGGCGCACCGGACTGATCATTTTTTGCTGCATCATGGCAGCTTGTATGGTTGGGATGCGATTTGTTTTTGCCAGTTAACTTTTTAAAAAATTTCCTTTTTCCATGAAAAAACTCCTTTTGAGCAGCGCTCTGGCGTGCTGCACACTCACCTCTTTTGCCCAAAGAACCATCACTGGTCGCGTTGTCGAAAACCCAACAGGCGAAGGGCTGGCCTACGTGAGCCTCGGTATTCCGGGCACTTCCATTGGAACAGTGGCTGGGGATGACGGGCGTTTCCAACTGGAAATCCCGGAAAAATTTGCCAGGAACAACCAGGATTCCGTGCAATTTTCCATGATCGGATTTGCCAAAAAATCAGTTCCGCTTTCCCATTGGGCGAATGAAACGCAGGCGCTTGAAGTCCGAATGGAACCATCTGTATTGCAACTCCGTGAAGTAGTAGTGACACCCGACGATACGCAACGGAAAGTCCTGGGGAAAGAAAAATCAAAATACCGAATGATTGTGAACTATGCCATTGAGGGAAAGATCAATCAAAATCTTGGTTCGGAGATTGGCCGTCGGTTCAAGATCAAGAAACCCACCCTCCTGGAAACATTCCGGTTTTATGTAGCAGCCAACAATTTCGACACGGTGCGTTTTCGTGTCAATGTGTACGATTTGCGCAAGGGCGAACCCGGCGACAACCTGATGCAGAGCCAGGTTATCATTACCCTGACCGGGCAACAAAAAGGATGGGTAACGGTAGATTTGAGCACCTATGACATCCAGGTAGATGAAACAATTGCCGTGGGGGTGGAGTGGATTTATGGCAGCAAAGGCGGTAACCAGCTCACGCTCCCCATTGCCATGCCGGTGGCCGGCAGCAAGCATTTTTACAAATATGGTAGTCGGAACCGGTGGAAATCCTTTGCCGGGATGTCGGCAGCCATGCTGCTGGATGTTCGGCAGTGAAAGTATGGGCATAAAACACATACTACTGAGCGAGGTCTATATCCAATTTTTGAATCAGGAATATCTGTCAATAGAAATATCTAAAGCCTCAATTCTTTACAAATTAATAGTTCAACTTTTAATTTGTAAAGAATTGGCCATGGAAAATACATTATAAAAAATTAAATACGATTAATTTCCTGTCCCTTGCCACTTCCACTCAACAAAATATATCCCTCCGTCACTCCCCTTTTCATACAAGATACCCAGCCGCTTGCGGCCCACCAACGCCATATCCGAATACGCCGCCTCACCCGCCACCACTGTTTTTCCCGCTGACCAACTCCGGCCGCCATCTGCACTCGTGCGCAGACTCAGGTTTTCCCGGCGGGATTCCGAATTCGGGTTCAAAAACAACAAGCGCGGTTTTTTACGGTCGAAAAACGTGAGCAAAGTACCCTGACAAACCGGCTCCACCAATTCCGGTTGGTAGCCTGCGTTTTGCCAGTTTTGTCCGCCATCGGTGCTCCAGGCCTGAATACGTCGGCGGGGTTGCCTTGCCTGGTTCCGGCAATTGATCAGCAGCCCGCCCCCTGGAATTTCAGCAGCTGTGGCCTCGTTCGATCCAGGCACAGCCACCGATTCGCCGATCCGAAAGGTTTTTCCGTGATCATCCGAATAAAAACCGTGTGAAAAACAATTCCCCCAGTTCGATTTGGGCGGGCCCTCCGTGTGGTTGGCCGCTACGAATATCCGGCCTCGATAAGGTGGCTGTGTGAGCTGTATGGCATGGCCCGGCGTATTGGCATAGCCACGCCAATCGGCAGGATCGTTGTACGGGGGACTGCCGGGACGATGCGTTTGGCGGGTAATGTTGACGGGCGCCGACCATGTGTTGCCGCCGTCGGTGGAGCTGATGTGCCACACTTCACGCAAGCCGCGGCCTTGCATCACCTCGTGTTCGGTGGCATTGCCGGTATTGTAAAACAGGAAGATCCGGCCTTGGGGGTATTCGGGATCGAGCCGGTCCAGCACCGGAGCGCAATTGCCCGCCTGCAGGCTGTCGGAATCCACCAGCACCCGGATTGCACTCCAGGTTTTACCGCCGTTGCGGCTGGTTTTCAATACAATGTCCACATTGCCGAAATCCTGGCAGTTGTGTTTCCGGCCTTCAGCAAAAGCCAGGAGCCGCCCGTCGGGTAAAGCGAGTAAAGCCGGGATCCGGTAGCAGGCGTATCCGTCGGCGCCCAGGGGGAATACCGGAACAGGGGCTTGTGCGAACGCTGTTTGGAGAAGCAGGAGGATGCCCAAAAGCAGTAGCAGCCGGCGAAAGGCCACTCGGGAGATGGTGTTGATACTTGTTTGGATCATATTGGGCAAATGTAGCTTGTCTGTTATTTTCCGGGAGGTGGCTTTTATTTAAGCAATATCTTTGGGCAACGCTTTTAAGCCAAAAATTCATGCTCAGACTATTTTCTATCCCCTTATTCCTGGTGTTTTCGATAAGCACTGCAAACGCACAAGTATCAAAAAATACGGACCTGTTCCTTACTTTGAAAAAGCAGGACAGCATCTTTTTTGAGCGCGGATTCAACCGTTGCGATCTGGAATATCTGCGCCAGGCCGTTCACCAGGATTTGGTATTTTATCACGACCAGGGTGGCGTTCAAAACAGAGATGCTTTTTTAGAAAACACCCAAAAATACATCTGTTCAGACAACGGGAAAAAGCCCATCAGAAAGGTGGTGGAAGAAAGCCTGGAGGTTTATCCTATGTACGATAATGGCGTCTTGTACGGAGTCATACAAACCGGTATTCACGATTTTTATATCAGGGAAAAAGAGAAAGCAGACGTTCACACCAGCAGAGCAAAATTTACCCATTTGTATTTACTGGAAGATGGAAACTGGGTGCTTAAAGAAGTGCTGAGTTTTGATCATAAATGAGGGTGTCTCAAAAGTAATTTTTACCGCAGAGGCGGAGAGACGCAGAGGTGTAAATGATTGGTTGTCAAACTCTCTGCGCCTCTCCGCCTCTGTGGTAAAATGACTTATGCGACGCCCTCCAATTTCCTATCTGAAAAATGTGTACCCTTTAAAATGGCAAATCATACTATATGTCTGGAATTCCCAACATACTCTTTTTTTGAAATAGCTTTGCCACAGGTATCTTCCTGCACAGCAATTTCAGCGCAAATTATCTTTCTTCATGAACGCCTTTTCATTATCCACCCGGAGCATAGCGGGCATTTTGTCTGTTGTGTTCCTCCTGCTTTCCCCTTTTTCCCGCGCTCAGGCGCAAACCGGACTCTGGTCTGAGGTTTCTTTCCGAAGTATTCCTGATCAGGCAAAACCGGTTCCCGAACTCCCTTCCTTAGAAAAAGGAGCCCTGTTTCAATTGAATATCTCCGGAATGCAAGCGCGTTGCGCTGCCGCTCCGGGGGAATTTTCCGTTGCGGCAGCCGGCGCTACAGTCGTAGCATTGCCGCTTCCGGATGGCAGCTTTCAAACATTCCAAATCCTGGAAAGTCCGCTGATGGAACCTGCCCTGGCAGCCCGGTTTCCCGAGATTAAAACCTATTTGCTGAAAGGTATTGACGACCCCTTTGCCCGCGGCCGCATGTCGGTGAGCCCGGAAGAATGTGGCGCTTATTTTACTTCCCATCAGTTTGGGCAGGAGGTGATGATCCGTAAGGCGTTTAAAGATGATCCGTTCACCTATCTTACTTATTGGGCAAAAGATCATCCGGAGCAGACGGTTAGTTGCATGCGGGAAAATACCCTGGATAAAAGGGAGAATGCAGAACGTTTGCTAAACGCCGGCCCCAATGAAACCGGCGATGTATTGCGGGTATTCCGGCTTGCCATGACGATTCCCGGAGCGGTTTCAGAAGCCTATGGCTGGGATACAAAAACGAAAGCCATATCGGCCCTGGTTTCTTTTTTAGGTCAGCTCAACCATATTTATGAACGCGATCTTACCGTTCGGTTCGTACTACCCGAAGAGCAGGATAGGCTGGTGTTTGTGGATGCTGATACCGACCCGTTTACGGCAACAGGCGGAGGAGAGGCGGCCAATGAAAATATAATGGTCATTAACCAGTTGATTGGCCTGGAAGGCTATGATGTGGGGCTGATTTTTGTGACCGGCGGCTGCTGTGCGGCCGGCAAACCAGTGGTTTGCAGCGATTTCAAAGCCTTGAATTTTTCAGCTTTTTGGAGTCTGACGGTTACCGCCCACGAAATAGGGCACCAACTGGATGCCGATCATACCTGGACCAGCTGCGGCCCCTCGAACAATGGGCAATTCGGAACCAATGAATATGGATCAGGCACTACCATCATGTCTTACTCCGGATTATGCGGCGTAGATAATATCGAGCCTCCCGGCAACAGGGATTACTTCGGCGTATACTCCCAGATTCAAATGACCAACCACATATTGGCCAGAACCTGTTACAAAACCCTGGAAACCGGGAATCATATCCCCGTTTCCACCATCCCTGAAAGCGGTTTTTATATTCCGGTTTCTACCCCTTTTGAGCTCGTTGGCTCCGCTACCGACCAAGATGGAGATCAGCTGACCTATTCCTGGGAACAAACTAACATCCGAAATATAGACTTTACTTCTTCTACGATTTCTATTCAAACCCCACCAACACCGGCAGATGGTAATGTGCCTATTGCCCGGATTTTTAACCCAACCGCTTCACCGCGGCGTACCATCCCGCAACTTCCGGATCTGTTATCCAATACCTCCACGGTATACGAGCGACTCCCAACGTATTCCCGCAACATCAAATACCGAATGTATGTGCGGGATAACCACCCCGGTGCGGGCGGAACCACACACCAGGAGCTGAGTTTTGAGGTAGATGGATCGGCAGGTCCGTTTCTCGTTACTGAGCCCAATACCTGCGTAACCTGGCAGGCGGGAAGCAGCCAAACCATTACCTGGGATGTAGCCAACACAACCAATAATTTGGTGAACTGTCAGGAAGTGAACATCAGCCTTTCTATAGACGGCGGATATACTTATCCCTATGTGCTGGCTGCTAACACACCCAATGACGGTTCCGAAACCATCAGCCTCCCGGCGGGTGTTTGCTCCAATAAATCCAGAATCAATGTAGCAGCAGCAGGCAATATCTTTTTTGATATTTCCAATGAGAATTTCAGCATTGAGGAGAACAGCGGAGCATTGGTAAAATCTGTGGCGCTTCAATTAGATAACCCGGGCGAAAGGGTACAAATTCAGAACCCAGCCCTCGGCAATTTTGGAACAGGCAATTTCACCATCGAAATGTGGTTCAAAACTACTGAACAGAATGCTGCATTGATCAACAAAAGGGGCATTTGCAATTGTGATAATTTCTGGAACCTCTTTCTGGATCAGGGCCGACTGGTGGTGGAATTCTCCGCTTCCAACACTTGCCAGAATTATCTGTATTACATGACCAACAACAACACACTGGCTAATGGAAACTGGCGTCACCTGGCTTTGGTTCGGCAAAACAATATTCTTTCCATTTACATAGACGGCATGCTGGAGGGATCCCTTGGTGCGAGTCAAGATTTTAATACTCAGGCGTTGACCACCATAGGAAACAGTGTTTGTGGCCAGAACTTTAAGGGCAGCATGGACGATATCCGGATCTGGAACATTGCCCGTTCTGCAGCCGAGATCAACGATAAAATGAATTGCCGGTTAATCGGAAACGAAGCCGGATTGCTGGCTTATTACGGTATCAGTGTACAGGATTGCGGCGGATGCTCGGAAAATGCGTTTCAATTCACCGATAAAACAGCCAATGCCAATCATGGCTTGATGCAAAATGGTGCAGGATTCAGCCTTTCAACTGCCGGGATTGGAGCATGTTCAGGCTGTCCATACGGAATGTTCACCCTGGGGCAGTTACCGGTTGCGCAAACGGTTTCCTTGGGCGATACCGCCACGTTTTCGGTCAGCGCTACGGGTAATAACCTTTCCTACCAATGGTATCGAAGTTCAGACGGCGGTCAGACTTTTGTTGAAATCAGTGGTGCAACGTCCAGTGTATATCGGTTCCCTGCAGCACCCTGGCAGAGCGACTGGCAATTCACTTGTTTCGTTTCCAATAGTTGCGTGCTGGAACAAACCCCGCCGGTGGCTCTTTCCTTCATCTGCAATACCCCTGCCTTGAGTCCAATAACAGGCCCGGAATCGCCTTGTATAGACAACTATTTCACCTATTTTGTAACCCCCAATCAGGATATTGCTACCTGGAACTGGACAGCGCCGTCAGACTGGCAGGTGACCAATTCCGGAAACATGCTCTTCGTTAAAGTCGGCAATGAATCGGGAACCATCAGCGTCAGTGGCACCGATTTTTGTGGCAATGTGACCGCTGTCCAGAGCCTTTCTGTATCGCCGGTTTTGATTGAAATTACCGCTCAGCCTTTGTCGGTAAGTGTATTACAGAGCCAACCTGCTTCATTTACCGTGGAGGTAACCAATGGTGTAAACACGGCGTATCGCTGGCAGGAGAGTACAGATGGAGGGGTTTCGTTTACGGATATTAGTGGCGCCAATGTCGCAACCTACAACCTGGCTACTGCCTTGCTCACTCTTGACGGTCGCATGTTCCGTTGTATTTGTACCAATAACTGCCTCACAGATACCACTGAAATAGTTTCCCTGGACGTTGCCTGTACCACGGATGCCCCGGCGATGCCAGCGGATATTTCCGGCGGGTTGTCGGTCTGTCAGGATGCTTCTGTGTATTATGCCATTCAGCCGGTACCTGGCGCCGATAGTTACTTATGGACTTTGCCGCAGGGCTGGTCTGGGGCCTCTACCGGAACGGAAATCCTCGCGACGGTGGGTAACACAGGAGGCGCCATCCGGGTAAGAGCCGTCAACAGTTGCGGCATTTCAGAAGAGCAAATTCTTCCGGTTTCCATCAACCAGAGCCCCTGCCGCAGAGCCATCCATTTTGATGGCATCAACGATCACCTGGCTATTGCCCAAAATGGTCAGGACCTGAACGGCGACCTCACCATTTCCTTCTGGATTAAGCCGGATGTTTTACCGGGCGACCAGACGTTGATTTTCAACGGCCGTGAATTTATCGTGATGCTCACCAATGGCCGCATCCGTTACAAACATTCGGATAATTGTTGTGGCTACGATAATGTAGTGGATTTCCATTTTTCAGGCATACTTGAAACCACTGCCTGGCAACATGTTTCCATTATTCGTTCTGTCAGCAACCGAACGGTGGATTTTTACCTCGACGGGGTGTGGAAGGAGCAAAGGACCTACGAGACTTACCAGGCTCCGCCTGGCAAGAGCGATGTTGATATGATTATTGGTGCGGGTAAAAATGGCGAATGGTTGCCCTACAAAGGCGCCCTGGATGAAATCAAAATCTGGAGCGCCACAACTAACGGGCCCCAAATTTTACAGGAAATTTTGTGCGAACCCGCGGGTAATGAACCTGGATTAATGGGATATTACTCCTTTGAATCCGGTCAGCCTTATGGCGAAAATCAGACCCTTTCCGGCTTCAACAATGCCGCAACAGCTTATGGAGAAGCACAGGTGCGGAACATGGCTATGCGGGGTGTTACATCCAATGTGGTTTCCGGCGATCAGCCGGCTGTTGGTTTTATGGACCAGGATGAAGACGGATATGGAGGCGCTGCAGTGGGCTGTGGATTTGAAGGCGTCATAGTAGCCAATGCGCAGGATTGTGATGATACGAATCCGGCTATTAATCCTGCTATGCTTGATCAATGCAACGGAATAGATGATAATTGTAATGGCATCGTAGATGATCTTAAGTATACGTTTATCGGAAATCCGCTTCCGGTTCTGTTGGCGGATGTTGCCACAGTAACAGCAAACCTGACGGTCAATAGCCCGTTAACGGAGATTATTGATCTAAACGTGATCAATCTGAATATTACGCATACCTGGACGGCCGACCTGGTTGTGGTGTTAAGAAGTCCGGATGGCACAGAGGTTCAATTGATTCAGGGATTGTGCGGCGACAAGGATGATATACTCCTGAATTTTGACGATGAAGCCGCCGCTGAATACAGTCAAATACCTTGCCCTGCAACCGATAATGGCTGGTATCAGCCGAAATCTCCCCTTTCTGCTTTTGATGGTAAAAATCCGAACGGCGTTTGGACCTTATTGATCACCGATGTTGAAGCACCGGATATTGGCACCCTGAACGATTGGGCCATTGACTTTCCTGTGCCTTCCGTCACCTGGTATGCAGATACAGATGGTGATGGATATGGAAACCCGGCGTTGGAGGTTCAATCTCTTTGTGGCTTGCCGGGGTATGTCTCCAATGCTATGGATTGCGACGATACCAGTGCTGCCATTAACCCTTCGGTCGAGGAGGTGCTGAACGGACTGGACGACGACTGTGATGGCATGATAGACGATAGCATTTCGGTTGGGGTATTGGAACAATGGGGTGAAGTACGGTTTGCCCTGATGCCCAATCCGGCTGATAAGTATTTGGATTTGATACTTTCCGGTGAAAAAAGCGTTGGTGGCAGTGTGGTATTGATGAACCAGGCCGGGCAGGTGGTATTAACCCAGCAGGTAACGATAGCTCCCGGCGGGCAGGTTCGGCTGGGCATTGAGCAATTGCCGCAGGGGATGTATTATGTGAGGCTTATCCGGGAGGATGGCGCCACTGGAGGCAAGGCATTTGTGCTTCAGCGGGGTTAGGGAGGATGGTACGATGAACGATGGATGATAGCACGATGGGATTGCGTGGGTATTTATGATAAAGTTATCGTTCATCGTTCATCCTACCGGATGTTCAGCAGAGGAAAATAACCAGGCATACAACCATATGAATCAGGAACAATTTCATCAATACTACGAAAACGAGTCGAAGCGGTTTTACGAGTACTTCTCCAGGCTAACAGAAGCGGAGCTCCTCAGTCTGATCAACGACCCCAACGAATCCCGGTTTCATATCTGGGAAGGGCGCGATAACTTTCAGATCTGGCGCGCATTTCAAACCCAAGGCAGCGCCCTGTCTATCAGGCCGCTATACGCCATTGTGAGCAACCTGAAGTACCCCTATCTGGTGCGCTACCATGCCTGCGAGGCCCTGTTCAAGCTGGCCCAACTGACCGATGAGGGATTTAAAGGGGAAGTGCAATACGGACTCAATGCCGAAAGGCAGCCGGTGGATCAGCAGATGGCGTTCAGGCGTTTGGGGGAGCTATTGGGGATAGAATGAGGGATACCTTATTCAGAAAAATCATCCACTTTAAGGTGCTTTTTACTTCCCGGAATCAGCTGAATCCGGTCTTCCTGGCCCTGGTATTTTACCCGAACCGTTGTGGAGTGATCCGCCATCAGGGAAGTCTGTACCATCCGGCCATTTTTCCATTGGATATCAACCGTAATGCCCCCGCGGGCGCGTAAGCCTTTTACCTCGCCGTTTTTCCAGGAATCAGGCAGGGCCGGAAGCAAATCCACAAATCCTTCGTGGCTTTGAAGCAACATTTCTGCAATTCCGGCGGCTGCGCCGAAATTGCCGTCTATTTGAAATGGAGGGTGTAAATCGAACAGATTGGGTGCGCTTTTTTTGGTGAGCAAATTGTTGAAAGCCTCCAGAGCTTTATTGCCGTTTTTGAAACGCGCCCACAAATTGGTTACCCAGGCAGCGCTCCAGCCGGTGTGTCCACCACCGTGTTCCAACCGGTAAACCAGTGTTTTTTGGGCCGCCTCGAACAGTTCCGGAGCCCGCTCATGGGTAATGGCATAGCCCGGGTGAACCGCATAGATGTGAGAAATGTGCCGATGCCCCGGCTCCACCTCTGCATAAGGTTGCGCCCATTCCATAAGACGACCATCGGGGCCAATCTGGTTACCCATTAGCTTTTGGCGTGCGGCCTTTATCCTGGCAATGACCTCCTCCTGGTCCTGCAGGATGGCAGCAGCAGCCAGGACATTGTCAAAAAGTTCAGCAATAATCTCCTGATCATGGGCGGGGCCCATACTGATACTTGCCTGGCTTCCATCAGGCGCATAAAAAGCATTTTCCGGCGAGGAAGCCGGGCCCGACACCAGTTTGCCGGTGGCGGGGTCTGTGGTGAGCCAGTCCAGGTAAAAACGCGCTGCGTTTTTGAGGGTAGGATAAACGGTTCTCAGGTAGGCAGTGTCCAGGGTAAAGGCATAATGCTCCCAAAGGTGTTGTGCAATCCAGCCGCTCGCCCCTGAGGTCAACCCCCAGGAAGGATGCTCGCCCGGAGCGGTAAATCCCCAAACATTTACGATAGGGTTGATACACCAGCCGCTTCTGCCAAACTGAACCCTGGCCGATTGGGTAGCAGGCGCTTCAATGCTGCGTACAAAATCGGTGAGCGACAAGTGCAATTCGCTCAGATTGGTGCTTTCAGCGAGCCAGTAATTCATCTGAACGTTGATGTTGGTGTGGTAATCACAATTCCAGGGCGTTTGTATCTTGTTTGCCCAAATGCCCTGCAAATTGGCGGGAAGGGTGTTTTCGCGCGCGGAGGAGATGAGCAAATAGCGTCCGTACTGGAAATAAAGTTGGGTCAGGAAAGGGTCGGCGCCTGTTTTTTGGATGCGCTGAAGCCGAAGGTCGGTGGGAACGGTATCCGGTGCTTCAGCCGCTAATGTAAGAGAAACCCGGTTGAAGAACTTTTGGTAGTCATTCAGGTGATCCCGTTTCAGTTCGGTATATGTTTTAGCCATAGCCTTTTCCATGCCCAAGCGAGTCAGCTCCAGATATTCTCTGCCTTTGTATATGGGATAATTCGGTTGGTAATCGGTGGAGGCGGTCAGGTAAAGAATAACCTCGGTGGCGTTTTGGATGACCAGTTGATTGGCCTGTATGGTTTGCGTGCCGTCCTTGGTTTTGGCTTGTAACCGAACGATGTATTTCATGCCGTCGCCTCCTTTGCCATTGGAAAGGCTCCCCGACATCACCAGTTGCTTGTCTTTGTTCCTCAGGGAAAACCTTTCGGGTCGGGAAAGGATAGTTTTAAAAGACAAGGCCCCTTTTTTGCTTGCGGTAAGTCGCACAACAAGCATATTATCCGGGGCGCTAATGAAATATTCCCGGGTGAAACGGACACCGTCTTGCGTGTACCGAACATTGGCCTGGGCTGTTTCGAGGTTTAGGTCGCGGTAGTAATTGGCGTATTCGCTGTTTCTGCCAAAATCAATCCACAAATCTCCCAGGGTCTGGAAGCACCCAAAAGGTACATTGGCCCCGCTGCCATGTCCGGAGCCTGCACCTTTGCACACCTGGGTCCGGTTGGTTAGCTCCGTTGCTTCTTTGAATTTCCCTTCGAACAACAACTGCCGAATGGTGTCGATATATCGGACCGCTTCCGGGTTGTTGTTATCGGAAGGGCTGCCGCTCCAAAGGGTTTTTTCATTGAGTTGGATGCGTTCTTTGTTCACATCGCCGAACACCATGGCGCCAAGCGATCCGTTGCCCAGAGGCAGGGCGCTGAGCCATGCAGGGTCGTCTTCGTAGGCCGGGCGGGTATCGGGCGCCAAGGCATCGGCGGGTTGGCGGTACCAGAGTTTAAGGCTTTGGGCTTCGATGGAGGGTGACAGCGAGATACAAATCAGGATAATCCTGAAAAGGTCTGGTAGTGTGACGTTAAGCGGGTATCTGGTTGTCATAATATAGTAGTTTAAACGCGCAGTCAGCTGGACAAAGGTACATACAGGCGTTGAACAGGTTATTTTTGCGTTGGCTATTGGATTGTATACAGGAGAAAATCGCCTGTAGGAATGCATAAGTACGATCCGGAGATAGCCAATCAAAAAAATGAAAAGAAGAAACTTCATCAAAACAGCCGGTTTGGTGGCGCTAAGCCCTTCTCTCCTGGCCTCCTGCAGGCCCGATGATGCAGATTTCAAGGATAAATCGGTGATCGTTATCGGCGCCGGAATTGCCGGACTCGCTGCCGCCAGGAAGCTGAAAGAAAAAGGCTTTCAGGTTACGGTCCTGGAATCCCAGGACCGGGTAGGCGGACGGTTGCGAAGCAACCGTTCACTGGGTTTTGCCTTTGATGAAGGGGCCAGCTGGATTCACGGCATTAATGGTAATCCAATCACCAGCCTGGCGCAACAAGCCGGCATGGAAACCTTTCACACCAACGATGAAAGTATTGTGTCCTATGATCTTGGCGGGGTGAAACGTTCCGATAGCGCTTATGCCAATGCCGAAGAGGCTTTTTACCAAATTTTGCAAACGCTGAAGAATCAGGGTAGTGCCAACAAAAGCTTTGAAACGGTTTTCTTTGAGCAATATCCGCAATACGCCAACGATCGTTTGTATCGCTTCTTCCTCTCCTCTTTTGTCACCTTTGATCTGGGCGATTTGGATCAACTTTCCTCCTTGTTGTATGACGAAGGCGAGGAATACTCAGGCATCGAAAAAATTGCTACCAACGGATATGATACCATACCTGCCTATCTGGCGCAAGGATTGGACGTTCAGCTACAACAAAAGGTAACCCAAATCGAATATACCGGAGCCAAAGTGTTGGTTACCCATAATTTTACAGCGAGTGAAGCTGATTATGTGATCGTGACAGTGCCACTCGGCGTTTTAAAGAAAAACATCATCACCTTCATTCCTTCATTGCCTGTTTCTAAACAAACAGCCATTGAAAAAGTGGGCATGAACTGTGTCAATAAATTCCTGCTCACCTGGGATACCCCTTTTTGGGACGATAAACAGTACATTGTTTATACCCCTGAAGCCAAAGACAAGTTCAACTATTTTGTCAATGTCAAAAAATTCCATCCTTCAGTTAATGCACTCATGACCTTTGCCTATGCGGATTATGGCAGGCAAACGGAATCCATGACAGACGCGCAAATGACAGACGAAATAATGGCGCATCTTCGGGATGTGTATGGCAACAACATTCCCAATCCCACCCAAATGCTCCGCACCAAATGGGCCACCAATGAACACACTTTTGGGGGGTATTCGTTTACCGCCATTAACACAGAAATGCGGCACTTTGATGATCTGGCTGCTGAAGTAAACAATAAACTCTTCTTTGCCGGTGAGCACACCGAAATAGACTACTTCTCCACAGCACACGGGGCGTACCTGAGTGGCATCCGGGAGGCAGATAAAATCATTGATTTGCAATAGACAGGATACCAGGTCTTAAAACACAAAATCCGCTTACTTTTGCCCTCCCCAATGAAGGGTACCTATGTTATCCATTTCAGATTACCACTACGACCTCCCCGACGCGCGCATTGCCAGGTATCCATTAGCGGAACGCGATGCCTCAAAACTACTCGAATGGCGCGATGGCGCCATGGAACACCATGTTTTTCGGGACCTTCCAGCGCTTTTATCCGGGGAGGAAACGCTTTTTTTTAATAACACCAAAGTCATCCCGGCGCGTATGTATTTCCGGAAACCAACCGGGGGACTTATTGAGGTGTTTCTGCTGGAACCTGTTTCACCTCACCTGGTAGAATTGGCCATGCGCAGCACTCAAATGGTGGAGTACCGCTGTATGGTGGGCAACCTCAAGCGCTGGGCAGAGGGCAGCACCCTCGAACGTTCCCTGGGCGACACCACCTTGCGGGTTACCTTGCTCGATAAGGCCAACATGTATGTGCGTTTTGAGTGGGACAACTCCCGTATGCCTTTTGCCAAAATCATTGAACTGGCCGGGGAAATTCCTATTCCGCCCTATCTCAACCGCGATGCCGAGGCTTTGGATACCCAACGATATCAGACCATTTACAGCAAAAAAGAAGGCGCTGTTGCAGCCCCAACTGCCGGGCTGCATTTCACTCCGGCGGTGCTGGAACGCCTGGCTGCAAAAGGGATCGGCCTGGAAGAACTTACCCTGCATGTTTCTGCAGGCACCTTCAACCCCGTAAAAACCGAAAATGCGCTGGAGCATCCCATGCACAGCGAACAAATCGTATTGCACCGGCAAACTTTGGAAAAACTGCTGGCTAGTCGGCGGGTAGTAGCGGTGGGAACAACTTCCATGCGCACCCTGGAAAGTGTGTACTGGTTTGGGGTACAGTTGCTGCAAGACCCGGATGCTGCTTTCGATATCGGGCAACAAACTGCTATAGAACCATACAAGGGGACACTTCCGGACAGATCTACAGCATTAAAGGCCGTATTGGATTGCTTTCAACGCCGGGGGCTTGAGGAGTTGTATGGTAACACCCAAATCTACCTGGTACCTGGCTGTCAATTCCATGTATGTGATGCGCTGATTACCAATTTCCATCAGCCGGGTAGTACGCTCATGCTGCTGGTAGCGGCATTTACGGGCGGCGATCATTGGCGCGAAATCTATCAGGCAGCCCTGGACTCGGACTATCGTTTTTTGAGCTATGGCGACAGCTCATTGCTTTGGCGAGGGGTGTAACCAGTTTCCGAACATGTTCTGATGCCGGCTTCTCCACGTTCAATTATGCAGATGGCCACCACGGGAAAAATGCACTCGTTCGCTTTCGGTAGGCCTGAAATTGCGGGTTGTCGGCATATTTGGCTTCGAGCATCGGGATGCCTGATACATACAGCAGCAAAAAAGTAATGGTGAGGGGACTGATGATTCCCCAAATGCCATTTACTGCGGGCAATACCACCAGAAAGAGGCCCCACCAGAGCACCACCTCGCCAAAATAGTTCGGATGGCGCGTGTAGCGCCAAAGACCGGTTTGCATGACCTCATCTTTGTGGGTTTTATGTCTGACAAACACGGAGAGCTGGTAATCGCCAACAGCTTCAAAGAAAAAACCGATGGCCCAAAGCAATATGCCTGCAAAGGAAAGGGTAGGGATATGATCTGATGATGCCTCTGATGCGATCAGGATAGGCGCACTAATGACCAGCATCAGGCAACATTGTAAAAGATACACCTGCAAAAAAGACCGCAGTACAAACCATTTCCCCCAGTCTTCACGCCATTGACGGTAACGAAAGTCTTCCGGTTTGCCCCAAGATCTACGTGCAATATGCAACGAAAGCCGGAGGCCCCAAAGTGTAACCAGGGTGTATACCAGCCCGGAGAGGGGTGTAATGGGCCGTGTAATCCAACCATACGCACAGATCAGGATAAAGCCAAGTCCCCAGGCAATGTCCGCTACGTCGTTCTTTTTTCGGAGCATGCCCACTATAAACCAAATACTGGCATAGCAAAACAAGAGCAAGGCGATATGGGAGATGGTTTGAAGCATGTCAACGGATCCATTTAACGATATAAAAACCTGCAGTGCTGACGATGCCGGTCAGCAGAAAACCCCAAACCACATCTATCAAAACGATAAAAACAGGCCAGTTTTTCAATGTCGCCAAATTGGTGAGGTCGTAGGTTGCATAGGTAAAAAATCCAAACAACCCGCCCAGTAGCATGGCTGTGCGCACAGAATCTTTCTCCACGGCGGGTAAAATGGCAAAAATGAACACCCCGATAATGAACAGAAAATAAAAGATAAAAGCCGCAGGCCAATTGACCTGATCGCTTAAAAAATCGCTTAGGTATTTTCGGTATAAATCTTTGGCAATAAAGCCCAGCCAAGCCATGTCGATGGCAAAAAACACCGCGAAGGTTAGCAGATAGCTCAGGATAAGTTTGGGGAAAGGCATAGGGTAGCAGGTAGAAGGTTTACGATAAGCACGGGTTGACAAATCAACATGCTTTAACAGGAGCATAAGTCAAACAACGTGAAGGGCTGAATAGTTGTGGCGCTTTTCCATACCAATGTGGGTGTCTCATAAGGCGCTTTTTTAAATTTACCGTAGAGCCGCAGAGATTTTGATAATAATATATCACACCTCTGCGTCTCTCCGCCTCTGCGGTAAAAAATTACTTATGAGACACCCTCTATCATTCCAGGCTATCAAGATATTGCTCAAACTTGGCTTCAGTCATCAACTCATGGCACTGAAATGCGCCGTTGTACCACATACCAAAGGTACCAAAAGGGCTGCCGGATTGTTGTGCTTCCTGAGCGTTTTTCAAGTGTATAATATGCGTTTCAAATCCCCTTTTTTGTGCTATTTCAGCATAAATACGCCCACCATAATCTTCCATGAACGGGCATTGGTGGGAATATACGAAGGTAAACCCTTTGTTGCCGGCATGGGTAGTTCCATTTTTTACATGTTCGGCAAAGCGCGGTAAAGGAGCGTCAGGATGAAATGGACATGCTAACAATTCAAAGTAGGGTGGGGCGGTATCTATCGTCTTGAAACCGTGTTTGAGGTAAAATTTCTTGTCGGTTAAGAAGGGTTTTACCTTGGAGCTTGTCACCACCGCTACACCGTTCATTCTGGCAGCACGGGCATCGTCCATACATTCCTGGAGCAATTTTTTGGCATACCCCTGTCCTTTAAATTGCCCGGAAACCCACAAACAATGGATGATCATATAGTTTTCCCCCACCAGTGGTTTCCAGACCTGTGCTATAGGTATGTATTCTACAAAAACTTTTCCCCGGGCATCCAGCCGTTTAAACACCAAACCCTCTTCGAACCGGTCTTTCAGCCAGTCTTTTTTGGTTTGGGCACGACGGGCGTTTTCCTTATCGTTCCCGATGGCACAGCAGATATGTTCGTGATCAAGGTTAGCAGCAGTGATGGTAATGAGAGACATCTTTATCAATGTAATATCCGCTAATATAAGGGTAATAGGATATTGCTGGGCATTTTGTTTTAACAGGTATTATCCCGATTTTTAGGTGTAGTTCATTATCCTGTATACAAATAAATATGAACCACAGAGTCACAAAGTACACAAAATGTGATGTTTTTGTGCCCTTTGTGACTCTATGGTTCAACGAATGGTTGTGCCACCTAAACATACTCTTCAACCAGAAATCTGAGTTGAATCCCTTATTTTTTATTTTCCAGAATCAACCTTTTCAACGTTTCCAATTCAGCTTTGAGCGCGTCTATCTGACCCTGCTGCGCCATATTTTCAGATTGAAGTATCTGAATCTGTTGCTGTTGTTCCTGTATGGCAGAAACTGTTACCGGAATAATTTCGCTATAAGCTACCCCCAATTTTTTCATGGACTCCCAGTGGCCGGATTTGCGGTCCTCCCCATCCCAAACCCATTCTTTCGTACGCACCACTTCAGGGATCACCTGTTGGAGATCTTGTGCCAGAAAGCCTAAGATCCGCCCTTCGCCCGGGTGGCCGTCTATCCACTCATAGCTCACGGGCTTTAACTGCATAATCTGATTCAGCCCATAACTTGCAGGCCGGATGTTTTGCTTTAAGGTAGCATCGGAGGTATTAATGGTGCCGTTAGTGGCATATACAGTGTTCCAGCGATTGGCACTGCCACCAAGATTATCAGCCCCGTTCACCACAGGCCGCCATGAGCCATCTACGGCAAGAATAAAACTGCCTGCATCTTCTATTTTCTCCGCGCTTCCGAAGTAAAGAAGTGGTCCATCAATATCTGCACTGCCTGCAACTTTAAGTTTTGTGTCGGCGGTGGGTACATTGGTGCCAATCATGACAGATTGGTCGCCATCATCATCTATAACAAGGCTGTTATTGCCCGGAATTCCATTGGCTTCCATGGCTAAATTGCCGTCTGCGCGGGTAGTAACATAGAAAAAGTCTGCACCACCTGGGGATGTAACCTCCAGTCGTCCATCCAACCGCGCAATACCACCAAAATCAAAGGTATTTGAAGGGCCATCGTATATTATTTGCGAATTACCAATGGTAGTGGCTCCCGTGAATATGGGTATACGATTGGTGGTTCCATTTACGCCGCCCGGACCTGGAGGACCTTGCGGGCCTTGTGGACCAGCTGGTCCTACCGGGCCTGTAAGGCCGATGGGGCCTTGAACACCCGGAGCTCCCTGTGGGCCTGCCGGGCCTGTAAGACCAATAGGACCTTGTGCGCCCATAGCTCCTGCCGGACCAGCCGGGCCGGTAAGACCCACAGGGCCTTCAGGGCCGGTTAATCCGATGGGGCCTGCAGGGCCGGTTGCGCCTGTTGGACCCACAGGACCCATAGGGCCTGCTGCTCCGGTTGCGCCTGTTGCGCCGGCGGGGCCTGTAATGCCGATTGGGCCTTGAATGCCGGCAGGGCCTTCCGGACCAGTTAAACCAATGGGACCCTGTGGCCCGGCTGGGCCTTGCGGGCCCGTGGAGCCGGCTGGGCCAGCCGGGCCTTGCAGACCTTGTGGCCCGGCCGGTCCAGCTGGTCCAACAGGTCCGTTACCGGCATTTTTGGCATACAAGGCATAAGGAACAGATACCATTTGCGAGCTGCCAAAGTTCTCATTAGCATCGAAGATGCCATTGGAGTTGACATCAACGGAAACCGAAAGGAAATAGTTATTGGTTCCCCAATTGAGGAGGTTCAAATCATGTGGTTGCCCACTAATAACAGCGCCAAGACCAATAGAAGCATTCACCGCGCCCTGGCGGTTTACCTCCAAATTATGGGTTTCTGCGAAAGCAATGGCGCCGGATGGACTGTTTTCGCGGATGTCGAAACGGAACTTCACCAATTGGCCAGCCGCATATAAAAGGCTGTCGTTGCGCCTGGGTACGGCCTGGTAATTGAAGAAAGCCGGCGCCTGAGCAAATGTCGTGAATGCTGCCATAAACTGCAGCAGGATCATGATAAGGGTATTTTTTTTCATTGGTAGAAATGTTGAGTGAGGTTGACAATCAAATGGTTAACGGGAATAATGCTGGATTTTAACCACACCTGCCAGGCGCCCCAGTTCATCAAAAACCTCGAGGAGGTAGGTACCTGCAGGCAAGTGAGAGAGTTGCAATTGTTCGATTCCGTTCAGTGCTGAATCCGAAAGCACCTGTCGACCCAGTAAATCAAATAGTCGCAAGGTGAGTCCGGTAGTGGTGGATTCAACGGTTACAAAATCGCCGGCAGGGTTAGGATATGCCTTGATTTCCACCAGTGGAACGAAAGGCTGGAAAATACCTACCGTAAGATTCGGTTTGCGGGCCTGCTGAAAACCGGCGCCCAGATAATGATTCCCCTGGGTAGCTGCATGAATGTTTGTTTCTCCAAGGGTCCAGGTGAGGGAATAGCTATTGGAGGCAGCAGTGCCTCCGGAAGAGCCTAAGACCTCCAGAGCCATGCTTTGTCCGGAGCAGAACCACGGAACAACGGCCAGACAGAACAAAAAAAGTCCGGGCTTGGTAATGGTTGGTGTACGCATATAAGGTTAGTTTTGTCAAAAAATAACAGGATGGTTCTTTTTCGAAACCGATTCGAAAAACACCATTAGCCACATTATGCAGACAACGGAAAAATCGTGAACACCTCATCCCAAAAGACTGCTCCGATTTAAAAAAGCCGATCATAACAGCCCTGGAACATACTTTTGGGAACTCAATCTAATACCCTCGTATGGAAAAAAGAATCCTCCCGCCACTGCTTTTGTGCCTTTGTTTTGGATTGCAGGCCGCTACGCTGCACATCGGTAGCGGACAAACCTATCCGGATTTGGCCGCCGCCGCTAACGTGGCGCAACCGGGCGATACGCTGCTCCTGCACGCGGGTACGTACGCAGGCGGGCTCACCATTACCAACCTGAAAGGCACACACGATCAATGGATTACGATTAAAAACGCCCCCGGCGCCACGGTCATTTTTGAAGGCGGCGGCAATGCCATTCAGTTCATTGAGCCGGCATATTTGCATATTTCAGGATTGATTTTTCAGCATCAAACGGGCAACGGTGTTAACATGGATGACGGCGGAACCTATGATACCCCCGCCCACCATGTCATTTTTGAATATTGCACCTTCCGGGAGATGTCTGCAACAGGAAATAACGACTTGTTGAAGTTGTCGGGGCTCGATTCTTTTGAGGTGCGGAATTGTCAGTTCCAAAACGGCGCTGCGGGCGGTAGCGGCATTGATATGGTGGGCTGCCACTTTGGAAAGGTTACCGGGAATAACTTTGAAAATATGGGCTCCAATGCCATCCAATGCAAAGGTGGCAGTGAAAATCTGCGGATTGAAGGCAATTTCTTCAAAAACTGCGGCCAGCGAACCTTGAATATAGGCGGCAGCACCGGGCTCCAGTTTTTCCGGCCCGACACGGCCCATTTTGAAGCGGCACGGGTGCAGGTGTATTCCAATATTTTCATCGGTTCTCAGGCTCCCGTGGCATTTGTTGGAGCCGTTGAGGTGGATGTTGCCCACAATACCATTTACCGGCCGGATAAATGGGCCATCCGGATATTACAGGAAACGGTGGATCCAAGCCGCTTCCTGCCTTGTGGCGATAATCTTTTTAGGAACAACATCGTGGTGTTGTCAAACGCCAATCCTGTGGTGACCAATATTGGCCCGAACACAGCCCCTGAAACCTTTACTTTCTCGAACAACTTATGGTTTCATGCCGACAACCCCAACTGGGGTGGCCCGAACTTGCCGGTGGTTGAATCTAATCAGATACTGAATCAAAATCCATTGTTGGAAGATCCCCAGAACGAGCATTTTACCATTCCGCCGGGTAGCCCGGCTGCCAGCAATGGCTTGCCTTTGGTTGAACCCAAAAAGGATTTTCTGAATCAACTTTTTGCCAATCCTCCTTCTATAGGAGCCATAGAAGCCAATCCGGCATCATCCGGTTTTCAGGACATGGAAACGACCGCAGGGTTTTCCATTTTTCCCAATCCAACGGATGCTTCGTTTCGTTTGGTCTTTTCTGAAGGAATGCAGCCTGAATGGCCCCTTCAGGTGTCTGTTTCAGACATGACAGGGCGTTTGGTTTTAAGCCAAATGCTTCAAAATGAAGGAGATGTGGTGGAGGTTGGACTCCTGATAAAGGGGCTTTATCTGGTGCAAGCAGGCAACAGCGTGGGGAAAGTGGCGATTGGATTCTGATTTCCACCACTTCCCCCACAGCCATTCCGGTCAGTGTCAACTGTCGGAGTTTTACTGATGACTATTTTTTCTCTCCTGCGCCGGCATTGCCCATCATCATGATGTCGCGATCAAACAGGTAGAGGCCGCCCTTGTCATCGCCGATCATTTCCAGTTTGTCGTTGAGTTTGCGGGCCAATTGCTCCTCTTCAATTTGTTCGGCCACGTACCATTGCAGGAAGTTGTAGGTGGCAAAGTCTTTTTCCTGCAGGGCTTCATCCACCAGGTCGTTGATGCTGGCGCTCACATGTACTTCATGTTCAAGCAAGGCTTCAAAAGCATGTTTGAGCGACTTAAAAGTGAGCACAGGCTGGGAAAGAGCCGGAACGGTAGCAAATCCCCCGCGTTCATTGATGAACTTGATCAGCTTGAGCATATGCATGCGCTCCTCATCACTGTGCTGATAAAAAAAGGCGGTTACGCCATCCAGGCCAGGCTGGATTTCGGCCCAACTGGCCATGGCCAGATACGCCTGACTGGATTGCGCTTCGAGTGCAACCTGCGCATTGAGCAGGTTTTTCATTTTTTCTGATAACATGTTGATGTAGGTTTATGTATCCCGGAATGATATTCCGGGCTGTTTATGGTGGGTATGCAGAAAACAAACTTAATCCGGTATGGTTGATTGATTGTTATCTGAAAGCATCCACCTTAAATGGTCCGGAGGTACGGTTGAACACAAAATCCTGCCAGGCTACTACGGTGCCCGGAACAATCTTGTACTTATCTGACACGCCGGCATTGACTTCGATCACATATTGAGCTGGTTTTTCCGAAGGTCGGGGTTGGTCGTTTAATACCGGTATATTTTTTAACACAGTGACCACCTCAAACTGGTCGTTGACATAAATGATGTCTAAGGGAATGTAGGTATTGCGCATCCAGAAGGATTGAGGCTCGCAGTAATCGAAGATAAAAAGCATAGCCTGATTTTCGTCCATTTTTTTGCGCCACATGAGTCCCTGAGTACGTTCCTGCACGTCATGCGCAATCTCGATGTTTGCCCGAAGCATCGGTTGTGTACCACCCGGGGCCCGAAACTCAAGTATGCCTTCCTGTACAAAGGGCGGTTCCGGAACTTCTGCCTGGGTAGCCGTTGTTGTCGGGGCAGTTTCTGTAACGGCTTTTTCTATGGCTTTTTGTGGCGGATCAGATTTACAGGCCATAAAGCCGGATATGATGACTAAAAAAGGGAGGCAGATGCGAAGGATCATTGTTGTAAGAAAAGGGATATTGAGAGACAAAAGTACGGCCGTTTTTTCATACTGCCGGACCTGTGCCCAAATCTTGACAGAGCCAAAGTAACGAATTCGTCCGTTCAATCGTTCCTGTCCCAACATGCACTTAACTACAGCTATGTACAAATACAGAACCCTCACCTTTGCAATGTTATGTTGCCTCTTGGCAACGGCTTCCTGCGATAGCCCGGATTGTGCCAATCATAACCCTGTTTTTGATCAGTTTTCACCAGACGAAAAAGCGTATAAAGACGAATTGGTAAAGCAATTAACAAGTATCGACAGTTCTGCTTTGACCTATTGGATGCACGCTTATCAGGAAATCAACAGCATACCTTCCATACATGTCCGTATTAAAGGTGATGGTATCTGCGCAATAATGGTATTGAACGTACAAAACTCAAATCAGGGGATTGCCCAGTTACTTGAAAAAAAAGGCGTGAGTTATATAGGCGCCGAACTGGAAGACTTGCGTTTCGATATCCGGCAGGATAGCGCCTCCACGGCATTCGTCTTTCAGTCAGTAAGCGGAATTGTGGATTAATCATTTCAATGTCCACCTAATCCCCAGCAATACCCGTTGCCGCTGCATAGGTGCGTAGTTGTACGTTGGGTCAAAAGTGTATCCATTAGGATTGTTTACCTCTACCTGTTTATCGAATGGATCGAAAGCCCGCAGGATCACGTCCTCGCGAGGGAAAAAGCCGAACAGGTTTTTTACGTCGAGATATACCTGTATGCCCCGTTGGAATGATTTGGTGATCTGCACATTGTGGATAGAAAACCAGGGCGAATATTCCGGACGGTAGTCGTTTGGCAGGACAGGCAGGCGCATAGGGCTGTTCAAGTTGCCGGTATAATCCAGGGTCAGGCCCCATTTGGCAATAGGGTAGGTGACCGTCCAGGTGCCTGAAAACGGAGGGGCATAGAGTTGGGTTAGTCGTTCGCCGTTTTCCACACGGTACACATTCATGGCCGTGGCACCCGCTATGATCTTCAGCCCGTTCACAAAATTGAAATCTACATTAAGGGAAGCCCCTGACGACACCGCGTGTCCTTCCAGGTTGTCGTAAATGATCTGGTTCGGATCGGTGTCAAAATCAGGCAGTATCTGATTGCTGAAATACGTATAAAACAGGGAAGCATCCAGGCCAATGTAACCGGCCCGCTTAGGAAAGAACTTGCGCGTGTAATTCAAATTGCCGTTCCAGGAGCGCTCCGGCCGCAGGTTTTCCTTGATAACTACGGTGCGGGCGCCCGTCAGCGCGGCATGATCTTCGGTAAAAATATTGGCTACCCGGTAGCCTGACCCTGCAGTAAAACGCAAGACATGCTGGGCGTTTTTAGCCCATTTCCAGCTCAAACGCGGCGTCAGAATGTTGCCGTGCACGGAATTGTAATCATACCGCAAACCAAGTACCAGGCAGTTCCGCGCATTGATTTCCCAATCATCTTGCAGGAAAATGCCCGGCAGCCAAATTCGGGAAGGGTTGTTGGCCATTCCATCAGGCGCAGCGGTAGCAGGTGTGTTATCGTCGTAATAGGTATGACGCATAGCTACCCCCAGTAAGGCGTCGTGATTTTTACCCAGGGGCAAATCGGTGGTCAGTTGCCCAAAAGCCACTTGCTGCCTGCCGAGATAGGGTATGTTGCCGTACACCGAATTTTGGTCGTGCAAATTCCAGGAGGCATCCAACATAACCCGACGGTTGGTCACCGGCAGTTGGTAGCGTCCCAGCACTTCCATCCGGTTGGTGTAAATGCTCTCGCCATAGATACTGTCGGTTCCGCGCCAGCGGGGTTCCCAATCCAGGTCTCCGCCCCAGCGGTTTTCGTGTACATAGCGCGCCGCCACGGAAGCCAGGTAATCGTTTCTACGGTCAAAATTCCATTTGTTGAACACCGATATACGTTCTTGCAACGCCACATCGGTGAAATTATCGCCATTGATATCCAATGGGTTTTGATACCGAAAATGATTGACACCCAATAAGGTATGAGCCCTCCCAACCTTAGCTGCCAATGCAGCTTCCAGGTTAGATTCTCCGATACTCGTGCCAAACATATCTACGTACAACCGGGGCGCCGTCAGCGTGTTTTTCGTGATCACGTTGATCATGCCGCCCACCGACTCCGAGCCATAGAGCGTGCCCGCAGGGCCTTTCACCACTTCAATCCGCTCCACCATGCCGTTGGGGATGCCGCTCAAACCGTACACGGTAGCCAGGCCGCTTACAATAGGCATACCATCAATGGTGATCATGGTATAAGGGCCAGGCATGCCATTGATTTGGATATCGCCGGTGCCACATACGTTGCAATTCACCTGCGGGCGAACGCCGTTAATGATGGTGAGCGCTTCAAAAAGGTTGGCAGTGGCATTTTTTTGGAAAAACCGGGAAGTGTACACCTCAACCGGGATGGGCGAAGCATCTTTGGACACTTCTTTCATGGTGGCCGTTACCACCACCGTATTCAAGGCTGTTTCGGATGGCTCCAGCCAAATTACCTGCTCTTTGGAAGGATCGGTCAGGGCGCCTGTCCAGGAATTATAACCTATGCTTTGAATACGAACCGTTTCAGGTTGTCCGAACAGTTTTGCAGGTAATTCAAAACGCCCCAGCGTATCGGTCACATATCCTCCGGGCACTCCTTCCAGCACTACAGTAGCTGCTACAACGGGCTCCCGTGTCAGGGCATCAAGTACCCTGATCCTTCGGATACCCTGCATTTGGGCAGAGACCTGTAAGGCAAATACAAAGCATAAAAGTAAAAGAAGGGGTTTTTTCATGTTTTCAAAAAGCCCATAGTGCTGAACCAATTTAGTAACTGAAAAACTGAAGTGATGATTTTGGGGTTTGATTAGGCGTTTAGAGTGCTTTATGCGGGACATAAAAAGCGATAAACAACGAAATCAGGCGCCAAAAGCAACCTTCAGTTTTTTAGGGACTAAGTTGGTTCACCAATAGTTGTAAACTGGATTAAAAGTAGCGTTAATTTAACCAAAATCAGGTGCAAAGGTTGCGATTTAGATAGATGCTTTTGAACCCTAACCGGTTTGGCGGTTGGTATTGCCTTCGTCCATGAATCCCTAAATCCGGTCGAAAAGCCCAACTCCGGGAACTGAGCAGTCTTTTTTTTCGACATATTTTTTAAAACAAGTGCACCAAAACATGACTGCAATAATATCTACAACTCCACATACAGCGGCTCCCACATCTCCCCGGCGCAGCAAAGCCGAACAGGTATTAATTGATTATGTATTACAGTTTGCACCGCTCAGTGAGCCGGAAATAGACCAGATTCTTACCTTAATCAAGATAAGGTCGTATAGAAAAGGCAAGGTTTTGCTCCGGGAAGGGCAGATAGGCAATGTGTGTTATTTTGTGTTGCAGGGCTGCGTCCGGCAGTATTATCTGACTACGGACGGCAACGAGAAAACAACCCATTTTTTCACCGAGGGCATGCCGGTTACTTCCACTTTTTTATTTGAAAACAAGGCCTCTAAATACTACTTGGTTTGCAACGAAGATTGCATCGTGGTGGAGGGCCGCCCGGAAGATGAGCAGTTTTTTATGCAAGCCATGCCCCGCATGGAAACCATCAACCGCATAGGAGTTGAATTTGAGCTTCAGAAAAGCCAGGAAACCCTGGCGGAATTTATCATGACCAACCCCGAAGAACGTTATCTGAACTTGCTGAATACCCGGGCCGACTTGTTGGACCGCGTTCCTCAATACCAATTGGCCAGTTATCTGGGCGTTACCCCGGAGTCCCTGAGCCGGATCCGCAAGCGGATTATGGATCGTTGAGCATTTCTTATCTTAAGTCAATGAACCGCCACCTGGCCTGCCCTGACTTTTGCTTCAAATTTTTAAACACAAGAATTTATGAAGCAAAAACTCAGCTTGGCGACGCTGTTCGTCGTCTTTTTCATGGGCCAAAGTTTTGGCCAGACACTCTCCCAAACCCTGCGCGGCGTGGTACTTGACGCAGATACCAAACAACCCCTCATTGGGGCAAAAATCATCCTGGATACGGAACCTCAAATAGGCGCCATGACGGATGCCGATGGCCTTTTCAGGATGGAAAAGGTGCCCATTGGCAGGGTTTCTTTGCAGGCTACATACCTCGGATATGAGCCTTTAGTGGTGCAAAATCTGGTGGTCAATTCCGGAAAGGAGGTTGTTCTAACCCTCGAAATGCGGGAATCTACCGCAAAACTGCAGGAAATCACCATCACAGCCACTCAAAACAAAGGTGAAGCGGTTAATGAAATGGCATTGCTTTCCACCCGCTCCATTTCTCCCGAAGAAACCAACCGATACGCCGGCGGTTTCAACGACCCCTCGCGCATTCTCTCCAATTTCGCAGGAATTACCAGTACGCAAGATGGCTCCAACGACATTATCGTGCGCGGCAACTCGCCCAAATATGTGCAATGGCGACTCGAAGGCGAACAAATTACCAATCCCAATCATTTTGGCGACCAAAGCGCGGTGGGCGGATCTGTAAGTATCCTGAACAACAACCTGTTGGCAGCCTCCGATTTCCACACGGGTGCATTCGCCCCGGAATTTGGCGATGCGCTCTCGGGCGTGTACGATGTGCGCCTGCGCGCGGGCAACAACGAAAAAACCGAATTTGTATTCGGTTTTGGCTTGCTGGGCACCGAAATGACGGTTGAAGGGCCCTTTAAAAAAGGCTATGGCGGTTCGTTTTTGGTCAATTACCGTTACTCCACGGTGGGTTTGGTATCAGACCTCGGCCTGGTGGATATCGTGAGTGGTGTGTTGAACTTTCAGGATGCCACCTTTAAAATAGTATTGCCTACCAAAAGAGCAGGCCTTTTTTCGGTGTATGGTTTGGGAGGCCGGAGCACATTCCAGTTTGAAGATGTAACGCCAGCCATTTGGGTGACGCCCGGCGATAACACCACCCAGTCTGAAACGCGTAATGATTTTAACAAAAAATCCCACCTGTTCAACGGGGGCATCAAACACAGCATTCCGATCGGGTCAAAAGGCTTGCTCCTGTCGGGTTTGACCTACTCCAGTGAGGGCATAGAGGACGATATTTTTGAAGCTGGTGTGGTGCGGTTTTACAACGATGAAGGGGAACAGATCCGGGATTCGGTTATCAGCAAAAGCCAGACCTTTCAGGGGCAGTTGCGCAGGCCGGCATACAGGGGTTCGCTTACGTATCTCCACAAATTTAACGCCCGGAGTAAAGTGCAGGTCGGCTCCAAGTACACGCTTTTTGATGCCCGTTTTGAACAAAACCGGTTTTCAAACGCAGGATCCCAGAAAGTGGCTCTGTTGGATTTTCAGGAAAACATCAGCACCATCCGAAATTTTGTCAGCTGGAAATATCGCGCAACGGAAAGGCTGCTGTTGGTTGCCGGGCTGCACAACATGAACGTATTGTTCAACCAAAAAAGCACCCTCGAGCCGCGCCTGGCCCTGGAATGGCGGGCCACAGGCGGCTGCAAGGTTAATATCGGGTACGGCAGACATTCCAATATGGAAAGCATTCACCATTATTTTGCCAAAGTGAAACAGCCCAACGGCAGCGTAACCGAGCCAAACCGCGACCTTGATTTGCTCAAAGCCGACCATTTTGTGCTCGGTTTCGAGCGCCGTTTGGGCAAAAACATGCGGGCAAAAGTGGAATTTTACTACCAAAACCTGTTTGATTTGCCGGTGGAGAATCTGGATACGAGCTATTTTGCCACCATCGTGGAAGGCCTGGATTTTCGGTATGTGGATTTAGTGAATGCCGGGAAAGGCAGGAACTACGGTGTGGAAATCACCCTGGAAAAATTCTTCAGTCGCAACTATTATTTCCTACTGAATGGCTCCATTTACCGCTCCAAATACACCCCTTTGGATGGTCTAGAGCGCAATACGCCTTTTGCCGGGGATTATCTGGTCAATGCTCTGGCAGGGAAAGAGTTTCCCGGATTGGGCAAACGCAAAAACCAAACCTTTGCCCTGAATACCAGAATGTTTTTCGGAGGCGGACGCAAAATCATACCCCTGCTCCGCGATGCAGGCGGCAATCTGGCGGTGGATGTGGCTAAAAATCAGGTTTGGGATTATTCCCGGGCGTTTGAGACCAGCCTGGATGATCCGTACCAAATTCAGGTTTCCATGAGTTACAAATGGAACAAACGCAGGGCTACACATGAACTTTTCCTGAATCTGGATAATGTAACCAATAACAAAGGCCGGATCATGGAGTTTTACGATGAGACCGAACCCGGCAAAGTGGGCCACATGACGCAATTTGGGTTCTTCCCGAACCTGATGTACAGGGTGTATTTTTAGAGAGTGTAATTTCAGCTATCCAACGATGTCCAGTCAGCCATTTATTGCGGTATCATAGGGTGTGTGTTACAGCGATAGATGGTTGATTGGAGCGGTGAAAGTGTTTATCGCCAGGTGTTGCTCCGCCGGAATGCTTAGCGGCAAGCCAACAAATGAAAAATGCCTCCCGAATGACGTTAAGGACCTGGTTAATCTCCCTATCTTACCCACCTAAAAACCCATTTCAACCAAATTGTGCCAACGCCCCCCTAGTGGTTCTCCCACTTAGTTGCTGGAAAATAGGGGAGCAGATTTTAGGGTATGTCAAGGCGTTTGGAGGGCGTAATGCGAGACATTATTACCGACAAACAACGGTTACAGGCGCTAAAAGCTGCCGCATGTTTTTCAGAAACTAAGTTGGTCGACCACTATGCAATAGTTCTGATGATTATTTTGGCCTATACATGAATATTCGAAGCATCGTGCCACGTCCCATCAAATTGGGCTATCAACTGGTCCGGAGGGGCTGTGTAGATCATCGCAGCGGTATTTCCCGGCAATTAGCGAAGTCTGAAACCACCGATTCGACGCCTTTGCTGGAGGCCATGCAAGAGGAACAACCCATCATGCCCAGTGCCTTTTTTGAAAACAAAGTACACAACATGCAAACCGCAGCAACGCGTATTCAGCAGGTGTTGCTTTTGCCCGGACAGGTGTTTTCCTTTTGGCATGTAGTGGGTTATCCGGGTGCCAGAAAGGGTTATAAAAAAGGGCGCAACCTGGTGGCCGGCAAGATCCGGGGCGATTATGGCGGTGGCTTATGTCAGGTATCCGGATTGCTCTATTATGTAGCCATCGCCACTGGCATGGAAATACTGGAACGCCATTCTCATTCTGTTGATATTTATGCTGAAGCAGACCGGTTTGCCCCTTTGGGGTCTGATGCAACTGTGGTGTTTGGCTACAAAGACCTGCGCTTCAGAAATACCACCGCGTATCCGTTGCGATTCCGGATTACGGCAAATACCCGGCATATTCGGGCAGACGTATTCAGCGGTGGGCCATTAACCGCTACACATCCGGAATTCATCCGCACCGATATGCCCGACCGCCGCGTGGTACAAACCCTGGTGGGAGGTAAGACCGTGGCTGTTTCGGAGTATCGGGTAGGAGCGCTATAGTACGGTTGCCAAACCCAACGGTTCTGCGAAGTCTGCTGTCACCCGTTGTGTTAATCTTCAGAAAACCATATACAGGAAAATAATCAACCCTTTTTATCCCAATATCTGCGCTCTGTCTTCATCAATCAACTTCTTGAGGGTTTCAACGCTGGGCAGAGCCACCAGATACTTGCTGACAAAAACTTCATGAGGCATGTCAATAGTGGCATATTCTACCAGTGAGTCTTCCTTGTCTGCACACAAAATGATACCTATAGGCGGGTTATCCAGTTCCGTCATTTCATTTTTTCGGTAATAGTTGAGGTATACATTCATTTGCCCGGCATCCGCATGATCAAATTTGCCAATTTTGAGGTCCAGCAACACATGGCATTTTAATACCCGGTGATAGAAAACCAGATCAATCCTATAGTAGACTTCCTGCGAAAGTAGTTTGGGGCTGTAAAACCGCCCCTTTTTCGCCTGCCTTCGTTGAATTTTTCGCCGAATATGCCCGATTTCGACTGCAAAATTCACCTTGGCAGACAAAAAACGAGCAGCTTTTCCCGCTACCAAACTACTTTCCCAGGAAGTCTAGTGCGTGTTGCCAAAAGTGATTCGTTTTTGCCGGGCTTCGAAACAAAATCCTCTTCCCATTTCTATGGGAAACTGTTGCAGGTGATTGATAATAGCCTGTTCGAGATCTGTTTCGGTGTAGGCAGGCTTTTCATCCAGACCTAAAAAATCCAGTAAAACCGGATTTTTTATCACATCTGTTGGGGAGAGCGGCACGCTACCTTTCATTTTTTCCAGCACAGCCTCCTTGTTTGCCGACAATCCGGTGCGCTCAAAAAGCATGGTATTCATCGCGCGTTCCAACTCGCGCACGCCCCAGTTGTTTTTGATGGCTTGTACCTCATAAAACATTCTTTTCAAAGGCGTATCAGCCCGCAGCAGCTCAACAAAATGCGAAAAGCTTAAGTGGGAAAGCAGGATTTCGGGAGGGAAGGAATCCTGTTCAGGTAGGTTGTCAATAGCATGATCAAGCTTTTTCACTATGGCCCAGAATAGTTCATTCTGACGATCTCCATATTCATGTAATTTGGGGGACAGTGTCCCCCAAATTTGAGGATAGGTTTGGTAAAATGCCCGACAATCGCGCAACGAACGCTCGTCGAGCCCCTTTATATTCTTGGATTTCAACGATTAAGCAAGAAAAGGCAAAAGTTTAGCGCCATACTGCGCCCTGTCTTCTCCATTTTGCTCATATTCTACGATATAAAAACCAACCATCCAATTTCGAATGGTCAGCGCGCTGTTTACCTGTTGTACCGCAAACTTTTGGGCAAAATCATGTGTAGCTTGAATGACGGATACCAATTGTGTCAGTTGCATAGAAAATATGGTTTTTTGTTTTAAACAGGCAACAAATATAAAACAATTGGTATTTTAAACGTATTAAAATTTATACAAAATATTTTAAAAAAGTGCACATTTTTCAGTTGCTAAGTTGGTTCACCACTAGTGAGCATCCCGCGCATACCACCCCTTCCTAACCTCCACCAACAACCGCTCTATCTGATTTTTATCCGGCTGATCCGGTAAAGGCGAGGTTTCGGCCAATGCTTCTATCTCTGCCAATTTATGCTCCGCCCGCTCCATCAGGGCTTCATAGCTATACTCGCCCTTTCTTATTTGCAGCAAATCTTCCCGATTGGGCCTGCGCACCTGAAGTTTTCCCTGGCCAAGTATTTCTGCCGCCGTTTCCAGCAGCCTGATGGTGTGCATCATGTTCTTGGCATCGTAGTTTTTACCGTGCTCCAGGGTATTTTGGTAACGCGATTCATTCCGCTGAACCAACCAGTCCTGATACTCCCGGTATTGTCTGCAATGCATGGAATAGCCGTCTTTATTGAACGACAGCAGGTTAAGCGGTTCCATGCCTTTCGGAACGCTGCTCAGGGCTACTTCGTTGGCATGGTCTTTTTTGACAATACCGGAAAAGCCCATAACACCGGTTTCGTCATAAAACAAGGCATACAAATCCCGCATATTGGGCACCGGCACCAGTCCGCAGCGCTCCTGCAATAGCCCCTGATTTTGAAGCCATTGCAAGAGCGGCATAGAGCCTTGTTTAACGGGCACAAAGCAAAAATCTAGCGGCGTTTTGCGCGCCTGCTCCATGGGCTGATTGATTTTTTTATTCAATCCACGCGCTTTTTTGATTTGGGCAAAAGCAAAACCCGCAAACGTTTCCTTACAGCGCCTGGATAAAAAATTTTCCTGCAAAAAAACCTCAAACAAGGGATCGCAATACAAAATACAATCCGGCGGACTGGCCAGCATTTCCAGGATACCGGGATTGCTTTGATAGAGCAATTCCGCAAAACGCCTGAGTTCGTAATACACCTCGTCGTTTTTCTCACTGGCAACCTGATCTGTGTAGTCCAGGCCATAAAAATCGCTTTCCGGCAGTATAAACACACCCTTCAGATCCGTATCCGAATCTGGCAAATCCGTGCCATAAGCCTTGCTGCCGCTGATGCATTCAAACAGCAACAGTTTGCGGGATTTTATATCAGATATGGTTAGTCTATCAGCCATTGTCTAAAAAATTGGTCCAGCGGCGCTGAATTTCGCGGATTGCTTTCCATTGCATCGGCCAGTTCTTTGCAGCGCGCCATTTCCTCTGCAACAAAATGCTGTATCTCTGGCAACAGAGGTGTGTAGGCGCCTTCTTTGGCCTGTTCCTTGGCTATCCAGAGTTGCTCAATCAATTGCCGCACCGGCATGGATTCATCCAGTTGGTTCAGCAAAGGTCGGAATTGCATAGGAGGCACCGAGCGCTTGTCGGCAGCCCATTTAGCCGCAAGTAACGGCCGAAGCACATAGAAGTACTTTTTGATATTGATTTGATCACCGTCAATACCCGTGTGCATGCTTTTATGGCAAATACCCAGGTAATGATGGATCAACGTGCGCGGATTCAGGTACTCAGCGCCCAATGAAAAAAGCGCTTCCCTAAACTCCGGGACTTCCTGATAAACGATAGGCGATTGCAGCCACTCATAGGGCGTTGCATTGGATTTGCTCAGGAGCCGCAGCAACTTGCCCAGCTCCCAGCCACTAAAGTCCAGCTCCTCGCCGTCTGCCTCCAGCATTTGGGTAAACTGTTCCGGTGGTTCAAACACCGACAAATACCGCTCCCGCGGATACACAAAAATGTACCGCACATCAAAATCGCTGTCCGGCGACGCAAAGCCCCAGCCGCGGCTGCCGGTTTCGCAGGCATACAGGATTTGAAAACCTTCCCGCCTGGCGGTTTGGTGTAAGTGTTGGAGGATGTGGGGTGTCATTCGATAGGTCATTTAGGTCATTTAAGTCATTTAGGGGGCATTTGGGAAATAATACAAAAGAAACGGGAAAATAGTTCCAAAGGTAGTTGATAGCGAGCCTGAGTGAAATGCCAGGCGGGGAATCTGCGAAAAACTTCGGTGTTCGATACTCTGCACTTTTTGCCGCGCCCGGACGCCGGGGCGTCACCATTTGTAGCCCCAGCGGGGCGCCAATATTTGTAGGGGCGCCAATATTTGTAGCCCCAGCGGGGCGCCAATATTTGTAGGGGCGTCAATATTTGTATCCCCGAAACAAAAACGCCCCGCGACGCAGTAAGCGGCGCGAGGCGATGCATAGTTCACGGGTTTTTTATTTCGTTATGATCAGACGCGTGGTCAACAGCTGGTTTTCAGTACGAATACTTACCTGATAAACCCCGGTGCTAAACTTGCCATCTGAAAGATCCAGATTGATTTCCGTTTGATCCTCTGACAAAGCCCCAGTCCAAACGGTTTTACCTAATTGATCTGTAATGGTCAATACAGCCTTTGTGTCCAATCCATCCAAATGGATACTCACTTCATCGCTGGCCGGATTGGGGTGTACGTCCATTTCCAGGGCTTCTTCCGAAAACGAGTTTTCAGCGGACCGGATTCTGGTTGGTTTGTTTCCGCAACTTATGCAATTACCAACCATATCGCCATGAAGTAGGTGTACAGCCAATGCATTTTTATTGATGCACTTGGTATTGCCATTATGACAAACCAGGATTTTATTGTTCCCACATTTCCAATCATCACTGTAGTCTTCATAAGCCAGCAACTGACTGCAATCCGGAATTCCATCCTGATTATTATCCATAGCATCATTGCCATTAGGGCAAACATCACAGGCATCGCCTACCCCATCGCAATCGCTGTCTGCCTGAGATGGATTGGCATCGAAATCACAGTTGTCGTCTTCATCGCAGATATCGTCACCGTCTGCATCTGCACAAGCTGCCGGACAATCCGGTGGCGCATTCAGGAAAGGAATGACCAGCACATCGCCGGTATACCCGTTGAGTCCACCATTAACAGGCGCTGCTCCACCCCAGAAATTGAGTTTTGCGTTCAGTTGGGAGCCTGCCTGTTGAATGGAATTTTGGTTGTTCAATAAAGTATTGTTTGTAACCGCAAGATCCGTGTGTGTACCAAGTGTACTGATACCGGTTTGGCAATCGGTTACGGTGTTGCAGGAAATGCGGCTGTTTGTGGTGATTCCATCAAAACGGATGCCTTCAGCACGGTTAGTGATGAGGCATTTTCGGATGGTTACCGGACCGCTTAACGCCTGGGAATAAAAACCGTTTCCGGTGGCTGTTCCTCCTGCATAGCTCAGATCCAGGTTGTCAAACCGAAGGTTTGCACCATCATAGTTATACACGCTGTAAGTGGCCACATTGGTGAGGCCATCGGTGTCCCTGATCCGTATGTCGGCCGGAGGAACGGCATTTTCATCGCCAATAATCAGGTCGAAACATCGTGTGAGCAACAAACCATAGGTGGCATTGGTTCCGCCGAACAGATTGCCGGATGCGGCTACTTCCCCTACATAGTGGTTTCCAATGGACAGACCAATGAAACAGTTTCGCACATCGTTGTCAACAATCGTCCAATTGGCATTGCCATCGCAACCTATTCCGTTCCTGCGGTTTTGCGCGTTGCAATTGCGCACAACCCCTGTCCCCGTCAGGTTGTAAGTACCAAGTCCAGAAGATATGTCGGAATAAACAGGGGCACTCAGGTCCAGATTGTCAAAGGTCAAATTGACGCAGTTACCCGCATTTATCGCATTAATAGCATCGCGCAATCCGTCTGAATCCCTGATGAGGATATCCGGAGCAGAAAGGGCATTTTCATCGCCAATGATCTTGTTGGATACTTCATTCAGGGTAAGGCCGTAATTGGCGCCTGGGCCACCGAAAAGGTTGTCATGCGCTGTAATTGTTCCGGTGGGAATTCTTACGAACTCTATGCCTGTGCCGGAGTACCGCATATCATTACCCGTCAGGGTCCAATCCGAGTCGCCGTAACAGTTGAACGCTATGCCCCTGTTCTGCGCTTTGCAGTTTTTTATGGTCATGTATCCAAAAGGATCGAAAGAATTCGTAACATAAATGGCCGCACCGCTTTGAAACGGTTGCGAAAAACTCAGATCCAATCCATCAAAAGTCAGATTGTAACAATAGGTAACATCAATCGCAGCATTTGGAACGCTGGTCAGTCCTTCCGAATCTCTGATGAGGATGTCCGGAGCGGGCGAGGCGCTTTCGCCGCCAATGCTGATGTTGGCGCAAATATTGAAATCAAGTCCGTTTATAGCGCCATGAAACAGGTTGCCTGAAGCCTGAATGGTTCCGGTTTCCACGTAGCTGAAGATCATTGGGTTGGTAGTGCTGCTCAAATCGTTGTTCTCAATAATCCATTGCGCATTACCAGTCGAATTGATTCCATACAAACGGTTGTTCACCTTACAATTTTTCACAGTCATCGTGCCGGATGGGAACTGATTGGAAATCCCCGTTTCGTTTGTAGCCCCGCCGGGATAGTACGAAGCGTCCAGATGATCAAACACCAGATCTGAGCACCATACCGTGCGGATAGCTCTCTGACAAGTCGTAATACTGTCGGCAGATCTAATCAGGATATCGGCTGCAGGAATGGCTGTTTCATCGCCGATGATTTTATTGGCGCAATTTTCCATGTATATCCCGTAATAACAAATAGCTCCGCCAAAGCGGTTGTCATGTGCATTAATATTGCCGGCTTGTACGAAGTAGAATTGAAGACCATTAACTGAACCTCTCAGGTCGTTGTGGGCAAGGGTCCAGTTGGCATCTCCATAGCAGTAAATACCAGTCTCGCAGTTGTAGAACCTGCAATTTTCAATCACAATCTCACCAAAAGAGGTATAGCCTATAAAACCGTTCCCTCCCAGATCGCCGGTTTTGCTGACGCCAATGCCCCGGATGGTAAGGGACGAAGGTTCATCTGCGCGAAGAAAGGCAAACACGGCACCGTCCAGCATGAACGTTGGGACGCCAGACACATACCCTGGCGCAGTAGTGCCGTCAATGCTCAGGGCGTCAGTTATACTGGGCAAATCCGAAAGCAGATTCACCGTACCGGCCACCGAAAAATCAATCACGTCTGCCCCGGGGTTGTTGTTGGCGTCAATGATGGCCTGCCGCAGTGAACCGGCGCCATCGTCGTCCGTATTGCTGACGGAATAAGTGGTAGCACGGATTGAAGTGATGCCGAGCAACAGGAAAGCAAGGGCTAAGGGCCAACCTGTGCGCAACCCGCGATGGGGAAAAGCAAAAAAGATGTTCATGGGAATTAAAAAATTAAGTAGTTAATGTGAACGTATTGGGAGGCAGTACAAAGGTGCAGACCCTTGTAGCGCAAAAAATAGTACGATTTAGGCGACCTATTCTGTGGGAAATGAGTCAGGAATTACGCTACTTCAGACCTATAAGGTTTCGAAACCTTACAGGTCTGAACCCATAATTTCCAGTAGCGTAGCCCGGAATGTTCGATACAAAAGTCAAACATGGCTAATCATAATGAAAGCACAAATTTTTACCTTTGTCAATAGTTTATATAATAAATATAGGCTAATAAAATGATTATCAATGCAATAAAATACATATTATCAACAATTAAACTTGTTTTTTACTTCAGGCCTGACGTTTTTTTAACCCATTTTTGTCATGCAGCATACACCATTGGTCAAAGTCATTCAATCGCTGGGCGCCCGGGAACGCGCAGATCTGATGCGTTGGGTTGAATCGCCGTTCGTCAATCGCAGGGAGGAGGTCAGCCGCCTTTGCCGGCATCTTTGTCAAATAGTTCCTGTTCGCGGGGCCACAGAAGAGCATTCCGATGCATTGGGCAAAATGGCGGTGTATGCAAAAGTGTTCGGATCCGACAGCAAGAAAAAGCGCCCTGGAGGAAAAACCCGGTCACAGGTTGAAAAATTATCGGCAGTGGAAGATGCCGCCTTACGCTACTCCATGTCCTTCCTTTTCACTGCCCTGAAGGCCTGGATGGCCTACCGGGAATGGTCGCAGGACGATGCATCCACGGGATTAATGCTATGCAGAGCCCTGCGCAAACGGGAATTGGATACGGTGTATGAGAAGGAGTTCAAAGCCCTGCAAATGGCGGCATCGCAGGTTCGGAAGAGCGAAGATTTTTCTTTTGCACAGTACCAGATCCAGTTTGAACGATTGGAATTCAATGTCAGGAATAGTAAGCCGGATCCTGTTCAACTGAAAAAAGCATCGGATGCCTTTGGGGCATACGTGGCCAATATTGCCCTCAGACATGGTTGCGCTGCGTTCAATTCGCCGGAACGAACCCTGGAAACGATTGATTATTTGCCTGAAACATTAGCCAGAATGGAGGTCGGGCATTACAACGATGTACCTTCCGTTCAAGTGTATTACCGTTGTTTCAGATTATTGCAATACCGGGAAGAAGCAGATTATCAATTACTTAAGTCACTACTCCTGGAGCACAGTGCATTGTTTGCACCGGATGAGATACGTGATCCCTGGCAGATAGCGATCAATTATTGTATCCACCGCATCAACTCCGGCGAATTTCAATGGGTACGCGAAACCCTGGAAATGTATAAAAATGGTTTGAAAGACCAGCTGCTTTTAAATAATGGCATCATGCCCCGAACCATGCACCAAAACATCATTTTTCTGGCGATCAAATGCGACGAATGGGATTGGTCGCGACAATTTTTGGATGATTACCGCAATGCACTTCCGGTGGCCGACCGTCAAAATGCCTACAAATTTAACCTTGCCCTTTGGTATTTCAAACGAAAAGAATACCAGGAAGCACAGGAAATTCTATTAAAAGTAACCTTCCGGGATGCGTACTACAACCTGGATGCGCGCCGGATGATGGTGCTGATGTACTATGATCAGGGTGATTTTTCAGCGCTGGATTCGTTGTTGCACAGTTTTCGCACCTACTTGCTCCGGCATCGCAATATTGGGTACCATTATTTCATGTATGGCAACTTCATACGCATCATGCAGCAAATACTCCGACTCCAGCCCGGCGACAAACGGGGCCGGGATCAAATGCGGCAAAAAATCCTCAAAGAACAATACCTGGCCGAACGGGAATGGCTGCTGGAGATATTGGGATGAGTGGTGGGGGAGGATAGTAGTTTGATGTCAAAGATAACGTTGAAGCTCTCACCAGCCCTGTATACCCCGGGCCATTAAGCCGAACGCCCTCTGCGTAAATCTGCGGGAAACCCCTTCTCTGCCGACCTTTTTTCCATTTGACTTCGCACATGAGTAAGCCTGGGATGGCTGTAGATCTTTGACCCAAAAATGCACATGTCTTGTCCTGAAATAGCTTTACATCACCCTCACCCCACCTTCACCACCTGCCCCTCCACCCCAAAAATCACCCAAACCACCACCCCCTCCTTCACCACCTTCCACCAGGCCAGCAACGGACTCACCCCCTGCACCGTTTGTTTCCACTTTTTCATGCCCTCCGCAAAAGGCGCAAAATGCAGGATTACCGGGCCGGAAGGGGTTTCCAGGTAGAGATCGGCTTCGAGTTTGAGCAGGCGCTTGCCCTGGGGGGCTTCGGCGTTGTAGTGGGCCAGTATACGCGTGGGGGCAAATTTTTGCTGTATAAAGGCGTAAAATGCCGTTGATTGCCGTAAAAACTGCTCGGGCGTAACCTGATCCTTTAAACGGCGTATCTGCATTTGCTTGCGGGCTATGAACAGGCGGTCTGCTTCCGGCAATCCGGGACGGTCGGCCAGTATAAACGTGGTAAGGGCCTTGCCTATTTCCGGCACATATTCGCCCCGGAATTCCAGCCAATGGCTCCATACCTCAGGCTCGCCGGGTGTGAGCTGTACACCAGGGGGCATTTCACGCAGCGGATCTATCCACAAAGGGGGCTGTATGGAAGGCGTACGGCCTTTCCGTTCAGCATGATACTGCACAGTGGTTTCTGCCCGGGTATGCTCCGGAAATTCCCGGCCCTTGTAGCACACCTCGGTGTCTATGCGCAGGGGCATGCCCTGGTGGTAAAACGGGGTTTCATCGGAGTGCGGATCCAGGGTGGGTATGCTCTCGTCGCCCTTGCTGAACACGCGGTTGAGCCAGGTGGTAGCTTTTACGGTAGTGGGGAATATCAGGGTGTCGCGCGCACGGGTGATGCCCACGTACAGGAGCCGGGCTTCTTCCTCCAGCGCCACCCGGCGGGCTGCCATGTATTCTTCCGTTTGTTCTACTGCTTCTTCCAGCGGGGTATTCCGGTACTGATCCGCGTACGGATTTACCCAGAAACGCAGCCAGCGGTTGCCCAAAATATTGTTGAGGTCGGGCTCGTCGGTTTCGCTCACGAGGTTGAGCCCCCAGATTTGCTCTTTGAGGCTTTGTTCCAGGGCATGACAAATCGTAACGGGGTACTCCAGGCCCTTGGAACGGTGGTAGGTGAGCACTTTGACGGCATCCTCTGACTCGCCGGAGCCCTGGGCATCCAGCTCCTGATCGGCCAGTTGCTGCAGCCAGAGCAGGAAGCCGCCCAGCGAGGCTGCCGAGTGCAAACGCTGACAAGCAGACTCGTAATCCAGGGCATAGCGGCGCAGACGGTCGAGGTTGTCCAGGCGCTGATCGGGGTTGCCAAGTTGCACCACGGCCCGGCGCAGGTCGAGCTCTTCCAGCACAAAATTGAGGATCTCGGAGGCGGATAAATCGGCCGTGCGCGGTTTCATGCTGCGCAGGTGCTCCAGGATCGGTGCGTTTTCCACCCATTCGCCGCCGTACGACCGTCCATCGCCATGTTCGGCCAAATATTCCAGGCGCCGGTTCACAATCTGCTCCAGGTCCATGCTGCCGGTGAGGAACAGGATTTCTGCCGCGGCCAGGGCATCGCCGGGCGTAACCAGGAATTTCAGACAGGCCAGCACCAGCTTGGCTTCCGGGGTTTGCAGCAGTCCGTTGCGGGCAATGGCGGCTTTCAAACCTACATGGTGCAGGGCATCGGCCATGCTCAGGCACTGGCGGTTGCTGCGGCACAGGATGGCTATGTCGCCCGGACGCAGCGGACGGGCTTCTGTGCGTTTTTTGTTGGCTACCGGCACGCCGCGTTCCAGCAGGATGCGCACCTGATCGGCAATGCACAGATCGAGCCAGGGCGCTCCGGGCGGTTTTCTTTCATCCAGTTCGGATTTAAAATGCCAGTGCTGCAGAGCCAGTCCCTGCCTAAGCTCGGGGTTGTCGGCAAGGGCCGGCTCCAGCACAATCTGTTCCCGGGGCATGCCCTCAAAGGCACGTTCAAAAATGGCATTGGAGGCGTGTACCAGATCGGGCCGGCTGCGCCAGGATTTTTTCAGGATATTCTCGTCTTTCACCCCGCCGGTGGCCTGGATGATGGCCTGCATCAGGGCGGGTTCGGCGCCGCGGAAACCGTAGATACTTTGCTTGGGATCGCCTACCCAGATGGAATGCCGGGCCAGGCCGCTGATTTGCAGGAAGATATCGAGCTGGATGGGCGAGGTGTCCTGAAACTCGTCTACCAACAGCAGATCCAGTTCTTCGCGCAGGGTTTGGCGCACGCTTTCCACCCGCAGGAGCTTGCTCACGTACGTCTCCATGTCGGTGTAGTCAATCAGGCCGCGTTTTTTCTTGTATTGCTCGTATTCGTGCAGGGCATCGGCAGAAATATCAAACACCATCCCTATATAGCTTTTGATATCTTCGTGAAACTGCGGATGGGCGGTATGCCGCTGGGCCATTTCGCGCAGGTCTTCCATGAGGTCTCTGCTTTTGGCGCCGGGGTTGGTTTTGCTGATTTTCACCCATTCGTGCCAGTACAATTCCTCACGCGTTCGGAGCTGGCTTTGGAACTGGCGCAGCACTTCTGCGGCATCTCGGGTGGTTTTGGTGGTATCAGCCTCGTTGGCATCCAGGGCGGCCACGGTTTGGTCTATGGCGGCCAGCAGGCGGTTGTTCCAGGTAACAACGTCGAGGTTTTGTACTGGCGGCAGGAGTCGCTCAAA
>JBIKUE010000002.1:0-122019 GCA_044347755.1 Saprospiraceae bacterium
AGATGAAAGTTTCATTAACGACAGAGGAATTAGAAAAAATTGTTGCTGCTTCAAACTTGTTGGCGAATTTCAAAAGGCATCCTGATAATAATAACGCGAATTTAAATGATTTTTATACTAAGGAAGATGAGCAAAAACCGCCACCTTTTTTTGTAGTGGCTTTCAACTCCATTGTTGCCCCCAAAACCTTGGAAACAGAAATTAAACAATCGCTTATCTCTTTGATTGTTATATTATCACATAAAAACATGCCGCATGGATACATAGTGTTAGGTGATACTCACAACAATCCAACGGTAGTCAGTGCATTGGATAATTTCGGCACACGAATCAATTCCAATGTGTGGCAATCAGATAATCCTATTTTGGGTTTAATCTGGGCTATAAATGAATTCCAAATACCATATGCAAACTTCACTAATATGACTTCATATTATTTGCAGTAAGCCCAAACCAATTTCAACATCCACAGCCCCTGTTTTTCTTCCCAGAAACAGGGGCTTTTTTCTACATTTGCCCAAAATCCAAACCCAATCAATGAACCACTCCGTTCACAACAAACTCGTATCCTTCATTTGGTCTATCGCTGACGACTGCCTGCGCGATGTCTACGTCCGTGGAAAATACCGTGATGTCATACTGCCCATGGTAGTGCTTCGGCGCTTGGATGCCCTTTTGGAACCCACCAAAGAAGCCGTGTTGGAAGAAATAGCCTTCCAACGGGATGAAGCCGGATTCACCGAATGGGACGATAACGGCTTGCGTCAGGCATCCGGCTATGTCTTTTATAATACAAGCCCATGGACCTTGCAACGGCTGCACGATACAGCCACCAACAGCCAACAATTACTCCTTGCCAACTTTGAGGAATATCTGAAAGGGTTCAGTGCTAACGTAGTAGAGATCATTGAGAAGTTCAAACTGCGGAGTCAAGTAAGACACATGGCAACCAAAGATCGACTTCTTGATGTGCTGGAAAAATTCACGTCGCCCAAGATCAACTTGACCCCGTTTGAAAAAATTGACCCTGATGGTCGAAAGTTGCCACCGCTGTCCAATCTTGGAATGGGCTATGTCTTTGAAGAACTCATCAGGAAGTTCAACGAAGAAAACAACGAAGAAGCCGGAGAACACTTTACGCCCCGTGAAGTCATTGACCTAATGACCCATGTGATTTTTGACCCGGTGAAGGATACCCTTCCACCTGTGATGACTATTTACGACCCGGCCTGTGGTTCGGGTGGTATGCTGACGGAATCCCAGAATTTTATCAAAGACGAGGATGGGGAGATTCGGGCAACGGGTGATGTCCACCTTTACGGAAAGGAAATCAACGACGAGACCTACGCCATCTGCAAATCCGACATGATGATTAAGGGCAACAACCCCGAAAATATCAAAGTCGGTTCTACACTGAGTACGGATGAATTTGCCGGGATGACCTTCAATTTCATGCTCTCCAATCCGCCATACGGTAAATCGTGGGCAAGTGACTTGAAATACATCAAAGACGGCAAAGAAATCATTGACCCTCGTTTCAAAATCAGACTGAAAGACTATTGGGGCAACGAGGAAGAAGCCGATGCAACCCCGCGTTCTTCCGATGGGCAGTTGCTTTTTTTGATGGAAATGGTGAGCAAAATGAAACCGCTCAACCAAAGCCCCATCGGTTCCCGGATTGCTTCTGTACACAATGGTTCCAGCCTGTTCACGGGCGATGCCGGAGGTGGAGAAAGCAACATTCGCCGACACATTATTGAAAACGATTGGCTGGAATGTATCATCCAGATGCCCAACAACCTGTTCTACAACACAGGCATTACTACCTACATTTGGGTGCTTTCCAACAATAAAGCCGCCCACGGGAAAGGCAAGGTGCAGTTGATTGATGCCAACCCGCTGTACCGGAAATTGCGCAAGAACTTGGGCAACAAAAACTGTGAATTCGCCCCGGAACACATCAAAGAGATTGTGCGGGTGTACCGGGAAATGCAATTGGTTGACCGTCAAGGAGATGAAGGCATAGCGAGCAAGGTGTTTGACAATGCCGACTTTGGCTACTACAAAGTGACCATTGAACGCCCCAAACGCCTTAAATCCCAGTTCTCATTGGAACGGATTGCTGAATTACGCTTCGACAAATCCCTGCGTGAACCCATGGAATGGGCGTATCAGGAATACGGCGATGAAGTGTACACCAATATTGCCAAACACGAAAAAGACATCTTGGATTGGTGCGAAAGACAGGAACTTAACCTGAATGCCAAGCAGTCAAGAGCATTGACGACCCAAGCGACCTGGACAAAACAAAAAGAACTGCTTGACATTGCCACTGAACTCCTACACGCCATTGGTACAGAGGAGTACAATAACTTCAACGCCTTTGCCGAAAAGGTGGATGCCGAATTGAAGAACATGAAACTAAAACTGACGGCTTCGGAAAAAAACGCCATCCTGAACGCCGTGAGTTGGTACGATGCCGAATCAGAAAAAGTGGTCAAAGGCACGACCAAATTGAGCGGCGAGAAATTGGACAAATTACTTCAACGTCTTGGTTGCAAGGAAAACGAACTGGCGGACTATGGTTATTTCCCCACCGACAAAAAGGGCGAATACCTTGAATACGAAACGGAAAGCGACCAGCGGGATACCGAAAATGTACCCTTGAAGGAAAACATCCACCAATACTTTTTAAAGGAAGTTAAACCGCACGTTCCCGAAGCGTGGATCAACCTTGACACCACCAAAATTGGCTACGAAATCAGTTTCAACAAGTATTTCTACCGTCACAAGCCGCTGCGAAGCATTGAAGCGGTTACGGCAGACATTTTGCAGTTGGAAGCCGAAAGTGACGGCTTGATTCGTGAAATCTTAAACTTAGCCTGATGGAAACGAGAATGGATAATATCAAAATGGAACGCTACCCTGTATACAAGGATTCAGGTGTTGATTGGATTGGAGAGATTCCTGAACATTGGGATGTTTCAAGATTGGGGAAGTTATTAAGTCCCATTTCGGAGAATAATATGGCTGAGTTGCCATTGCTCTCGATTACTCGTGAAAAAGGAGTAATTCTTAGGGATTTGGACAATGAAGACGAAAATCACAATTTTGTACCTGATGATTTGTCAAATTATAAGGTGTTGCGAAAGGGGCAATTTGGAATGAATAAAATGAAGGCTTGGCAAGGTTCGTATGGCATTTCAGGTCAGGACGGAATTGTTAGCCCCGCCTACTTCGTTTTTGATTTACACAAGAAAATTGACCCAAAGTTTTTCCATATTTCAATCAGAAGTAAATTATATGTTTCCTTTTTTGGCTCGGCTTCTGATGGTGTTAGAATTGGGCAATGGGATTTGGCTAAGAGCCGAATGAAAAATATACCTTTCTTAATTCCTACCCCATCCGAACAAACCCGCATCGCCGCCTTCCTTGACCGAAAAACCGCCCAAATTGACCAAGCCATTGCCCAAAAAGAACGGCTGATTGAGTTGCTGAAAGAACGCAGGCAAATCCTGATTCACAATGCCGTGACCCGTGGGCTGAATCCGAATGTGCGGATGAAGGATAGTGGGGTGGAGTGGATTGGGGAGGTGCCGGAGAGTTGGGAGGTGAAGCGAATGAAACACGTTACTTTAAAAATCGGCAGTGGAATTACACCTTCTGGCGGAGGCACATCATATTTGGATGAAGGTATTCCTTTGTTGAGAAGCCAAAATGTACTTTTTGGTAAAATTGAATTTGAAGGAGTGGCATTCATTTCTGAAAAAACACATACGGAAATGAGTAATAGCCAAGTTAAAAATGGAGATGTTCTCTTAAATATTACAGGTGGCTCAATAGGTCGTTGTCATTTTGTTGAAGTTGATTTTCCAATCAATGTAAATCAGCATGTCTGTATTGTAAGACCAACCAATAGCATTTCCACCGTCTTTTTAAATGCCGTTTTGGCATCAGAAATTGGACAAGGGCAAATTTGGTTTTTTCAACAAGGTGGGGGGCGCGAAGGCTTGAATTTTCAAGCATTGAAGAATTTCTTCATTCCATTGCCACCTCAGAAAGAGCAAATCGCCATTTCAAAACGAATAGAAACCGTCACAACCAAAATCGCCACTGCCATCGCCTGCAAGCAAGCCGAAATCGAAAAACTGAAAGAATACAAAGCGACCCTCATCAACAGTGCGGTGACGGGGAAAATAAAAGTTTAACCTCTAAAATTTGCCAAAAATGAACAAAATTAATTTGAGTACACTAATTGCTGTCGTAATTTTTACTCTATGTTGTAAAAGTGGAGTAAACAGCCAAACCCTAACCGATGTCCTTAAATATGGCAAAAAAATCAACTTGAATTCTGAGTTTGACCTTATGAGTAATAGTTTATCATATACATCTGACTTTGAAGGCTTTGTGGGAATGATTGAAAGAGACACCGTTGTTGGATTTCGGATTACTGATCTAATCAATAAAAACTACAACTGGATGGGGGCAACCTCGGGTTTTTCTATGAGTAAGATCAGGGTTGATTTTCAAGATGGAACCTACTCAACATTAAAACCAATCCAAGTTGAAAAAGCAGTAATAAATGAAGGAAAATCAACCTATTATAAAAGTCAGTACTTTTTTAAAGTAGATGATTGGAGTAGATTTGATCGTCCACTGAAACTCATAACTTTTATAGATGAAAAGACTAATGCTTCAAGAGAGATATTTGGTGCTTCAACACCTAATGAATTTTTCTTTGATTTAGATTACTTTGTCAGGGCTTATTTGATCCCTTATGAAATTGGAAATTTGGACGTTTTACCTCAAATTGGTTGCTCTTTTACACTTAGGAACACCAATATAGAAATGGCATTCCCAAAAGTTTTTCCGAAAACAAGGAGCGCTTTTTGCCATACTACAAGTGTAACTAACTGTAAATGTGGGGAATAGAATACCAAACGTGCCTAATAATCAATTTTGCTTTTTTGAAATCTATCTACTCAGGATAAGAATTTTTACAATATGCCCAGCCAAACTAACGAGCAAGCCTTAGAAGCCGCCATCGAAAAACGCCTCACAGGCACCTGCTTAGAAGAACTTCGCCAACTGGGTAATGCAGGCGATGTCACCGAACGGGCTGAATTGTACCGTGGTGGCAATGGCTACTACATTGGCAAGCCTTCTGATTTCAGTGCCAAGTACGCCCTGGATGAAACCCGGTTCTGGCATTTTCTGGAAACCACCCAAGCCGAAGAACTAGCCAAGCTCCAAAAGCAGCCGGACTGGAAATTGAAAATACTGGAACGATTTGACCGCATGGTGAAGAAGTACGGCATCATTCGGTTGCTTCGGAAGGGTTTGGAAGTGGATGATGCTCATTTTACCCTGCTGTATGTGTTGCCTTTGGCATCAAGCAGCCAATCTGTCAAAGACAATTTTGAGCGGAACGAATTTAGTGTCACCCGTCAACTGCGGTATTCCTTGAACAATTCCATGGAAGAAATTGATATGGTGCTGTTCATCAACGGGATGCCTTTCGCCACCATGGAATTAAAGAACCATTGGACAGGTCAAAACGCCAAGGTTCATGGTCAGAGCCAATACAAGTTCAAACGCGACAACACCCAACCCTTGCTGCAATTTGGTCGCTGCATCGTGCATTTCGCAGTAGATACAGATGAAGCATACATGACCACTAAATTGGACGGTGCAGGCACTTTTTTCCTGCCCTTCAATCTGGGCAATAACTTCGGCAAAGGCAATCCGCCCAACCCATTCGGCCATAAAACCTCCTATCTGTGGGAAGATGTTTTTTCCCGGCAAAGTGTCGCCAATATCATCCAGCATTTCGTCCGTTTTGATGGTAAAGACACTGACCCACTGAATAAGAAGACCTTGTATTTCCCGCGCTACCACCAGATGGACGTGGTAAGAAAACTCATTGCCGATGCCAGTAAAAAAGGGGTTGGCCAGACGTATTTGATACAACACTCCGCAGGTTCGGGCAAGTCCAATTCCATCACTTGGGCCGCCTACCAACTTATTGAAACCTATCCTGAAAGTGATACCACCCTTGGTGGCAGGGGCATTCACAATCCATTGTTTGATTCCGTCATTGTGGTCACGGACCGCCGTCTCTTAGACAAGCAACTTAGGGAGAACATCAAAGAATTTTCCGAGGTTAAAAACATTGTCGCGGCTGCTTATTCTTCCAAGGAATTGAAAGAACACTTGGAAGGCGGCAAAAAAATCATCATCACCACCATCCAAAAGTTCCCATTCATCGTGGATGGCATTGCAGACCTCAGCGACAAACGCTTTGCCGTCATCATTGACGAAGCCCACAGCAGCCAAAGCGGTTCAGCGGCTGACAACCTGAACAGGGCGATGGGCAATAACAGCAGTGAGGAAGAAGACCCAGACCCACAAGACAAGATTTTGGAAGTAATGCGTTCTCGAAAAATGCGCGGCAATGCTTCCTATCTGGCATTCACGGCTACTCCAAAAAATACTACGCTGGAAAAATTCGGGGTTAGGCAGGAAGACGGCAGTTACGAGCCATTCCACCTTTATTCCATGAAACAAGCCATCGAGGAAGGCTTTATATTGGATGTGCTGGCGAATTACACGACCTACAAAAGTTACTACGAGATCGAAAAATCCATAGAAGACAACCCCATATTCGATACCGCCAAGGCGCAGAAGCGATTGAAAGCGTATGTGGAAACCCATGAGCAGACCATCGGCACGAAAGCCGAAATCATACTGGACCATTTCATTACTAAGTTGGTCAATACAAAGAAGTTGAAGGGTAAAGCCAAGGCAATGGTAGTTACCCAAAGCATTGAATCGGCCATTAAATACTACTGGGCACTCCGCAGAATTTTGAGATTAAAGGGTAATCCGTTCAACATCCTGATAGCCTTTTCCGGCAAAAAAATGGTGGATGGACAAGAATACACCGAAGAAACCATCAACGGTTTTGCAGAAAAAGACACCCGCGACAAATTTGATGAGGATGAATACCGGATGCTTGTCGTTGCCAATAAGTACCTGACCGGATTTGACCAGCCCAAATTGACAGCCATGTATGTGGACAAGAAATTGCAGGGCGTTTTGGCGGTACAGGCGCTTTCCCGTTTGAACCGCTCGGCGGATAAATTGGGCAAGAAGACCGAAGATTTGTTCGTGCTGGACTTCTTCAATTCCACAGAGGACATCAAGACGGCATTTGACCCTTTCTATACGGCTACTTCCCTCAGTAAAGCGACCGATGTGAATGTGCTGCATGAACTTAAAGGCATGTTGGATGAAGTAGGCGTGTACGAATGGGCGGAAGTGGAAGATTTTGTGGACAAATACTTCAAAGGTGTAGATGCCCAATTATTAAGTCCAATCATTGACGTGCCAGCCGAAAGGTTTAATTCCGGCTTGGAACTGGACGACAAGGGCAAAGCCGACTTCAAAATCAAGGCAAAACAGTTCGTAAAGATTTACGGCCAAATGGCCTCCATCCTACCCTACGAAGTAGTCAAGTGGGAGAAACTATTTTGGTTTTTAAAGTTCCTGATACCCAAGTTGGTCATCAAAGACACCACGATGGATTCCATGGACGAAATCCTGAATTCCGTGGATTTGTCCACCTACGGCTTGGAGCGGGTGAAACTGAACACCTCCATTGAGTTAGATGCTGCCGAAACGGAACTCGACCCGCAAAATCCAAACCCCAGAGGAGCGCATGGTACTGACGAGCAGGTTGACCCCTTAGACCTGATTATCAGGAGTTTCAACGAACGCCATTTCCAAGGCTGGGATGCAACACCCGATGAGCAGCGGGTTAAATTTGTCAACATCGCCCAAAAGATGCGGACTCACCCCGACTTTAAGACCAAGTATGCCGACAATCCTGATTCCCAGAATGCGGATATTGCATTCCGGCAGATGTTTGAAGATGTGATGTCCAAGGAGCGGAAAAACGAACTTGACCTGTATCGTTTGATTGCCAAGGACGATGCCTTTCGGATGGCAATGCTGGATACTTTGAAGCGGGTTTTGGGGGCTGGGTGAGGCTTTGGTTAAGTTAAGGATTATGCAGGGTTTTGAACCCTCTGCATAATGCCCCTTCAAAAGGGTGCAGAATGTAGGTAGCAGTCTGAAATGGCCTAAGATTTCCGAATTTTAGATTGCATATAATATCTAACCATCATAAATTTGAAACCATGGAGGATAAATCCATTAAAGAACGCATCAATGAGATGAAATTAGCAGCAACAAATCAAACTGAATTTGTGCAGGGAATTATCATCCTATTAATGATTAATTGTAAAGCCTTGGATGAGGCTATTGAAAATCTTGGAGATGATGATTTGAAGGGTGCTGTGCATGAATTACGACAAAGTCTACCTGAACTGCTCATGGCTATTTCAACCGAAGTGGGTTTGATTCATACTCAGAACAATCATCTATCTTGACAGTCGTATTAAAAATGTGCAGGGGAGATCTTGTAGGATTTCCCCTGCTGCATAAGGTATAATCATTCAAAACGAAACAACCCGTTTCCAGTTTTACGCTTTCTTTCCTTTCCGCGCCACTTTGTACGGATTCAAAATATTGCCCGAAAAGGCAGCTTGCAGATCGCCACGCTTAAATCTAATGGTGCCCTTCATCCTGCATGGTATGATTCTTCCCTCACGTCGGTAATTATCAATAGTAGCAATACTTACCTTAAACTCCTTGGCTGCTTCTTCTCGGGTAAGCAATTCATCAGGGTTTAAAGTATTTGTGGTATTGTATTGATGCTCAGACATTACGTTCCTTACTACATTTTCAATTAACGTTGCCAAGTCTCCGGTGCTTAATACAGTATAAAATACTGGAATTTGAGTGTAATTGGTATTGATTTCTGTCTTCATATAATTTATATGATGGCTTTAAAATGTTAAATAATATTTTAATAACTAATTTCGGCGATGAAAAAATGATGAGTGGGGGGCTATTGTTACGAGTGTCGCCATGTGCGCCCATTGTTGTTTTATTGGTCATTTTTTGGCTGTGGTAAAAAAAATGGTTCGGCGATATAAACAGGGGTATGACCCAATCATACTGAATCCGTATTCCGTATTTCAATCGTAATATCACGGGTGTATGAGCCAGACTCAGCCGTTTACAAGGGGTATCCGACCGGTGTACTAATAATTTACTGTTACACAGTATAGCAGTTTAGATCTCCCCCATCTCTACATTATGCAGCTTGACTTCCACTGAAAAAAGATTGGGGCCTGATACTGGACATAGGCTCTGGATTTACCCGACGTTTCAGCTCGTCCAATGTGATTTTTTCAAACCCAAGCAACGGAAAATTAGAGAATAAATGAACATTCACGTTCTCTCTGAGTGCACGAGCCCTACCGCAGGCTTGTAGCAAAAGACTTTCAATCTTATAAAACTGGACTTTCCGGAGACCTTCATGCTTGAACGTATAAAAGTCAAAGCGCTGATTTTGATGCTCACAACGTACCATTTCAAGTTTCAAGTCATCCTTAGTAAACTGGATGCCCAGTGCAGTAGCCAATAAGGCATAATAACCTATTTTCAAGTGGGGTGTCCCAACTACTACGATATCCTTACCTCTTAGTTCATCAATGCCTTCGGAGGACTCCAAGCATATATTTGCACTATTTCTGAACCTGCTTTTTTGCTTTTTGTACGTTATTACAGGCCTTCCACCTGCAAAATCCCGAACAAATTCAACTATTTCTTTGTGTTCCTTTTTGTACATCCATGACCGACTGAAAGAATGATCAGAGACCTGAGTGAGGGTACCTTTTTGCTCTACTTGAATCAACTCCAACCATTCCATGCTTCCAAATATTTGACTATAAATGTCTTTCTCTGCCGTCGCCGACAACACAATTATTTTCCCATCCTCAGGCAAGACATTTTTTTTCAAATAGAAAATTTCCACTTCTCCATCTGGGTCGTTAATCTCATCCTTCGGATTCACGAAAAAATAATCACTGCTGAACAATCCAATGAGAGAACCCTCCATTGGCAATCCATTTTTAATAGCGATTGCTGCAAATTTTTCAAGGGAATCGGGTGAAAACATACTCCTTATCACACCACTTTCGGTTACAGTGTTGAAATATTTAGTGCCCAAGTCATTTTCAAATTGAAGTAAATTTTTTAAGTCCTTTCCGTATTCAGGGTAGTTCTTTTCCTTTAACTTGGAAATGAGTATGCGTAGGTCTTTGCCTGTTGTTGATTTAACCTCGAACAAGGAAGGGAAAATATCTTCGTCAATGATATAGGTGGAGTGGTTTGGAAATTCGGTCGTAAACAACTTTTTATGGGTTGTTAGTACAGGGAATGTTGTGTCCCTGCAATCTTCGATTTTCTTAAAATAAGCTGCTAATTCATCCTTTATCTGCCGAAGTTCTTGATCTGAAACGGAATATTTTGATTTGATATCTCCCATAGAAATTTGCCTTAATAGGGCAGCAGCATCCTCGAAAGCTCCAATCCCTGAGAGCATATCATAATCTTGTTTAATACAGGATGGTAAAGGAGGAAGCTCAGGAATCACAAAATGCTGAATGCCTTTTTGATTCATTCTGGCCGAAAATTCATCTTTCAATTTATGGGTAGGGAATGCGATGACACACTCTGCCAAATTTATTGTTTTCAATATCTCCTCTGTCTTTCCTAAGCCCGTAGCACATTTGAAAACATACTTGACATTTCCAAGGTCTGATTTAGCCTCTTTGAAAAAGTAGTTCAAGGCACTTGTTGCATCAGGTTCTGGAATGGTGTAGGTATCTTTATCGATGAGTTCAATTTTGCCGCCAACTTTATTGGAAATATTGGTGAGAAAGTCATACCGCGTTGCCGCTTTGTCATTTGGGGCATATTTTGATATTCTGGCTTCAAATATATTATAACGTTGAACTTCTTGTCGTTTTTCAAGGTAATATGCAATGTCTATTAGCTTTTTGTCACTAATATCTGGGTTGTTTTTTACCGCTGCTTTCCACATCTTGGCTCCACCTTCAATTTTGCTCATTCCCAGGTATAAATAATGGAGTTCATTATGGTATATTTTCTTTTTACAGTTCAAAAAGGAATCAAGGAGTTCAAATTGACTGCAAGCAAAAGCCCAATCAAAGTTACGAATGGCTTTTGATGTCTGTTTTTTCCCAACCCCCTTATATATATTAAAGGTGTTTGCGTTTTTTAAGACATCATTTTTCAAATCACCTTCAACCATTCGATAATTTTGAATGGCAGCAAGTTCTTTAAGTTTTTCATTCCTCCTTTTTTCAGAAGTAAGATGACTTGTTTGGTGGATTGCGAAACTTGACTGAAAAAGTTCCAGGTCAAGTACATAGTCAAAGTTGGTGTAAGGAATATTTTTCCCTCCATACCAAAATTGCACCCCAGAAACGGAGTCTGCTTCCGGAAACAACACATAAAAGGAGTCTAATAATCTATTTAATTCACTCAGTTCACAAATTGAATCTGATAAGCAAAAGATAATCCTGTAACGTGTTGCTGTCATCAAGATTCCAGCATCCTTTTCACCCTTAGGAATATTATCACTGAATGTCGTGTAAATCAAATTGCAATCCAGTCCAAGTTCACTTAATCTCTCCAAAGCCCCTTGGATGGTAAGTGGCTGTTCAACCTCTTTATTATCAATGTCAAGTACCAGCAACTCCGTACCTGCAAAGTTTTCAGCATTCCTTTTGTTTGCAAATATTCCGTGACTGAAAGATTGACCATCCCCAATTGCATTTGCAAACTCCTCCCACGAGATGGTTACCATGTTCCCTTGATGAATTTGAAAGTGGTCCTCCATAGCACACGCGGGCTTTTCTGTTCGTTTTATTGGAGATAAAATTAGCGTAATTTCTTTGTTCATAAGTTGTAAAAATATTTAATTTGTAAAATATAAAAAACCCATTTACGGGAATTGATTGACTTTATAAAAACCTAACTATATATTGAAAATATACGTCTCTTCTTTGGCGGCTATCCTTTACAACCAAAATCATAATATACAAGTATAAGGTTTTTTATTGAAATTTCCAAATTGATTCAAGCGAAATAATGTTAACAATGTGCAAAGGTGTATAATGAACAATAATTGGAATAAAAAAGCCCATGCTTTTACGCACAGGCATTCTTCATTACGACAAGTTCAGGTCTCAATCAGTGCTGGCTATTCCAACACATATAATCATAAATAGGCTCACGATTTGCTTGTTCTGATAGTTTTCGAACCGCTTCTGTCATTTGATAATAGCGTCTTGACTGTGGTGTGTGTCCATGCCGTACATAATATCCTGGGTACACTTTTGGTGATTAGTGACACAGAGGGCAACAAGACACGGTTGATGTGAATTTTTGACATGAACGGCGGATTTTTTGGGCAATTTTTACGACTTTTGAATCGGGTTTTCAAGTAAAATTATTTGCGCCGCTTTGAAAAGCAGATATTAACCATCAACAATACAACTAATGCAAGAGATTATCATTACAAATGGCAACGACAAAAACCTACAAAAAACACTTGCTGGTCTCAGCGAGAAGGCAGACAAAATTAAAATCGCAACCGCATTTTTTTCGGACACGGCATTCATCACTACATGGCTTGAAAATTCAAAACAAGTGGACTTGTTAGTATCCCTTAGACCGCCAACCAACTATTACGCCTTAAAAAAAGTGCAGCCCAAGGTTGGTATAAATATTCAGTTTTTGGGCGACAACTTTCATTCCAAATTTTACATTTTTTACCGAAATGCCTTTCCATTCGCTTGTATAATAGGCTCGTCAAATTTCACCGCTGGCGGCTTGTTTAGGAATATTGAAACGAATGCAATTTTCACAGATGCCAAATATGTAAAAGAACTTGACCGGCAATTTTCAAACCTTTGGGAGCAATCTTTTTCATTAATGCCAACTGATTTGGCAACCTTCAAAGAAGTATATGATAATTTTCGGAACAGGGCTCAACAAACGGAAAAAGAACAAGCAGAACTTGAAACGAAAATCCTGACCAATCGGACCAACAAGAAGAAAAAATCAAAAATCGGAAAGGAGGCAAGGCAATATTTTTCTTTTTGGCGGGTAGTTGATGAAATTGAAGAAATGGTGAATGAAATTTCAGCAATTGAATATCCAAATGTTCCGGTCTACATTGCCATTGATCATTTTTGGCACTGGGTTAAAGTAATTTGGGCCAATCAAAATATACCCAAACCAACCGTTACCGATAGGCCCATTACAATAGCAAAACTTTTCAAGGAATATTGCGATTGGGACAAAAGCACTGAGAATTATACGAGTGAAATGGCTATCAAATCAAAAAACCTGTTTGGCAAGTTGCTTTCAGAAAGCCACATTGATAAGTTGACACTTGATGAGGCGCGACAAATTTACGCCAACTTGCATTCAGGAAATTTCAGAGCAAGACGTTTTGGTGGTGACGAAAAATTTGTAACTGAAAACACCATTCAAAAAATTAAAGCGTCATTTAAGTACCTACTTTATTCAAATGATGAAATTGACTTGCGAATCCACAACCTATGCTATAACCCCGATTACAAACTAAATCAACTTAAATCATCGGGCACACAAGAACTTCTAGGATGGGTTTCACCAGAAAAATATCCATTACGAAACGATAAGGCGGATGCTGCGTTGGAATTGCTTGGATTTGAAATTGAATGAAATGGAAGGAATTGTTTTCATTTCCTATTTTAACCTCTTAACGTTTACACCATTGAACATTTTTATTTGCCATGTCATATTCCAAACTTTACTTCGGGAAAGAACTCGCTGATTTGACCTATTCCGACATTGAACAATACTTCATGGAGGAGAAAGAAGAGTCCGACAAAATTGAATTCAAGTCATATCACAATACAGATGAAAAAAGTCATAAGGAGAAGGAGTACGGAATTTTGAGGACTATTTGCGGGCTGTTGAACTCCGAAGGAGGATTGATAATTTGGGGTGCGCCAATCGGTCAAAAAATTAACGGCAAAGAAGAAAAGGTGTTTCAAGGCAAGCTTTCGCCTTGTGACAGGGCCATTGGGAAGGATAGCTTCATTAACAAAGTCGCGGATTCCATCACGCCAACGCCCAATGGTGTGAAATTTCAGCCCATTGAGAAGGATGGTCAGTATGTTTATATCATTGAGGTTGAACAAAGCTTTTATTCTCCCCACCAATTCAAGAACATCTACTACATGCGGATGGATGGGCAAACAAAAGCTGCTCCTCATCACTATATTGAAGCCTTGTTCAGAAAGGTGACATTTCCACGGCTTACTTCGAGTTTAAGCATTAAGTCATTTGAAACAGTTCATGGTTTATATATGCTGAAAATTGAAGTCGAGTTAAAAAATCTATCAAAGTTGCAAAATGAACTTAACCTATATTATCGTTTGGCTATAACAGAAGGCTCATTAGTGTCAAATAAGAATCAAGATAGGAAGTATATATTGACAGTAAACAAGGACAGACATGAAATCAAAGAAGTCATATCTCAGAATATGAAGGAAACTGTGTATTATAATGAACCTGTGGTAATACTAGAAGAAATTAATTTCTCACCTGATTATTTTATGACAAAAGGCAATGAATCCAAAATCGAATTGTTCTTTGGAGGCAAAAACTCCCCCCTGTTGAAGTCTGAATACGTGTTGAAGCTTTTAAAGCCGCACGAAGGGCGCGTTAACATGGAAATAGTTGAGAGCATTGAAAATCAGTATGTTTATGAAATTGGTTTGTAATCACACTGAGTCTATTTGGTATTATTCACCCCTTAGAGTAACCATTTCTTTGCTAAAACTTTTACTTTTTCAGCATCATCTTTAACAGGAGACTCCTTTGATTTCACCTCTTTTAGTTCATTTAAAAACGAGGAGTGATTTTGAATGCGCAAATTTTTATCTTCATGCGAAAAACGAATGTATTTAAAAAAGTCAACAAGGTTTTTATGTCCAGTCATATGCATAATCAATTCAGTAGGCATATCATTGGCCATTGCATTGGTTGCAAATGTTCTTCGGGCTGTATGCGTTGAAATTTTTTCCCATTTGAAACAAGTAAAATCTTTGCGTACACCGTTTACCATTTTGGAGTATTTAAATGACTCATTGATTCCTGCCAACTCACCCAACTCTTTTAGATATTTATTCATTTTCGTATTTGAGATTTGAACAGGGGAGTTGAATTCGTATTTTCTTAATATTTTTTCGGCATTAGGGTAAAGTGGGTAATTTATTGGAGAGCCTGTTTTTTTTGCTCGTAAGGATAGTTTAATAGTACCATCGTCTGCCTTTGTGAAACAATCAGGATTTAGTATACTGTAATCAGAATACCGCAATCCAGTATAGCACCCAATAAGGAACAAGTCTCGGACTCGTTCTAATCTTCGATTGGTTGACAAGTCAAAGTTTTCAAGTACTTCAAGTTCTTTTGGCTTTAAATAGGTAGCGTCAGTCTCGACTCTTGGAGCAGACAACCATGAACTTTTTAGCCTAAACGATGGAGAAACGTCATCTTCATCGGCAATTTTCAAAACTGTTTTTAGTGTCGAAGCGATTTTTTGAATATGGTTGGGCTGAAAGTTCTTGCTTTTGAGATAAGTAACAAACCCCTCTAAAACATCTCTGTTGATGTCTCCAAAATCAAATTTGCTGGCACCACTTTCTACATAGCCCTTAACATGTTTCAAAGTAGTAATGTATGCTTTTGCTGAATTCTTTACATAATTTGGGACACTTGTTTTTTTCTCCACGAACTGCTCAAAAAATTGCAAAAAGGTCAATTGGCCTTTTTTTGGCGCTTGAAGGTTTCTAAGGCCCACTAGCTCCCTTTTTAACAATTCATCAGTGAGTGTGATGCGTTCATCAGCGCATCGTAAAGTCAACCTAACTACTCCGTTTTGGAGCTTGTCAAGCATAATATTGATTTCTGTTGCTTGGTCGTAACGCGCATTTTTGGGCGGAACAATTCTCTCTGAATCTGAATCCCAATAAGCTTGCGGGGAATACAAGTTGGTGTAAAACTTGAAAGGCTTACCTCTTTTCTGGTAGATAAAGCTCAGGAAGATGTGTTGCTTTTCCTTCTTTGTGGGTTTGAGGTAGAAATGTACTCCGGCCATTTGAATTCCAGTTTCAGGTTTACCTAGGCTGAAACTGCCACAAAAATACGGCTAAAAAAATGGGGGTACAAAATGGGGGATAAATTTTTAGGCTAGCTTATTGCGTTTTAGGATTATTTATTAAATTTGCACCGTTAAAAGCATTGATAATCAATGGCATTTTGCTAAATCGCCCTAAGGTGCACTAAGCAAAAATAAATTTGGGTGGTCTCAGCGGGAATCGAACCCACATCTAAAGTTTAGGAAACTTCTATTCTATCCGTTGAACTATGAGACCTTTTGAGTTATGAGGTATGAGATATGGGTTAAAACGGACGCAAAGATATCGGATTCTATTTTCTTTCCTATCCTTTCATCGTTCTTCATTTCCCCGGAAAATCCCGCGTCCCCCAAGTTCAATCACCTGCAAATCAAAAATCTTACCCGTTTCAATACTCAACCGCACCAGCGTCTTCACTTTATGCCATCCTTCATTTCCGCAAGCGCCCGGGTTGATGTGTAAAAAACCAAGCTTTGGGTCCGGCATAACTTTTAAGATATGGGAATGTCCGCTGATAAATAGTCCTCCTGCAGGCGGATTATCCTGAAGTATTTGTCTTACCCTTGGTTCGTATTTCCCTGGGTACCCTCCAATATGGGTCATGAAAACGGGAACGCCTTCGCACATAAATTGCTGATCTAATGGTAGTTCAGCCCTCAAAGAAGCTCCATCGATATTGCCATACACGCCTTTAACGGTTTTGAATGCTTTTAAGGCATCCAAAACTTTTAGGTCGCCAACATCACCGGCATGCCAGATTTCATCACAATCTTTAAAGTGCACAAAGATCCGCTCATCTAAATAAGCGTGCGTATCCGACATTAGGCCAATTCTTTTCATCTTAAAAGAGTATTCGTATAGGATGTGTCTGAAATGCTCCCCTACTCTATCATCAGGTTACAGCCTCGGAGTTCAGCAGCATCCAGTCGTCCAAGCATTTCAAAACTGCCATCGGCAAAAACCCGTGCAATATCTTCTGTCTGGATAAAACTGCAAGTGTCAATATTAGCTAAATCCACCACATTCAGGACTCCTGTCTTTCCGGGTTCAACCAAGCAAAAAGGGTCATTGATTTCGGTAGCAAAAACCTTCATGGTTCTGCTCGGATAGTAAATAGTGCCACCTTTTGTGTATGCCTGAGAGAATAATTCTGTCATGCCATATTCAGAATGTACCTTCTCCACTGAAAAGGCCTTTTGAAGCATTCGGTGCAATTCTGTGCGTGTCAGTTCTTTTCTTCGGCCTTTCATTCCACCTGTTTCCATGATGATCATTCCACTCAGATCCATTGGGCTATAATGGGCAAAGTCAAGCAACGCAAAACTAACACCAAGCAAAATAGTTGGATAATTATTTGTTTTACAATGAATTAAGGTGCTTTTTAGATGCTCGAAATCATCCAGAAAAAATCCACTTTCCGGGTATCCGGACTTTTTAATCAACGCATCAGCCATAGCAACCAGGGAAGATCCATTACGTTCCAGGTAGGATGGTAAAAGGGCAATTATTACCCAGTTTGAAGGATTTCCGTAAAATTGTGCGAATCCAGCCAGCGCATTGTGCAAATAGGATTCCAAATAGCGAACCGGGTGTCTGGAGTTTTGTTGTCCTGTAGTGCCACTACTCGTGAACCATGTTTCAGGTGTCCAATCACCAGACTGAACATTATGGGTTTTGAAACACTGTATGGGTAAACAAGGATAGAATGCATGGCGGTCGCGACCGCCTGTGAGGTCTATGAATTGTTCGTAAAGAGCGTTAGAAACAGATTGATACCGGAAGGCAGCATCCATCGCCATTTCAAAGGGAAGATCGGGCTGACTGTCTAACATGGACAATAAATCTGGTCTACTGGAAGTTTGCATTGGCAATAAAAACCGTAATTTGGGGGACAAATTTAACCGTTATGAAAAAAACAGGATATATACTTGTCATAGTGTTCGCTTTAGGGGTGTCTTTTTGCGTCCAGCCTCCTGATTATCCGGACACTCCTGAAATAAAATACATTGGAATATCCAAAAATGTGATGCAACAAGGAGATGGATACACAGACTCTCTGTTTGTAACGTTTTCTTTTACTGATGGAAATGGTGATCTTGGGTTTCCTGAATCAGATCCAACTGCCAGTGTATTTATCCGGGATTCTCGCGATTCCTTTCCTAAGCCTCCGCTTCAGCTTCCATACGTAGAGCCACAAGGCACGGGTAACGGTATTTCCGGTGAAATTACGGTAAAATTGCCCACTACCTGTTGCATTTACACCTCTCCTGAAGGGATAAAGTTTGCTTGTAATGATGTGCCGGTGAGTATTCAATATGATAGTTTCTTTTACTTCATAAAAATACGGGACCGGTCCGGCAACGAAAGTAATGAGATCAAAACCGAGGTTATTCGGTTGCGGTGTCAGTGATCGGCCGAAAGAAGCTAAAGATGGTTTTTCCGTAATTTCTAACGTCAACTAAATTTGGATGATTCAGGAAATCATGGTGCGGGTTATGTTCGAGTACCAGCATTCCATCAGAAAGCAAGAGTTGTTTGGATAAGATCAAGTCTGGAATGGCGTCAATGGTGGGCAGTGCATAAGGTGGCCCGGCAAAGATGTAGTCCCATTGCCCGGTAGCGTTTTCAATGAAACGGAACACATCCATTTGGTAAATTTTTACCTGAGATTCAATGTTAAGTTTAGCTACCGTTTGTCTAACAAACTTGACGGCACTTGGAAACTTATCTACATACGTAACATCCTGGCATCCCCTAGATACGAACTCATAGGAATGACTTCCTGTGCCGCCAAACAGATCCAGCACTTTGATGGATTCGAAGTCCATAATATTGTTCAAAATATTGAACAAGGCTTCTTTCGCATAATCAGTAGTTGGACGGGTTGGCCAGTTGTCGGCTGGTGGGTCAAACCTCCTGCCCTTAAATTTTCCTCCAATAATCCGCATGGTCAAATTGTTGTAATGTCAAACCAATAATGGGGTGGCAGGGCTTTGGCATCATCCGGAAAAGTATAGCCTTTTGCTGGTGGTATAAAGACTACCGTTCGGAAGTATCGGATGATAAGCCGGAAAATTTCGGAATCTTCCAGCAGGGTGCCCGAAATTTGTAATGGCAAATTGGATGGATTCAAGTCGAACTGCTTGTAAGTCAGTAAAATATAATACAACAGATCGTTTGGTTTGGAAAACTCAAAGGCATTATAAAATATCAGATGTTGCCGATCAAAAACCAGGATCTGTACATTTTGCCCTCTTATATTCGCCATTACTGAAAATCCATTAGGTTGGGCTTGTAATGAAAACTGAGAAATGAGAGAGACTGCCAAATGCGTAAACTGGCTGGCATCGAAATACGGATTTAGCAGTTGGTGCATTGGTTGGTCCGTTGCCCATACCAGATATGCATCCAACGCGGGGAGGTGCTTAAACTCGTAGTGGTATTGCCCCCCAGGTTTGAGTAAAAGCTTGAAATATTTTTCCAGGTCAGATGAGGAAAAAAGTCGTTTAGGTACCAATGTAGAAGCAGGAACTGCTAATGCACAGACCTTATTGGTATAGGTCTTTTGCAGCGCAAATTCACCCCCAAGAATAGTTCTTAACTCAGCAATCGGAGGAAAATTGGATTGATCAGCAGCAGAAAGTTGCCACGACTTTACATATAAAGCCCTTTTCCCTTTGCTCAATAATAAGGAGACACATAGATCCCCGGCAACCATTCGCAGGTCAACAGAAGAAGTATGCTCCAGAGAAAAATCAGGCGATTGATAAGCAAAAATTGGCGTCAAAACAAAAACCAGGAATTTGAATCCGGCTGCAAAGATGCACTGTAGTGACGAACCAAAGTAGTGTTTAGTGAAATGACAGTTTATTATTTAGCCGCAGGCGCCTGAGCGGCGGCTTCACCAATTCTACATGAGCCATTGTATCTGGCGCCTTCATCAACAATCATGGTTTTGGCAATAATATTTCCTTCAATGGAGGCTGAATCCATCAGGTGAAGTGCTTCTTTCACATGGATATCGCCTTTTATTTTCCCTTTAATAGCAGCATCACGTGCAATGATATTTCCTTGCACATAACTGCCATCTCCCATGACAAACCGCTTATCCACTTTTACTTCACCATGGATAGCGCCATCCAGGCGCACATTTTCACCGCAGGCGAATTTTCCCTCAATCGTTGTGCCTTTGGCTATGACTGTAGTGGCGGCTCCATCTTTTTCATTCAGGGCAGAAATCGTAGAACTTGCTGATTTTGTATCTTTTGTGCTTGATCCAAACATAATGATTGTTGATTTTTCGATTTTAGCGTTAGCTGTGAGGCAGAATTAGATTATTACTTTTTTTATACAAATAATCGTGCCAATTCAAATGGCTGATCTAAAAGAGGAAGTAATTTTGCGACAAATGAACCATACCATCCTCCTTGCCATTGAATCTTCTTGCGACGACACTTCTGCTGCCATTATTTGTGATGGCGTGGTACTTGCAAATTGTGTTGCCAGCCAGGACATTCACCGACAATATGGAGGAGTAGTTCCAGAAGTAGCGTCCAGAGCCCACCAGGCCAACATAATACCTGTAGTGGATTTGGCATTGCGAAAGGCAGGGGTAAAAAAAAGCGAAATTTCCGCCGTCGCATTCACACGCGGGCCAGGATTATTGGGCTCTTTACTGGTGGGTACTTCCTTTGCCAAAGCTTTTGCTCTTTCCTACAATTTGCCTTTAATTGAGGTAAATCACATGCATGCGCATGTACTTGCGCATTTTGCCGAGGACCCCAAACCTTCTTTCCCTTTTTTATGTCTGACAGTAAGTGGAGGTCATACCCAAATTACTTTGGTTCGGGATTACCTGGATATGGAGATAATTGGTCAGACGCTGGATGATGCTGCTGGCGAAGCGTTTGATAAATCAGGCAAACTGCTTCATTTGGGCTATCCGGCTGGTCCCCTGATCGATCGATATGCTCAAGCCGGAATTGCGCGATTTCCCTTCCCGGAGCCGGCGGTTTCAGGCCTGGATTTTAGCTTTAGTGGGTTGAAGACCAGTATTTTATACTTTTTGAAGAAGGAAATGGCTGCTAATCCGCACTTTATTGAGCAAAACCTGCCAGATATTTGTGCATCCATACAGGAGATCATCGTCACCATTTTACTTAAAAAACTGCGAAAAGCAGCCAGGCAAACAGGTATCAGGCAAATTGCTATTGCCGGAGGTGTAAGTGCCAATAGTGGTTTACGAAATGCATTAAAAGCAATGGGAGAAAAGGAAGGTTGGGATGTGTATATTCCTGATTTTCAGTATTGTACAGACAATGCTGGAATGATTGGGATAAATGCGTACTATAAGTTTTTGGCAGGCCAATTTTGCGGGCAGGATTCGGCTCCCTTTGCACGATGATCCTGTTGTACAACAAATCACATACAGATGGATAAATTGCGACTCGACTTTTTTGACATCATGGGGTACCTCATTCCGGGTTCCGCCGTGTTAATGGCTATTTGGATTACAGCAGATCCCGGCATTGCAAGGTTGTATGATCTTTATGGCTTTTTGAACAAAATATCTGCCAATGTGATTTTAGCGGGTTTTGTGGTAGCCTATACCATTGGTTTTACCATGCATTTTGCCGGTTCGTATATTTTTTACAAAATGCACCCAAAACTTGTCAAAAAGCGGATAATCGTAACAAACAATCTTCCTAATTATTGGGCCCTGATCCGCGAATATGGTGATAAACACCTGCCTATATTAGACCGATGGCAGGCCTTAAAAGCATTGGCTGCCAATATGGCCGCGTTTTGTTTAATGGCTATTCTCTTTTGCATCATCAAATGGTGGCAACAAGGCTTCTGGGAATGGTTAAGTTTGATCCCGGTGTTTATTCTGCTGTTTTTTGCTTATTCCAATCGGGCAAAAGTCTTCGCAGAATACCTGGACAAGGATTCTCTGGCCGTATTTGAGTCGCTAAATCTAAGTGAAAAACTACCACCTGTAACATGAAATATTGGTTGATAGCTATTGCTGCCATTTTTCTGGGGTTCATGTCTTGCCAACAGCAGCCTTACCAGATTGGAGAAAGATTATACCAGTCGCAATGTGCGAATTGTCATATGGATAATGGGGCTGGCCTTGGAGCCTTGATCCCCCCCCTTGCCGGTGCAGATTATTTAACGTCACACCGAAACGAATTACCCTGCGTGATTCGCCATGGTTTAAAAGACACCATTTACGTGAATGGCCAGATATATGCGGAACAGATGCAGGGGATCAAATCCTTAAATGAGATTCAGATAACCAATGTGCTGAATTACATTTTGCAGAGTTGGGGTAATCAAGGGAAGCCATTTACGCTGGAGGAAGTGCAAAAAGCCTTGCAAACCTGTAAGGTTGACTAATCAAATAATGCTGTTACAAGACCAATTTGCCATATTTGGTACATTGCAATTGGGCTTTCACAAATGTCTCGTTACTTTTGGCCTGATTTAATTCCCAGTATTGAAAATACTGTAATTCCCAGTATTGAAAATACTGCTGGATAAGTATTTCATCTCAGGCAGATCATTACCATAGCAATATGAAGCAAGCTCTTTTCCTTTTTATTTTTCAACTAGTTGCGTCCATACTTATTGCCCAGGCGCCTGGCAATGATGCATTTGATTGCAGCACTATGGTAAATCTGGGGGAAGTTCCTTCCTGTGAGCCAACAGTTTATACGAATCAAAATGCAACCCCAAGTGTTGTTGCCACGGTAGACACGGTCTCCTGTTTTCAGAGTGGTACAGCCCAACGTGATGTTTGGTTTCGGTTTCAGTGCCCTATTACACTTCTTGATGTGCGTATTACATTGAGTGGTATTGGAGTTGATCCAATCATCAATCCTGAATTTGCCGTTTATCGGGGCGATTGTTTCTTTGACGGACTCGCAGAGTTAAGTTGTGTAAGCGCTTTACAGGGTCAAACTGCAGCGGAACTCGATTTGTTCGGGCTCACACCAGGTGCTGATTATTATATTCGGGTATCCGATTGGTCAGCTACTGCAACTCCCAATTCAGGTAGCTTTACGCTTTGTGTAGACAGTATTCCCCCTGTGGTGAATATTACCCAGGGCAATTCATCTTTATGTTCAGGCACTTTATTCGATTCTGGAGGTGAATTTGGTGATTATGGTCCTAATGAAGACCACACTTTCGTGATTTGTCCTGATCAACAGTCAGAATGTATTTCCTTTAACCTGGAATATTATGATTTAGAGCCTACGCTCAATCCTTTTGGCGGTGGCGATGGTGATCAACTGTCTTTTTATGATGGTAATTCTGTTAATGGCCAGCTATTAGCATCTCTGGATGGTGAGGGTTTTTCTCCACTAAATGTAGCCGGAGGTGGTGGGGTGTGTTTTACTGTTCAGGCGAAAAGTGGATGCCTAACCGTAGTGTTTGAGTCAGATGCCACCGTGCAACAAGCTGGCTGGAAAGGTACCTGGCAATGCAGCAGCGATCCTTGTATCCCCATGGAATCGCTGGCTGTTGATACCACCAATATTACTGCAGACAGCATTGTGGCCGCGATATCAACCGGAGGAGCAGTAGTAACTGTTACAGACATTAAATGTGACGGCACTCAATATGGCATATTCAAATATGCCACGGAAAGCAATGACCTTAATATGGGCAAAGGGCTGGTCCTTACCTCGGGATCTGCTACCTGGGCTCAAGGCCCTAATAACCAAACTGGCGCCGGAACAATAGTTGATCCATTTAATGATCCAGGTGATGATGACCTAAACTACTTGTCTAATCTGTATGGTAGTGGTAGTGAATCACACGATGCTTGCATTATTGAATTGGATGTATTTGCGGCTACTAATGAAGTCGTATTCGAATATGTGTTTGGATCAGAAGAGTACCCGGAATATATTTTTAGCACAGGTGGATTCAACGACATCTTTGCCTTCCTTGTTTCAGGTCCTGGAATTGCAGGAGACCCCAATCTGAGCAATAGTGCTTTGAATATTGCGGTGCTTCCCAATTCAACCACACCTGTTCAAATAGATAGTGTAAACAACCAGGTAAACTGGCAATACTACCGGAATAATGAATTGAGTTCCACTATCCAGTATGATGGATTAACAGCTGACTCTTTGGGTAAAAAGAAAAGCCTTACTGCAAGAGTTCCGGTTATTCCATGTAATACGTATCACCTAAAATTGGCCATTGCTGACCGGGGAGATGAATCATTTGATTCAGGAGTATTCGTCTCCGAAATTAAGGCTGGGTCTCCGGATGTAGAGATTCAATTTGCCAGTGGGATTGATTATTTCATTGAGAGTTGCACAGGAGATGATGACACCCTATTTATCTCCCTGTCTAAGCCTTCAAGCATGCCAACTTCATTTAATATAAGTTTGGGTGGTACCGCCACCCAAGGGGTAGACTATCTGTTGAACATTCCTCCTGTGATTACCTTCCCTCCGGGGGAAACAACGTTGGCGTTTCCCATCGTGCCACTTGCAGATGCCTTGCCGGAAGGCTCAGAGTCTATTTTAATTAATTTGGCCAGGGATTATGGCTGTGGTGAGGTAATTCTTAAAACACTGGTGGCTGAAATTAAAGACGGTGTTGAAGTAGAGGTTAGTGGAGGCGATACGCTTACGGTTTGTAAGGGAGATTTTCTTCAATTGAATGCTTCGGGCGCCACCTCTTATTTTTGGGAGCCTATTGCAGCCGTCAGCAATGCTTATATCGCTAATCCGGTAACATCTCCTACACAAAGTCTTTGGCTGACCGTAAAAGGACTTGTGGGTACTTGTGAAGACATTGATTCTGTCTTTATCAAGGTCGTTGGCCCTGAGATTGTTGTCAGCGCTTTAAGTCCTACAAATATTTGCCTGGGAGGTTCTGTGTCTTTACAGGCTGTTGTATTCCCTGCGAATACCCCGATAACATGGCTTCCAGCCACCGGTTTGGATGATCCAACCAGTCTGACCCCTACGGCATCCCCCACTTTCCCAACCACATATGCAGCAACTGTTTCCCTGGAAGGTTGTACCGTCACTGATTTTGTGACCATCATTGTGGATACGTTGAAGATGCCGACTTTAATAGCGGACACTGTAGCTTGTCAGAATTATCCTATTCAGCTGGCCAGTCCATTCAGCAGCACTACACAATATGAATGGGCCCCGGCAGACGGTTTGGACAACCCCAACTCTGCCAGTCCTATTGCCTTGCCTGATCAAACCACTACTTATACCTTAGTAGCAACTAGTCAAAACGATGCATGTTCGCAGACTGCCAGCGTGACTGTGACCCTTATTTTGTCGGATATTGCAATCCAGGGTGAAGAATTGCGTCTGCTTTGTCTGGGTGAATCAGACACCCTGGTTGCTGTTACTAATCCTCCAGGTTCAACCATTATTTGGACACCAGCTGCGTTTCTGAATACCAACAATGGGAATACTGTGGTTTCCACTCCAACAGAATCAATAACGTATATAGCCACTTACGACATTGTAAGTGGAAACAGGACTTGTTCTGTATTCGATTCAGTGCGAATAAAAGTAGACTCTTTGCCGGAACTATCGATTCGAAAGGTGATTGACAAGGAAGTTTATTGCATAGGTGATACCATCTATTTTGTTGCCAACTCCATCTTTGAACCGGCAAATTTCCCAGGCATTCAACACGAATGGCTCCCTCATGGCACATTCCTGACTCCGGAGGATCTGTTAAGTCTTGTTATTTTGGCTCTGGATACCTTTACTTACCAGCGGATTACTACCATTGGGGGATGTGTGGATACTACTGAGGTGTTTGTTCCGGTGTTTGAGCCCCCTACCCTACAGGCCATTGCTAATCCGCCTGTAGTTTGTCCGGGTGGATCTACTCAAATCAATGTAACAGTAAATCCGCCGAATCCTGATTATACCTATGAATGGGAGCCTATGACGGCTGGAACATTATCGTGTGGTGACTGTCTGGATCCTGTGGCTACCCCATCCCAAACTACGCTTTATAATCTGACTGTCAAGGATATTCCATGCCCGGCGGGAACTAGTGTGGCCGTATTTGTAGATCAACTGCCCGTATTGCAACTGGCTAACAATCCTGTTATTTGTTCTACGGGTTCTGTGGTATTGAATAATAGCAGTCAAACGGATGTAACCTACACCTGGACTCCGGCCACATTCCTGGATAATCCAAACTCCCCTAATCCGGTGGCTACTCCTACCCAAACCATAACCTATCAGGTGTTGGCACAGGGGCAAAACTGTAGCTCAACCGGAGAAGTAACCGTAAAATATTATAACGCGAGTGTCAATGCGGGAATAGACCAGATAATTTGCGAAGGCGCCAATGCTACCTTAACAGCTACCACCAGTGGCGATCCTGGAAACCTCGTGTGGTCACCAGGAGGCCAAACAATCAATACCATTACAGTTAGCCCAACTGCTTTGCAGTCTTATGGCGTTACCTATTTCTATGGTGAAGGATGTGCTGCTGTAGATGCTGTGAATGTGGATGTTATTCCGCTTCCGGTACTCAATTTGAATCCAAATACCTCTATTTGTTTGGGGGCATCCGTTCCACTGACATTACCCCCGAACGGGCCGGGATCATTCCAATGGACTCCTGCTACAGGTTTGAATAATGCAGGAATACCAAATCCAATTGCTACACCTACCAGTACATTAACCTATTCTGTAACCGCTTCAAATCAGAATTGCACTACGCAGGGGCAGGTAACTGTAACGGTTTCTAATGCCAATGTAAATGTTGGTCAGGATCAAAGTATCTGCCTGGGTGAAAGTGTTACGCTAACGGCCAATGTAACCGGGACTCCTGCCGACAGTGTAGTTTGGATGCCTGGAGGACAAAAAGGCGGCAGCATTACCGTTTCACCGGTATTCACAACCACCTATACTGCTACGATTTATTACGGTGTAAACTGCTCTGATGCAGATGTGATCAATATTACAGTATTCACCCCTATTGTTTTGGCGAATATTGAAGCTAAGCCAGATCCGGCCGACTCCATTTGTGAAGGAGCGAGCGTAAAGCTCAGGGTTGAGGTTTTATCCGGTGAAGTTGAGAGTTTACAATGGTTTGCCAATGGTGAAGTAATCCCAGGTGCAACCAAGGACTCTGTTGAAGTGACACCCCTTGGCACCGAAATTTCCTATACAGTAGTGGCAACAGATGCCAATGGATGCACGGATAGTTCTGAACCGGTGACTTACACAACAAAACGTTGTTTCGCTATTCCGAATGCCTTTACGCCTAATGGCGATGGCGCAAACGATACATTTGGGCCAGTATTACTTGGAGGAGCTGCAACCATCACTCAATTTGCCATTTACAACCGTTGGGGTCAAAAGGTGTTCGAAGCAACGCCGACCAAACAAGCTTGGGATGGCAGAACAGATGACAAAACTGCGCCAAGTGACGTCTATGTGTACAAGATGGTTGTTCGGTTTGGAAATGGAGCGGAAGAGACGTACTCGGGAGATGTAACTCTGCTTAGATGATAATAAGTAATTGGGGGTACTATTAGCCTAGCTTCGGTATAAAAACCAAGGTATGCTAATAGTACCCCCATTTACTTATTGATCACTATTCTCTTAACAATTTTACGTTTCGGGCGATAGGTTCGCCACGGTCGTTTTTACTGAGGGTAAATTCAACCATATCTCCTTCGCGCAAATCATTGAAATCCGTATCCACCAGGAATGAGAAGTGGAAAAAGAGGTTGTTGGTTTGAGGATAATTGATAAAACCATAACCATCCTTAAGGCTGAAAATGGTGCTTCTGGATACTTCGCCTTCTTCTATCGGCTCTGTAATCTCCTCAGTATCAATCCCTGGAGCGGTCAAATTTCTTTTTCGTTCTACAAAAAGCTTGTTTACGGAAAAATTTGGATCATTATCCTCATTAATCACTTTTTCCATAGCCATTGGATAGGTTACTTCTTCCCAAAGTGCTTGAGAAGTAACGGTGCTCCGGCGGCGTCCTTCTTCATCAAAGAAGTCGTAGTCCCATACAAAAAGCATAACCCGAACTCCAAGGGTATGTAGTTTGCGTACCAATGGAACAAAATCACTATCGCTGGCAATTAATACAATGACGTCAAAATGTTTGTGTAAGGCAAGCTCAAAAGCTTCGAGGGCCATCCAAACATCTATTCCGCGCTCTTGCCTTTGACCGAAATGAGTAGTTCTGACTGGTAAATAGTGGGTTGTTACGCCTTCCATCATCAGGATATCATCAAACAGGCGGTCATAAAACAACCGGTTTCCTTCATTGCTTGCTTCCTGTGCTGAAAGTCGGCCTCTGAAGTAGTGTGCATCTACGATCTGACATAAATGCATGTCTTTTTGTTCTTCTTCGGCAATTTTGTAACGAATAAAATCATGCAATCCTGCAATGCTTAACCGCCCTCGCCTTTCGTGGTGATAAGCGTAATAGTTTGAAACATGCAAGAAATAATTTCCATCGTAAAATACCCCAATGCGGGTGAGTTTGTGCTGGGAATCTGACATTTTGTGCGAATCTAGAAGTGCTATGATAAAATATGGACAATATTCAATGGTTTTTTGAATCAGATTGATTTCATCTAGTTATGATTAATTCTATAATGGTGTTATTGGGTGCAGGGATATATGAATTAGCCTGTTATTGATGCGTAGGCAAAGGACAGGTATTTTTAGATAACTTGGTAATATTATAAGAAAAAAGCCGCTAATCCATTACAGAATAGCGACTTTTTTGATTTGGAAGCGTAATTTGATCAAATTTTATGGGAGAAGTACCGTGTCGATCACATGGATTACACCATTGCGCGCCAGCAAGTCCGTAAGTACGATATTGGAGCCTGCGCCATTGCCAGAACCTTTTACTTTAGGGCCGCCGGCAAGGGTAATCGTGGTGTTACCTGCTGCAACCATAGGAACAGAGATGTTTTCACGCAGATCTGCAGAAAATACGCGACCGCCGGTCAGGTGGTAAAGCAACACAGTGCGAAGTGTATTGATCGTTGCAGCATCAGTAATGCCTTTGATGTTTGCAGCATTATTCAGTGGTGCAGGCAATTGAGCAAAAGCTGCGTCAGTTGGCGCGAATACCGTTACGTTGGTTGTAGGCGACATTAGGGTGTTTGTCAAGCCAGTTTTGTTCAAAGCAGCTACCAAAGCAGTGAAATTACCATTTGCAATAGCAATCTGAGCAATGTCTTGGGTTGGGTAGAACAGTACCTTGTTGATCACGTGGATAACACCATTGCTAGCCTGAATATCAGCAGCTACAACCTGAGTTGCGCCGTTGATCATCACATTGTCAGAGATGCTACGGCTAACGAAGATCTGATTGTCGTTAGGGGTAGTAGCTGTTTTGTAGGTAGAATAGCCACCGTTTGGAAGTTGAGCAGCATTCTTGCGACCAGCAACTACGTGGTAACGAAGTACATTAGAAAGGAATTTGATATCCTTAGGATTTGTAATGCTATTGATACCAGCTGCTGTATTGAAAGGAGCAGGGAGTTGAGCGAAAGCAGCATTATTTGGTGCAAATACAGTTCCATTCAAATTGGCATTGGCAAAAAAGCCAACAGAATTAGTTTTCACTACTGCAGCTACCAAAGTGCTGAAGTCAGGGTTGGAAATAGCGATATCAACAATAGTGTTGTTATTGCGATCACCTGCAATCTCATTTGAAACAGGCGTCAGGTCTGTGAGTTGCTCTTTTTGGCAGGCAGTGAAAGAAAGCGCGAGGAGGGCAAACAATAGGATTGCTTTTGAAGTGCGAATCATAACGTATGAATTTGAGTTAGAAATTTTGTTTAACGATGTGTTGTTTCATGTTAAACAAAATATCAAAGGCAGGGTTCACAACAAAGTTGAAAAATGTCGCAAATTATCATTTGGAATAAAAAATAAGCAGTTGCAAGGACTCACCTGCAACTGCTTATTTTGTTGAAAATCAATTATTTAATGCTATAATCGATTGAAATCCTTAAAAAGTGAATATTTTATTATTTCCACTTTTTCCCGGTAGGATTTCCACGCGGTATCAAACAGCTCGTTCACCTTCTTTATCATGGCATCCGTTTCTCGTTTGGCATTATCAATAGCTATTTGAGTGGTTTGATTAGGAGCCCCTCTATTGGATTCCAGATAGCCAAACGGCTTATACAGGTGTCCGTTCAACGTATTGGGATTTCGTTGGATCCCTTTTGCTTCTTTATGTTGGAAAAACTGTTCTTTTAGCATACTAATCGAATCCTTTAGCGCAGAACCTAGTTTCATGGCTTCTTTTTTCAAACTATCCGGAACATTAGAGAGCTGACTTTCCACGAGAGAAATGGTCTTTTCAGCTTCCTTTAACCGATTGTAAGCATTCGTAGCACGCTCTACCGTTTGATACAAGTTTCGAATGGCGGCATTTTTGGCTTCCCGATCGGCTACAGAGATGTTTAAACGGGGGTCGTCTATTATTTTTACGATAACAGAATCCCGGTATCCTTTGTAATCTACCTTAACCCAGTATTCACCAGGGAGGGCTGTTGGGCCTCCGCCAGGTTCCAACTGGTCAGGATTAGGCTCGTTTTTGGAAGGATAACGAATGCCTTTAGTATCCATGCCCCAGTAAATCCGGCTTTGAAAAGCTGAATCAAGTTCGGTTTTAAATCTTCGAAGCGTATCGCCATTCATAGCAAAAACCATAACCGTTGCTTTTTCCTTTTTGGCATCAGGCTTTGGCCCGGCGCCTCTTGGCTTTCCTTCCTCTTTTTTGTCCTCCTTTTTATCTTCTTTTTTATCCTCTTTTTTCTCAGCAGAATCTGCCTTTTTCTTCTCTGCCTTTTTTAATCCGGGTTTAACCCAAACAGGGATAGAAACGGCTGTCCACTTGTTATCACCTTCATAAGTTGCATCTACAGCAAACCTTGGGCCATCATATGACCTGAACTCGGCCAGAATGCCGGCCTGGGCCGGGAATAGTTTGAAAGGCTGATCCAATAATCCTGCCCCTGCTTTAGCCAGTTCACGCAAAGGCGAAAGGTTATCCATAATCCAAATGCCTCGTCCAAATGTTCCAAGCACCAGATCGCCATCTCGCTGCTGGATCTTCATATCAAAAACGGGTACGGGAGGTAATGTTTCTCCTGGAAATGGGTGCCAGCTTTCACCTCCGTCAATAGAGACACACAGGCCATGGTCCGTACCTAAAAAGATCAGGTTGGGAGCAACGGGATCCTGAACCACAGACAGGCAGTAATTACCGCCATTAGCCCCATTTTTTACAGGCAGATTTTTGGGCGTAACGATCCGCCTCCATTTTTTGCCAAAATCAGTGGTATGGTACAAGTAAGGCTGCCAGTCGTTTTGTCTGTAATTATTCAATACTACGAATGCTTCACCGGCGTTTACTGGCGAAGCCTCAATAGCTGGTATCCAGGCATTTTTGGGTGCTCCCGGCAATTGATCGCCAAAATTCTCCCAGGTTTTACCTCCATCTTTGGTAAGTTGGACGTTGCCATCATCCGTTCCAACCCATATTATGCCCTTCTGCACCGGGCTAGGATTAATGGCAATGATGGTACAGTGATTTTCTGCATTGGTAGCATCAAATGTTAACCCGCCAGAAATATCCTGGTGCATTTTGGAAGTATCATTCGTGGTTAAGTCCGGACTAATGATCTCCCAGGTTTGACCGAGGTCTTTGGAATAATGCAGGAATTGAGAGCCAAAATAAATCCCATGATTTATATGCGGATCTTGCGCCAGGGCAGCGTTCCAGTTAAACCGTAAGGTGGATTTTCCGTCAGGATGCAAAGGCTTTATATACCGGCTTTCTCCGGTCTTTCTGTCTATTAGACTCAACTCCCCTCCTTGCGACTCAGAGAAAACATACCTGGCATCGTCTTTTCTGGGCATGGTTTCAAAGCCGTCACCAAAATTCACCTCCTGCCAGTCAGAATTTCGGATACCTCCGGATTTCCATACAGCAGATGGTCCTACCCAGGATCCATTATCCTGCAGCCCCCCGTATACATTGTAGGGCCACTCGTTGTCTGTTTCTACATGGTAAAACTGGCCAACTGGTATATTTTCAGCAAATCGCCAGGTTTTTCCACCATCATAGGTAATGTTTACGCCACCGTCATTACCATTAATGATGTAATCAGGGTTCTGCGGGCTGATCCAAAAGGCATGGTGGTCCGGGTGGATGGTCCAGCCTGCCCAGGTATTGAAAGTCTTTCCACCATCTTCGCTCCGGGTTATGGATGTTGAAATGGAATAAACCCTGTTTTCATTTTTTGGATCAACATAAATCTCGGAGTAGTAGAAAGGACGGTCTCCCTGGCCTTTATCGGCCATTTTTTGCCATTTTTTACCGCCGTTAGTACTTTTATACAATGCATTCTCCTTCGCTTCCACCAAGGCATAAACTACCTCCGGGTTACTTGGAGAAACAGCTAAACCCATTCGCCCAAGGTCGCCCTCTGGCAATCCGTCTTTGCTGGTACGTTTTTCCCAGGTTTCACCGGCATCGTAACTCACATAAAGGCCAGATCCGGCACCTCCACTTTTAAAAAACCACGGCCAGCGCTGGTATTCCCACATCGCTGCGAATAGCTTATTGGGGTTTTGTGGATCGGCTACCAATTCAGCACATCCGGTTAGGCCATTGACGAAGAGCACTCTGCGCCAGGTTTTTCCTCCATCTGAGCTTTTGTAAACACCGCGTTCTTCCGTCGCCCCATAGGTAGAACCCATGGCTGCTGCATAGACAATGTCGGGGTTGTCACGGTGCAAAATCACCCGGTGAATAGATCGGGTATTTTGTAATCCCATACATACCCAATCTTGACCGCCGTTGATTGTTTTGAATATTCCTACACCAAAATTTTGAGAGTTTCTAGGATTGCCTTCGCCTGTGCCAACCCAGATTTCTTCCGGATTTTTGGGGTTAATGGCGATGCTTCCTATTCCAAGTGTCGGTGCTTTGTCGAAAATAGGCTCCCAGGCAGTTCCAGCACTCTTGCTACGCCATACGCCACCTGAAGCCGCACCGGCATAAATGACTTTGGGATTTGTGGGATCTACCGCCAGGGAAGTGATTCGACCCGACATGGCCCCTGGTCCGATACTACGCAGGGACATGGTTTTAAGATGTTCAGTGGATAAGTCTGGCTTGGACTGCGCCGTAACCGCACAGATGCTTATCCAGTGGAAACAGATCAGAAGAAAAGAACTTGTTTTATTCATGGGTACATTGTTCGGCATTTAAGGCTTTAGCGCCCATCCGGGTCGCAAAACTGCGAAATCAGTATGTATTCTGATGATTTCATGATAAAAATCGATAAAATGATGCTATTCAGTATTGGGTGTACCAGAATGGCGTGATCGCAGTACCCTGTCTACCTCTTCCAGTTGAATTTCCTTGGCTTGGAGTAAAACCAGAAAATGGTACAATAAATCGGCACATTCATTCAGTAACAGGTCCCGACGTTGACCAAGGGCTTCAATTACAACCTCAACGGCTTCCTCCCCTACTTTTTGTGCTATTTTGGATATGCCTGATTCCATCAACCGGTTAGTATAGGAGTTGGGTATAGGATTAATTTTCCGATCGTTGATGATTCTCTCCAATTGATAAATAAATTCAGCAGGTTCATTGGACGTGTTCCAGCACGTATCAGCGCCTGTATGACAGACAGGACCAGATGGATTTGCCAGGATCAAAATGCTGTCCTGGTCGCAATCCAAAAGAATGTTTTGAACCTGAAGTGTATTGCCAGAAGATTCTCCTTTAGTCCACAATCTTTTTTTGGAGCGACTAAAAAAGGTCACTAAGCCAGTGTTGGCGGTTTGATTCAGGGCTTCCTGATTCATATAGCCCAACATGAGTACTTGCCGGGTTGATGCATCCTGAACAATGGCAGGGATGAGCCCGGAAGGCGTTTTATCAAAATCAGGCTTCTGGTAAACGAATGGATATGCCATGTGCGTGAAGGTGTTTTTTTAAGTTTGGAATGGGAATTTCGCCAAAATGAAATACACTCGCTGCTAAGGCAGCATCAGCAAGTCCATCGGTGAATACTTCCGTAAAATGATCCGGATGGCCTGCGCCTCCTGAAGCAATAATGGGTACTGAGAGCGTCTCTGCTAACGTTCTGGTCATTTCAATGGCAAAGCCATTTTTGGTGCCATCATGTGCCATGGAGGTAAAAAGGATTTCTCCTGCGCCCCTATCCACGGCTTCCTGAGTCCATTGAAGTAAATCCCGACCAGTAGCCATAGTTCCACCTTTAAGGTAGACTTTCCAATCAGGCTCTGGTCTGGCATCAACGGCTAACACTATACACTGACTTCCAAAGGTTTGAGCCAGTTCCGTTATGAGTTCAGGTCTGTGAAAAGCAGAAGAGTTCACGCTTATTTTATCAGCTCCGGCGTGTAGGAGGTCATATACTTCTTCTACCGAGCGTATTCCTCCTCCAACGGTAAAAGGAATATTCAGCACGGCTGATATCCTTTTAACCAAATCCACCATGGTTCGCCTGTTTTCCTGAGTGGCGGTGATATCCAGAAAAACCAATTCATCTGCACCTTGTTCGGCGTAAGCCGCAGCCAGACTTACCGGATCCCCAGCATGCCTGAGGTTTTGAAACTGAACCCCTTTTACCGTCTGACCATCCTTGATATCCAGACAGGGAATAATTCGCTTTGCAAGCATTTATTTGATTTTCAGAAAGTTATATAATATTCGCTGACCTGTTTCGCCAGATTTTTCCGGGTGAAATTGAACAGCGAAAAAATTATCGCGAGCCAGCGCAGCTGAAAATGTTTCTATATGGGTTGTTTGGGCAGAAGTATATTTGTCAAGGGCTGCATAGTAGCTGTGTACAAAGTACATATAGCTTCCTGCAGGTACATTTTCAAATAACCTTCCCGTAGGAGCTTCCAGAGCATTCCAGCCCATATGAGGTACTTTTTGGGCGCCTGAAGGGCGAAACTTCAGAACAGGTACATCGAAAATACCCAGGCATGTGGTATCGTTTTCTTCGGAATGCCGACAAAAAAGCTGTAAACCCAGGCAGATGCCCAATACCGGTTGCTGTAGGTTAATCAAGACCTCATTCAAACCTGTTTTTCGGAGGTGATCCATGGCAGTAGAGGCCTCCCCTACTCCAGGAAAAATCACCCGGGAGGCTGATTTGATTTTGTCTGGATCATCCGTCCATAGAGCGTTTTCTCCCAGGCGGTTCAGCGCATGCATGACGGAGAGGACATTTCCGGCGGGGTATTTAACTATAACTGTTTGATTCATAAAAGACCTTTAGTGCTGGGCAGGTTAGGATTAGTTGGATCTCTCTTGACACTCATTTTGACAGATTTTGCAAAAGCCTTGAAGATGGCTTCTATTTTATGGTGTTCATTTTGCCCTTCCGCTTTGATGTTCAAATTGCATTTAGCAGCATCAGAAAACGATTTGAAAAAGTGGATAAACATTTCCGTGGGCATATCTCCAATTTTTTCTCTTTGAAAGTTGACCTCCCATACCAGCCATGGTCTCCCACCAAAATCAATGGCAACCTGGGCCAAGGCATCATCCATTGGCAATGTAAAGCCATATCGCTCAATACCTTTTTTATCGCCCAGGGCTTTGGCAAACGCCTCACCAAGCGTAATCGCAACATCTTCAATGGTATGATGCTCATCTATCCATAAATCGCCATCAACCTGAATCTGTAGGTTTAATTGCCCATGCTTTGCGATCTGGTCAAGCATATGATCAAAAAATCCTAACCCAGTTTTGATTTGGCTTTCACCATTGCCGTCCAGATTCAGCAGGATTTGAATATTGGTTTCACTGGTTTTCCTTTGATGTTGAACTTCTCTAGGTGGCAGTTTTAAGAATTGGTAAATTTCTTCCCAGGAATGAGCGACCTTTTCAATAGCAACGGGTTGTTTTTCCGGGTTATATTCCACTCCAACAGCATGTTGCAAGGTCAATCCGGGATTTGATTCTGCATTGATACCCTCCTGATTTAGCAACAAGATGCCCCCCGCTCCCAGATTCTGAGCTAATTGCATATCGGTCATCCGGTCTCCAATGACCCATGAATTGGCAAGGTCAAAAGAGCCGTTCATGTATTCTGTCAACATGGCGACACCTGGTTTTCGAGTGGGCAGATTCTCATAACGAAAGGATCGGTCAATATGTACTTGACTAAATGTAACTCCTTCGTTTTCAAGTGTTTTGATCATTTTTTGGTGTGCTGGCCAAAATGTATTTTCCGGGAAAGACGCCGTTCCAAGGCCATCCTGATTGGTGACCATGACAAATTGATAATCAAGCTCCCGAGCTATTCTGGCGAGGGCAAATATGGCTCCTGGAATGAATTCCAGCTTTTCCAGTGAGTCCACCTGTTGATCAGGTTGAGGTTCATGGATAATACAGCCGTCGCGGTCAAGAAATAATATCTTTTTCATATTAAGCAGCGTTGAATTGGCGAATACAGGCTAATAAGCGTTGATTTTCCTGCTCAGTTCCGATGGTGATTCGAATACAATCGGTGCAGTGAAGTTCATGTGTTCTGTTCCGGACGATGACCCCGTTTTCAGCTAAATACTGATATAATCCAGTAGCATTTTGAACCCTGACAAGGATGAAATTGGCAGCACTTGGGAAAACAGTCTTTACCAGATCAATTTTTGTGAGTTCAGCGGTCAACCAGGCTCTTTGTGCTTTGATCAGGTCAATTTGTCGCTGCACCTCATGTGCAGAATCAAGTGCCTGCATCGCAAATTGTATGGTTAAACTATTGAGATTATAAGGATATCTGATGTTATCCAGCATTTGTATCACCCAAGGATGACCGAATGCCATTCCCAATCGTAAGCCGGCCATACCCCATGCTTTTGAGAATGTTTGAAGTACCACCAGATTCGGAAACGATTCTATTCTTTCTTTCCATGAAGGTTTGTCTGAAAAGTCCTGGTAGGCTTCATCCAGTACTACCAGGCCAGGAAAGCTTTGAAGCATTTCCAGAATAAATGCTTCCGACAGTTCATTGCCAGAAGGGTTATTGGGTGAGCATAGGAATAAAATTTTGGATCGAAGGTCTGTCACCTTTTTAACGGCCTCTGGATCCGGTGAGAAGTCAGGCCGCAATGGCGCCTTTCTAACGTCCACTCCCTGTATACCTGCCTGTACAGCATACATACCATATGTAGGAGGCATCAAAATAATATTGTCTACCGATGGCTCTGCAAAAGCCCGGATGAGCAGGTCAATCGCTTCGTCAGACCCATTCCCTAAAAAGAGTCTGGAGGCTGAAATGCCTTTCATTTCGGCAATGCGGGAAACCAGCGCTTTTCGGTTTGTGCCAGGATACCTTGCTAATTCAGGGGATAATGGACCTCCGAAAGCATTTTCGTTGGCATCAAGCATGATACGTTCATCCGAAACCGTTTTGGGTAATTCATCCCGTGCAGAAGAATATGGTTTTAAGGAAAGCAGATTGGCGCGTAATAAGGACTTGAGTTTATCTTCCATTTGTTTCTTGTATGGAGGTTAATCGGACTTTTACGGCCATTGCATGCGCTTCCAACCCTTCTGCATTGGCCATTGTTTGCACAATAGGCCCAAGCTTTAGGAGTCCATCTGGTGTGATTTGCTGGAAAGTGATTTTTTTCAAAAAACTATCCACTGAAACACCAGAGTACCCTCTGGCATAACCATTCGTTGGTAAAGCGTGGTTGGTACCAGAAGCATAATCACCGGCACTTTCAGGTGTGAAATTGCCCAGAAAAACCGAGCCTGCATTTTGGACTTTCCCAGCCCAGGATTCTGGATGCTCAACTGCCAGAATAAGGTGCTCCGGTGCATAGTAGTTTGCCCATTTCATAGCAGATTCGATGTCTTCTACCAGAATGGCCTGGCTGTTTTCAAGTGCTTGAAGTGCAATAGCCTGTCTGGGTAGTTCAGATACTTGGACCTTTAATGCTTGGTCAACCAGCTCAATCAGACCAGGAGTATTGGTTATAAATACCACCTGACTATCCGGACCATGCTCTGCCTGACTAAGCAAATCTGCGGCTATAAAGGAAGGATTTGCGGCAGCGTCTGCTACTATACATACCTCAGAAGGACCGGCAGGCATGTCAATAGCAACACCTTCCAGGCTGACTAATTGCTTGGCGGCAGTAACCCATCGGTTTCCTGGGCCAAATATTTTATACACTCCCGGAACTGATGCTGTGCCATATGCCATCGCTGCAATGGCTTGAGCGCCACCAATGGCATAGATTTCTTTGATACCGCACAAGGAAGCGCCATACAGGATGGCAGGATGTACCTCGCCGTTTTTTTGAGGAGGCGTGCACAAAACAACCTGTTTGCAACCTGCAATTTGAGCCGGTACACCTAGCATGAGTACGGTAGAAAAAAGAGGGGCGGATCCTCCTGGGATGTACACCCCTACCCTATCTACAGGTACATTTTTTCGCCAACAACTTACGCCGGGCATGGTGCTAACAATAGGCTCTTCTGCACATTGACTCCGATGAAAAAGAGTAATGTTCTGATATGCCTGATCTATAGCGCTTTTCAGTTCAACAGAAAGCTGCCTTTCCGCCTGTTGAATTTCCCGCTCATCAATTCTCCAGGTGTCTGGAACCATCCCATCAAATTTCGCCGAAAACAAGCGTAGGGCATCATCTCCATCCTCTCGTACAGCTTTTAAAATTTGGGCTGTTTTTTCCAGTAGATCCGGAGAGTCAGCAAACTGCGGTCTCTGTAATATCCGGGTAGCTTGATCCCAGTTGGGATACTTATAGATTTTCATGATAATCAAAATTTTATAGGATCATTCGTTCAATGGGCACCACCAATATGCCTTCTGCACCGGCAGATTTCAGTTGCTCCAATACCTCCCAAAACACCCCTTCCGGCACCACACTATGCAAACTGCTCCAACCTTCTGTGGCCAATGGGAGGATGGTTGGACTCTTCATTCCGGGTATAATGGAGACGATCTCATCAAGGCGGTCGTTAGGGGCATTCATCAGAATGTATCTGTGATTTCTGGCATTTCGGTTTGCCTGCAACCTAAACATTAATCGATCGAGGATTTCCTGTTTTTCGGGCGATAACTCAGGATTAGCGATGAGCAAGGCTTCGGATTCCAGCACGGTTTCCACTTCTTTCAATCCGTTGGCTAACAAGGTACTACCGGTGCCAACAATGTCGAAAATCGCATCGGCTAAGCCTAAGGAGGGGGCTATTTCCACGGCCCCACTGATTTCATGAATTTCTGCCTGTAGATTGTTGTTTGCTAAAAACTGAGATAAAATACGGGGATAGCTGGTTGCAATGCGCAAATTGGCCAGGGAGGATCTTCCGGTAAATGAGGTTGTTTTGGAAATGGCTATACTGAGTCGGCAAGTCCCAAATCCAAGTCGCTCCACATACCGGACAGCTTTTTGTTTTTCTAGTAGCACATTTTCTCCCACAATTCCGGCATCTACAACATTCCCTTCGACATATTCCGGAATATCGTCATCCCTTAAAAAAATGATCTCAATTGGAAAGTTGGATGCCTGAGTGCGTAACATCCGGTTTGGACTACTTCCAAACGTGATTCCAGCATCCCGTAAAAGTGATACCGAATCTTCAAATAAGCGGCCTGATTTCTGAATAGCAATTCTGAGCATTTGAATGGTGTATGGATGAAAAAACAAAACCGGCTTGCCGTATGAACGACAAGCCGGTTTTGGTGTAAAAACTACTATGCAGTGATATGCATACACCTCATCGCTTGCCGGGGGGCAACAGATGATGATGATGATGCATAGAAACTGCAAAAGTGAAATTCATAAGGCAAAGGTACTGGCGTTTCTTTTACATACGCAAGCGGATATGGGAAATAAACAGGGAAATGTATCAAAAGGATCGGATAAGTAATTGATAATCAGTAACAAAAAAAACATGGATTACCCTGCCAGGGCAATCCATGTTACTTATTCCAATGATTCGGGTGTTTAACGAATCACGTTGAGTTTAGCGGTGAAAGCACGGCCATTATGAGTGTTTTCAAGGCGCACAAAATACACAGCAGGTGGCAACTGGGATACATCCAGATAGTAAACGTTAATATCTGGTTCTACCCTGACACTTGCTGCCGAAACCATACTGCCTCCCAAACTATGCAAGGTCAGTCTGGCATCAAATCCGGTGCTTTTGTTAGTAAAGCCAACCTCAGCCTGAATACTTGCCGGGTTGGGGAAAATGGTAAGTGGTTGTTCTTGGGTAAATACCTGACTGGTGCTTACGGTTTGTGGAAGGTAACAGTCGGGGTTTACAACGAATGCCTGATCAACCAGGTTTACCTTGCCATATCCATCGAACATGGTTTGGATCAGGACTTCTTCACCGGCTCCCAGCCAATCTTGAAGCAAGGTAGTAAAGACCTGCCTGTAATCAAATTGCGCCCCTTGAAGTTGATTGTCTGGAGTCAGGTTAGATAAATTAACATTCGTACCTTTTACCCCTGCCGCAATATTTTTGCCAAATACAATCATTGGCGCCAGTGTGCCATGATCCGTGCCATCAGATCCGTTTTCGCGTGCACATCGACCAAATTCAGAGAAAGTGCAGGCAGTTACCTGATCAGCCAGTCCCAGGCCTTCAAGGTCGTCAAAGAAATTTTTGATAGACTCTGCCAGCTCCAGGAGCAAGTTGGCATGGTCGCCCTGAGCGGTGTTTCCGCCATCAATCTGGGCATTGTGGGTGTCAAAACCACCTAGTTGGCATAGATAGATTTTGGTTTTGCATCCTCCTTTAATCAAACGGGCAATGGTTTGAAGTTGTGGCGCAAAGCGGCTGTTCGCGTTTGTGGTAGGATAGGTAGTCAAATAATTGCTGCCGGCATTGAACACCTCTGAAATCCTTTGTGCATACAAGCTAGTGCTTCTTTCTACTCCCATGATGTACTCCAGTTCTTCTCCATGGTCGGAATCCGGAACATTCAAAATGGGCGCCCCGCCAATGGTTTGGATGAGGGAATAAAAACCTGCTGCATCCTGGCCACTCAAGTTGATGACATTTTGATGTTCAGTTTCAGTATGAAAACCCAGTGAAGTGGTAGGATCACCTACCTGGATGCCCAGGGGATCTGGCATGCTGCTCGTTGGAACGCCTTCAACATCCGGATAAAATGCCTGTAATGCGCGTCCCATCCATCCGGATTTAATGTTGTTATTGGCAATAGTTCCGTCGCCACCAGTGAGCCAAAGGTCGGTTCCTTTGAAGTGGCTTTGATTCATGCTTTCATAACCCACGCCCTGAATGACTGATGCCCAGCCTTTTTCATAGAGTTCCTTGATTTTCGCAAAGGAAGGGTGTAGTCCAACCTGGTCCTGGTTGTTGAGCGTGCCGTCCAGATTAATAAAATCACTTTCATTAATGCGAATAGTAGGACGCAAATTAGCGTACGTATCATATTGTTCAATGGGGATAATGGTATTCAGGCCATCATTTCCGCCTTTGAGTTGAATGAGCACCAGTACCCGGTCTTCTACGCCATCACAGCTATTCAGCAGTTTGGCCATGTGGCTATTGGCAAAAGCCCGGAGCGGGTGTCCGTTTACCACGAACGGCGTTACGGTCGCGGCAGGAAATATCTTGAGAAAATTTCTGCGTTTCATGTTGTTAATCAATTAAATGGATGAAAATTCAGCGACAATTTGAAAGGGTTAAAACGTCTGGTATTCCTGTGAATACAAAATAGCTTTAATCAGCCTTTCCAAAGCTATGGTCACTTCGGTTGCATCATTGGTATTGAGATAGTTCTGCCACTCATAAGTCCAGTCTGCCGGTGGCAGCTCATCCAAAAACACTTGAATATGGAAATAATCAAACCGGGTAGAGTCTACTTCTTCTGGCAAAAGATATTTTAGTAAGTCCTCTACAAGCACCTGAGAATCAAGCGGATTCGAGATGACACCGCTGTTTTTCACCCAGGTGGCTATGTTGATTTTAGTACCTAGCTGTTGAGTGGGCGTATTTCCAATGGTTAGTAATCCGCTCAAAAACATCTCCCCCATCTTATATCTTGAAATGATGGTGCTGGAATTGAACCACTGGTGGCTAAAGTCGGGGTCCTGGTAATAGGCCGGATAGCCTGCCACGTCTGAGGCAAAGAAAAGTGGGAGATTGGCTGTGGTGAAAGCGCGTTGCAACATGCCACGCTCAAAAATTTGGAAATAGACCTGGGTGTTTAAAGCCGGATCCGGAATTGGCATGCCAAAAAACGACATAGTCTGATAATTCAGTTCCAGTGGGGATTTGATCATACCGCCAATGATTTCATCGGCATTGTCAGAGTCGTCAGCATCAAAGAAGTGTTGACTTTGCAACAACTGCTGTAGTACTGGTTTTACCTCGAAGTTATTGCTGGTTAGGGTGTTAGCAAGCGGCACGATGATATCTGTTTCGATCTCCTGCGTGATTTTCCCGTTAACAAAAAAGCGATACAACCGGCGGCAGAGATTTTTAGCCGTTTCCGGTTGAGCAAAAACCATATCCACAAATGCCTGCAATTCAACCCACATTCCGGCATTGTTGCTGGCTCCGGGAATAACTGTATTATTAAACTTGGAGGAAAATGTTTTAGGGCCGGTTACATGTTGCGCGAATTGTACATCGCCACGCGGCAGGCCGGTTTCTGGGTCTACGACATCCCGGTTAGCTCTGGTACGAAATCCAGTCAGCACTTTGGCTGCCTCCACAATATCATCTTCTGTATAATTGGTGTAATCCCCTGGCGCGATTTGTGGTCCTTTGCCAATGGTGAAAAGCTCAAAAAACTCCCTTGCGAAGTTTTCATTCGGGTTGGTTTTGTTGTTTTGGGTATTATTCAGGTATACCAGCATGTTGTTGTCGGTTACCATTTTGTACGCAAGTTTTTTAAAATTGCCTAAAGCGCCCCACCTTAGCAATTGCAGATAATCAAAAAAACTTGAGTTTCTTGCTGTATTTGCTGTTGTTTGAAAGTACTGGTGAAAGAAAAAAGTCATTTTATGGCCTATACCTGTGTCTTGCAATGCTTCATTGCACCACCACATCATGACCCATCGGCGGAGCACAAAGTCTTCTGCCGGCAAACTCGTTTGCGGGGTTCCCGGCAAAGGAAGCAGCCATGTTTCTACCGGTGCTCCCTGCATTTGCAGGTCCTTGTAAATAGGCTGGCTTTGTTTTAGCGGGTTAAGTTGCAGGAGCGTATTGAGCGCCTGGCTGGCCGTTTGACCTGCTATTTGGTCGACCTTTGGTTTGGTAAATTGATAGCTGGTACGCCGAAGCAAATGGGCTGCCCTCCTGTGACCCAGAGGACCTGTAAAAGGAGATAGTGATGCCATAATTCTGAAATGTTGATTAGAAGGTGGCGAAATTGTGCTGAGTTTATTGGAATACGTATTTGACCCGTGAGCCATGCCAAGGTTTAACGAGTTGTTTAAAAAAATAAATAAGGGAAAAAATCAATTAATCATTGTCCAATATGCATGTGCTGCACCCAGGATATCCTCGGGCCAAACACGCAATAGAAGGAAAACGCCAGCCACCATAACCAGTTTTATTAGCCCGGCGGCAATATCAAAGTCTGGCTTGCCCTTTGCACGATATAAAACGATCGTTGCGCCGAGCGTTGGAAACAGGAGCAAGCCAACTCCTGCCCATATTTGCCACTCTGGAGCCTGGGTTTGTTGCCAGAATACCAGCATGACAGCTAAAAAAAAGGCGAGGATTAATCCGGTAATACCGGCTGGTTTTTTTGCAAACCTGGGGCCTTTGAGTACGGCAAGCGTATTGCATCCACATGCTGCATCGCCAGGAAAATCTTGCAGATCTTTGATCTGTTCTCTTAAAAAATTGGATAAGAAAGCAAATAATGCATATAGCCAAACCAGGGCAATTGCCTGATGAATCGTGTCAGGGGCTACAAAAGAAGTGAGCCAAATAGCTCTTTGTTCCGGCAGTAACACTACCAACGGCGCCAATGCACACAGTAAGGACACTAATAAGTTGCCAATCACTGCCGTGCATTTAAATACCCAGGCATACAGAAACAGTAAAAATGAAATACCTGGAAAAACCCACATGGGCCAATGATCATGTGGACGCAACTCCTTGTCCACCATAAATGCCATCCAATGCGCTGCGCCTACGATAACTGCGTATAGAAACAAGGCAAAGGATGGAGTTAGAATTCGCCCCCAAAAGGCAAGCTGGGGACGGTTCATTGCATCATTAAACCGATCGTAATAATCGTTTAATACGTATCCAGCTAATGTGGTGAGAACAGTGGCAGTGGTTAATAGTAAGAAGCTGCGTTCTGTTAGGAGTGGAATACCTCCTGCCTTCAATATGGCCGGCCGCAAAACGTACCAGTAAGGTATCCATTGGATCAGGAATACCATTGCCAGGTTAGGAAGCCGAAGCATCCTTATAAATGCGAGGGGATAATTCACAAGGCGAATGTAGCCAATGCTGCGGCTATCACCACCCTGCTTTTATTGAATTTTTTTGTACTTCTGACTGTTACCGCTACCTCCGAGTGGTTTGTACTGTAATTGATTGGTATTGCATGTGGTTACAAACATGCATTCAGCGCGGTATTTCCCATCCACTATGGTCATTTCGGTGAAACACCAGCCATCTGAAGTGTCAACGCTATCCGGCTTGCAAACCGGACTTTGGCATGCTCCATCAACATCTACTGCAGCCTGATGCACAACTTTCCCTTGTTGGGTGTGCGTCATTTGGGTGTCTGATATTTCAAGAATATAATTTGGGTCGGCCTCGCTTTGCCATCTTCCCTGAAGAACTTTTATCAGATCGTTTGGATCAGGAATGGCAGTTCTTTTTGATGTCCCTTCTGTTGATGAAGCGGAAGATTCAGCTGCTTTAGGATTGTTTTGGCAAGCCAAATAAGTTAAAATACCTGCCATTAGCAGGATTGAATTAATAATTTTCATAAAATGCGTGTAACCAGTTCTTTTCGCAGGTAGATAAATTGTTAGGGCGAGCTTATTTACAGTCATCACATCTGATTGCAGTCAGGCCAAGCCCACTGTTTGCAGGCAACTCTACTACAATTTGTGTGCCACCTGGCAAGACATTGAGAAAAACCTGAAAACTTAAATCCCGTTTATTGTCATATGTGAAACTTGATCCTTTTGAGGAAATTTGAAAATTTGCTGTTGCTGAAAGACAGGTAGGCAGGTTTTGCGCTGTAAGTAGCATCACTTCATTGCCTATCTGTTGAAGGATAAAGGAGGCGCTCATATTTCCTCTTTCGACAATTACCTGACATGGAACTGTGCCTAGCGCAAAAAACCTTCGGCTGTAATTTTGCGCATCTGCATTAATCAATGCCGCATCACCTTTCGGTATGAAACACCAGTTGCCAGGATCTCGCACAGCGCCAGGAAACTGTCTTGAATCAAATTTGAATGTAATCCCTCCATCTTCAGATTTTGGCTGCTCTGTAGATGGAGGATTGGATGAATTGCAGGCTATTTCCAGCAGAAATAGGGAAAGTAAAAACAATCTGGTCATATGAATGGATTTCAATCGTTTAGAATGCTCTCCTTTTACATAAGGAATTATTTTACAATCACAATTTCGCCGGGTGCAACACCTGATCTGAATTGGTGAAAAGAGGAGCCATCCAAACGGCGCACAAATATCTCTCCATTGCTGCTAAAATCCTTTGCATCGGCGCAATAAAATAGTCCTGCATCTGCATCAAGGGCTAAAGAGTAGATATTTTGGCCGAAAATGTAAATAAAGGAAAAGTCTGGACCTGACTGTGCCATTTTATAGACTCCACTGTTTCCAAAGAAATAGGCTAGCTCTGTGTTTGGGTCAAAAACCAGATCATCTGAATATGCAGGGGTTGCTGCACCAAATCCTGTATTTGAAAAATAATTTAATCTTCCCTCTGGTATAGCGTCCAGAAAATAGCCTTTGCAGAGGTAGAACAACTTGCTGTCAGCCCCTTTTTCATACCATAACAGGGAGGCCGGATTTTTCCCTGCCGGAACCGGTGTTGTTTGAGCCTGGTCATCCGATGTTTGAATGACGGTTATGGTTGAGTCCAGACCATAACCTCCGGAATTGGCCACATAAACTTTGGTATTGACCAGAACCATCTTTTCCGGACCTTTTCCGGTTGGGATAGCTTTTTCGATATCAAACGTGTTCAGGTTTACTTTGGCCACGCTTCCGGTTAATCCATCTGTACCCCATTGGCTCACATATGCCGCATTAGGACTAATAGGGAGGAAGTAGCGTGGCTGTTGCAGGTTACCTATGGTATCGATGTATTCAAAAGTGGAGGCATTAACTACCACTACTTTGTTGGTGCCGTTCACAACGATATATCCTTTACCGTTGTAAAAGGTTAGGGATTGAACAAATTGACCTAAGCTGGCGCCATTGTTAGATTTTTCAAAAATGGAATCCTGGACTTCTCCGGTATTGGGGTCGTACCAACTAATGGTACCGGTTCCTCCAAATGGGCCTTCATTTACAATAAAGACGCCTTTGGAATAGTCCTGATTCCCGGGAGGAGGAACACAACAATCCTTTTCTGTGCAGGAATACCACGCAGAAACAGACAATAGTAAAAAAAGCTGAAAGAGTGAAAATTTGACTTTCATTATAAAGGAGTGGAATGAAAGGCAAAAGAGTAGCAAGGGTGCATGATCTGCCAACTGGCACCTCATGAACTCATGGTCTAAACAAGACTTTCTACCCGAAGCCTGGTGAAAAAATAGCACTTTTGGCAGGTCTTCTGGCTTATCTCCTGTTTTAAAGACCTTCCCGGCTAAAGCCAGTGGTCATAAGTATTAAAACATTTTTCACACCCGGATTTCCAGGTGCAGGTGATTTACAGCAGCGGGGACTGCCCCGGATTTTCACCGGGTTCCCTTTTCATTCCAGATTTATATCCTGGAAACCAAAAGTGACGTAAAGGTAGTTTAAAAACCACAAACCAACCGTCGGATATCCTCAAACCAGGTTACGCCGATGAGTTCTTTAATTCGGTTGTAATCTTTGCAGGCTTCCTCCTTTTTGTTTTGATTGGTGTAGGCCGTGCCTCTGTAATACAGTATTTCGCAATTGTCGGGCGCCAAGGTTAGCGCCTGCGTCCATTTGGCTATTGCCTCATCTGTCTTATCCTCCTCAAGAAGAGTGGCGCCTTCATCTGCCAATAACATAGCCTGATCAAATTTCTCATTGATGGATGCGCATTTTTTGGCGTCAGATTTAAAAACTACCCGTAAGGGGAGGGTTGTGTTTACGGCTCTCCCTTCGTATTCTGCAGGTATCCACATGCCGCCTGATTTGCGCGCCAGACGCAAAGATTCAAATTGGAAATCCATGCCGAGGTTATTGAAATCCAGTTGGTTCATTACCTTGAGATTGCCATTGGTTTGAATAATGGAAGCCATTTCAATGACACCGGTTTTACAGCTGTCTTCCCATCCTGCAGGATAATCCAGTTTATTGATGATGAAACTTACCAGAGAGTCAAGACCACCTTTAAAATCCGCTCCTTTATCGAATCTGGTATAGATGGTATCGCCTTCATAGTTTATGTAATATGGCAGAGCTTCCTGAAGCCTGAATTTGATTGGAAGCGCCTGTTTAACCCGAACTGGTTTTTCATTGGTTAATCCTGGTTGCCATCTCAACCCCAGGGAATCAAGGGTTGTTAATACTCGTATAGCTTCTTTGCCACACCCACCTCCTATGTCTTTAAGTAGGGATAAGTTACTCATTCGGCCATTGGTTTCTATGATGCAGGAAACCACTACCGTACCCTGGATATTGTTTTGGCGGGCTTCTTCAGGATACCGAATATTTTGGGCCAAAATGGCAAAAAGCTGATTTTCCCCACACAATTTCATACTATCTCTGGTCCAATTAGGATGGAATTCAGGCGAACAGGGCCTAAACATCGGAAATGGCAATACATCTGCCATCTGATGAATAGTAGTATCGGGGGTGTTTTGACCTTGTGCCACAAATGCAAACAAAAAAAGGAGGCTAAAAAAAACTGTTGACTTCATGTTGTTCAAAATAATGGGGCGAAGGTATCGCAAAAGGTTGGCAAGGTTTTAAGCAGGAAGTCTAAAATAAAAAAGCCCGGCCGCATTAGGCCAGGCTTTGGTTTGTGGATTTTAAAATCCCATGAACAATTCTTCGGTTTTCGGAGCATCCTGTTGTGGAGTCTCCCCCACACTGCCAAATTAATTAGGCTTAGTTACCCTAACCGTGGCGTTTTTGATTTTGATGGAAACAGGTGTGCTCATATGGTGCAGATAAATAAGTGACCGGTTTGAGTGCCAAAAAGCATATTTGGTGACACAAACATCCAGAACCTGAAGCTCTTTTTCCAATTACATTTTTTTGTTATTGTGAAAAAAAAATTGGACAAAAGTGATATTAAAATAATTTTTATATAAACTATATTTAAATGATTACTAAGTATTTGAGTATTTAATTTTTGAAAAATGCAATTTCAGAATAGTGAATATCGCAGGGCTTGTTTTGGACTTAAGGTAGTTCGGGATTTGAGCTTGTCTCCTGGTTCCTAAATTTGAGGATACCGGTACAACTTGTTTACCTTTGCCAGTACGTTATGAAAAATTTATTGATTATTGGTGCGGGCAGGTCCGCAACAGCGCTTATTCAATATATTCTCGGGCAAGCGAAGCTGCATAACTTCTATGTTACAGTTTCTGACGCTGATATAGAATTGGCGCGTAACAAAGTGAATGACCATACACATGGCAGAGGCATCTGGCTAGACGCGTCTAAGCCGAATGATCGGCGCGAAATAATTGCTCGTCATGATGTGGTGGTTTCTCTTCTTCCTCCTCAAATGCACCTGGAGGTTGCCATGGACTGTATTGCTTTGGGCAAGCACATGGTTACTGCCAGCTATGTAAGCAAACAAGTGTTTCGGCTGGGAGATGAAGCCAGACAAAGGGCGCTCGTATTTATGAATGAAATCGGATTGGATCCGGGTATTGATCACATGAGTGCTATGCAACGGATTCACATGATCAAAGGGATGGGAGGAAAAATCACCTCTTTTTATTCTTATACGGGTGGACTCGTGGCTCCTGAAAGTGATGATAATCCCTGGCACTATAAATTCAGCTGGAATCCCAGAAATGTGGTACTCGCAGGACAAGGAACAGCGCAATTTCTGGAAGATGGAAAACTAAAATATATACCCTACAGGCGGTTATTCAGGCAGTACCGACTGGTAGATATACCTGATATGGGGCAATGGGAGGTTTATGCTAACCGGGATTCTCTTTTGTATCGTGAGGCCTATGGCCTGCAAAACATCAGAACCTTGTTTAGGGGCACAATACGGCACCGTGGATTTTGTGATGCCTGGAATGCACTGGTACGCATAGGACTCACTGATGCCACATTCCCGATTGTAAACAGCGACCAATTGACTTACCATGATCTGATGGAAGCCTTTTTGGGGATTAGCCAGCATACAGGTTCGGTGAAGGACCGAATGGCAAAAATGATTGAGGTTGATCCGGAAAGCGATGTGATGCAAAAACTCGAATGGTTGGGTTTGTTCAGTAAAAAGCGCATCAAGGTGAAGGATGCCACTCCGGCGCTTATTCTTGAAAATTTGCTCCTTGAAAAGTGGGCTTTGGGTCCTCAGGATAAGGATATGGTGATCATGCAGCATGTGTTTGAATACGAATTGCAGCGCAAAAAGAAAAAATTGACTTCTACCCTTGTCATGAAAGGCAATGATAGCGCAGACACGGCCATGTCGAGATTAGTTGGATTGCCGTTAGGAATCTTTGTCAAATTACTGATGTTGGGTAAAATTTCAACAACTGGTGTCAATATCCCAACCATGCCCGAAGTATACGAGCCGGTGCTGGCTGAATTGGAGGACTTCGGCGTGTCGTTTGTGGAACAGGAAGAATAGCGGATTAATTCAGATTCCTATTTGAACCAACTAATCCATAAACGCGTTTTATGAGGGTTTCTGAAGAAAATCAGAAACCCTCATTTATTTTACCATAAACCCATAAACCCTCATTCCATGACAGGCTTTCGCTTCACAGATTACCAGCCAGATCCGAACGAAACGACTTTCGATCGGTTGTTTAAAATATTTCAGGAGTTGATGTTGTACACCTCCGGAGATGTGTATGAGGCGTTGGCATGGTTGAATGAATTGGATCGGGAGTATAAGTTAACCAATGAGGAGTACGGTATGGGCGATTTTATCCGCGATCTGGAGGAACGAGGTTATATTCAAAGAGACACGGATGCTGTAGGCGGGATGGGGCCCACTTCAAAATTGGAAATCAGTCTTCGACAAAAAAGCCTGGATGATATTTTTGGTGACCTTAAAAAAGCAAAAACAGGCCAGCATACGACCGGCTCCATTGGTCGGGGGGATGAATTCACGGCTGATGTGAAGCCGTTTGAATTTGGAGATAGTCTGGAAAATCTTGCCGTAACCAACTCTTTGCGCAATGCTTATATCAATCATGGAATTGACGACTTCAAGCTTTCGCAAGACGATCTGGAAGTACATGAGACCTATTACCAAAGTCAAATGTCTTCTGTATTGATGATTGATATTTCTCACTCCATGACTTTGTATGGAGAGGATCGTATTACCCCTGCTAAAAAGGTTGCACTGGCGCTTGCCGAATTTATTAGAACCCGGTTTCCCAAAGACACCCTTGATATCATTGTTTTTGGAGATGATGCATGGCCAATTGAGTTAAAAGACTTGCCTTATCTTACCAACGGAGAATACCATACCAATACGGTAGCTGGTCTGGAACTGGCGCTTGATATTCTTAAAAAGCGGCGAAATCCCAACAGGCAGATCTTTATGGTGACTGATGGTAAGCCAACTTGTTTAAAAATTGGCAAGAATTACTACAAGAACTCATTTGGACTTGATCGAAAAATTGTGAATCGTTGTCTGAGCCTGGCTTTGCGTTGCAGAAAAATGAGTATCCCAATTACCACCTTTATGATTGCCCGGGATCCCTACCTGATGCGCTTTGTGGAAACTTTTACCCAAACCAACAATGGTGCAGCCTTTTATTCCAGCCTGAATGGCCTGGGTTCATTCGTTTTGGAGAATTACAAGAAGCGAAAAAAGAAGTGAGTGTGTACTTACAGGAGTGGTTACTATTTTGTTTTTGTGGATAATTGTACATATTTTTATAGTTTTCGCCTTATTTCAGGGCGATGACTTACCATTCATTCTTGCCAGCAGTTCCACTTCGGCCTTATATCGATAAATATTGGGTACTTACCTCCTACCCTTCTCAAAAAGAGGAGATTACGCTTATGCCAGACAATAGCGTGACACTTTTCCTCAATCTTGGAGAGAATATCCAATCAAAACATTTTGAAAATATTAGAAATGAAAGCATTTTTTTGGTTGGAACTATGCTTCGGTGGGATGAACAAGTGCTTCAGGGAGAAAGTAAATTATTAGGCATACAGTTCAGGCCAGGAGCATTTACCCATTTTTATCGTTATGAATCCATGGATAAGATGGCTAACCAATTGCAGGAATTTAGTCGTAGCATGTTCCCTGATGTAAAAAAGACAATCCGATTCTTTGTTCCATATCTTGATCAATTTTACCTGGATAGGTTGTCGCCCCCTAAATATTCACTGATGAGTATTGTGGCAGAAATCGAACATCTTGGTGGTCAAATTAAGATCGAAACATTAGCCAAAAGGCATTTTACTACTGAGCGCCAATTGGAACGGCAGTTCAACCAGCAGATTGGGGTTTCCCCTAAAGAATTTCTCAACCTGACAAGGTTTAAGACGGTTTTGGCAAAGATCCAGCAAAATCAATTTCAAAAAAGCCTGTCAGAAATTGCCTGGGATTGTGGATATTATGACCATGCCCACCTTTCTAACGATTTTAAACGGTATACTGGCACAGCACCTTCAGGCCTTATTTTGTCGGATTTTTCCAAAAGTCTGGTTTCCTAACCCCGGTAAGTTTGCCCCATAGAAAAACAACGCTCTATGGCAAGGCATTTTACTACAATTCTCTGGATCATCGGGTCCCTTTTGGTGATTAGTTTATTAGGCTTTTACAAGACCTATTTTCGCTTTTTTCCGCATTTCGAATCCACTAATTGGGTGGTGCATTTTCATGTAATAACCATCTTATGCTGGTTTACTATGCTCGTTGCTCAGGGGTGGCTTGCTAAAAGCGGCCGGATTGAACAACACAGGAGCATGGGGCGATTGTCTTATTTTTTGGCGCCGATAATCGTGGTCGGTTTTATATTGGTAACCAACGTTGGACAACTTAAACACAAAGACACAGGTCTTTTTGGTGCTACCTTTTTTGATGGGGGGCTATTTGTAGTACTCTATATCCTTGGAATTATCAACAGAAAAAACACCGACTTTCATTCAAGATATATGATATTGACTGCATTGCCTTTTATTAATCCGGGTCTTGGCCGTTTTATTGGCCCTGAAGTGAGTTTGCCCGTGGAGTTTTTGTTAATTATTGCCTTCTTAGTTACTGCCTATGTAAAAAAGAAACCATACAAGCCATATTTGGTTGGATTAGGCGCTTTTTTTCTGTTGTTGGGGTTTGTGGTCTATATCTCACTAATCGACCCAACTATCATTGAGTCTATATGGATTGCTTTCTGGGGTTAGGTGATGAATTTGATCAAATTTTCGCCACCAACCCAATTTTCCTACCCTCTTCGATCATGCGCTGAAAAGCTGATTCATACTCATTGGTAATTTCACCGTCGAGAATGGCTTCACGCACGGCTGTTTTGATAACCCCAACCTCTCTGGATGGTTGAATATCAAAGGTTTGCATGATTACTTCGCCGGTAATGGGAGGTTGCCAAAGTCGTAACCGATCTGATTCTGATACCAAAGCCATTCGTTCTTTCAGGTACTCATAACCCTCCAGGTAACGGCGCATTTTGTTGGGATTTTTAGTGGTGATGTCTGATTCGCACAGTTTCATCAATTCTTCAATGTCCGGTCCTGCATCAAACAACAATCGGCGAACCGCAGAGTCAGTTACTTGTTCTTTGGTTAGAGAAATAGGGCGCAAATGCAGCATTACCATTTTTTGCACAAACTCCATCTTGGAATCTAACGGAAGTTTGAGGTCTCTGAAGATCTTGGGTACCATTTTTGCGCCCAGCCATTCGTGGCCATGAAATGTCCATCCACCGGCTTCCTTATCAAACTTTTTGGTAGCCGGTTTGGCTATGTCATGCATTACTGCTGCCCACCTTAGCCACAGGTTATCAGATCGTTTGCAGACATTATCCAGCACCTCCAGAGTATGGAAAAAATTATCTTTATGTGCCCGGCCATTACGGTCTTCTACTCCTTGCAAGGCCGCCATTTCCGGGAAAATGAGCTTCAATAATCCTGTTTCAAACAGTAATTTAAAACCAATAGAAGGCTTATCGGTTTTCATGATTTTCTCCAACTCTCCTATGATCCGTTCTTTGGATATGATGTGGATCCTGCTCTTGTATTTTGCTATACCTTGAAGCGTTGAAGCCTCTATGTCAAATCCAAGTTGATTGGAAAATCGAATAGCACGCAGCATGCGTAACGGATCGTCAGAGAAGGTTTGTCCAGGGTCGAGAGGCGTTTTTATTACTTTTTGTTCCAGGTGTTCCAACCCGTTGAAAGGATCAACGATATGGCCAAAATCATGTTCCCCCAAGCTCATCGCCAATGCATTGATGGTAAAATCGCGCCGGTTTTGATCATCTTCAAGAGTGCCAAGTTCAACATCCGGTTTTCTACTATGGGGACTATAACTTTCTCTTCTGGCCCCCACAAATTCAAACTCAATGCCTTCATAACGCAACATCGCAGTGCCAAATCGGCTGTACACCACCACTTTAGGCTTTGGGTTTAATTTTGATGCCACCGATTCTGCCAGTGTGATGCCATCTCCAACACAGACAATATCAATATCTTTCGTTGGTCTGCCTAGTAGCCGATCACGTACAAAACCTCCCACCACATAGGCTGGATAGTTAAGTGATCGGGCAGTATCGCTCACTATTTCAAGGAATTTACGCTCCTCAGGCAACAAAGTGAAGTACATGTATGAAAACGATGGATCAATGGGTTTGACAAAGGGGGGGGCGGTTAGCCGTCACAAACTTCATTCACGTCTATAGCCATAGGTTCATGTGACAGTGTGAAATCTAAATTGCTGTAAACGGTTTCAATTTCCTCCAGCGTTTCAAAAAGAATGGATGGTTCCATTTCAGTTACAAGCCTTGCACGGTAGGGCTTGATATCAGGCAAGCCTTTGAAATAAGGTGCATAATGCCGTCTCATTTCCAGCACGCCCAGTTTAGGACCTTTCCATGCCAGACTGTCGGTCAGGTGTTGTTTAGCTGCTGCTACTCGCTCCAGAATGGTTGGAGGTGCTAACAATTCACCCGTAGCAAAAAAGTGCTTAATTTCTCTGAATATCCAGGGGTATCCAATACTGGCCCGGCCAATCATTATCCCATCAGTTCCGAAACGATTTTTATAATCCAGTGCTTTTTGAGGACTGTCTACATCACCATTGCCAAAAATCGGGATATGCATACGGGGGTTTTCCTTAACCTTTGCAATCCAGCTCCAATTAGCTTCTCCTTTATACATCTGGGCGCGTGTTCGTCCATGGATGCTCAGTGCTTGAATACCAACATCCTGGAGCCTCTCAGCTACTTCCAGAATATTGATGCTGGAATCATCCCATCCCAAACGAGTTTTTACCGTAACGGGCTTATTGGTGCTTTTCACCACGGCTTCCGTAAGCCGAACCATGTGTGGCACATCTTTTAATAGCCCGGCCCCGGCCATGCGGCAAGCCACCTTTGCTACCGGGCATCCAAAGTTGATATCAATAACATCCGGATTTTTTGCTTCAATGATTTCAGCCGCCTCAATCATATTCTCCAATTGCCCACCAAAATATTGAATGCCAATTGGCCGCTCGTAGTCAAAGATTTCCAGCTTCTGGAAGGTCTGTTTGGCCTCATGGATGAGTCCGTCAGCGGAAATAAATTCCGTATACACCATGTCGGCCCCTTGCTCCTTACAAAGCTTGCGAAAGGGAGGATCGCTCACGTCCTCCATGGGAGCAAGTAATAATGGGAAATCACCCAATTCTACATTTCCAATCTTAACCATGGGGCAAAGTTCGGAAAAAAAGCGATATGAGGGTGTTTATAGTGCGGTTGAATTGTATTAACCGTTTGGAATAGTCAGTTTTTTGCGATTTTCCAAATGCATCCTTAGTCCTAATAATGCTGCAATTTCAGCTCCCTGTTTCTGACTGGCGATTAAAAGTTCTGGTGTGTAATATTTTTGAACAAAATGAGTGTCAAAATCGGCCGTCACGAATGCAGGATGATCCAGGACAAATCGTCCAAATGGCAGCGTAGTTGCACAGCCCTCTACTTCATATTGGGCAATAGCCTCCTTTAACCGCTGGATGGCTTCTGCTCTGGTGGCACCATGTACCACTAGTTTTGCCAGCATAGGATCATAGTAAATAGGTACTTCCATGCCCTCTTCAAAACCACCATCCACCCGTATACCTGGCCCAGCCGGAATCCGGTATTTCTCCAGTTTACCAACCGATGGTAAAAAGTTATTCAATGGATCTTCCGCATATACACGCAATTCCATTGCATGTCCATGAATTTGCAGGTCTTCCTGCTTAAAGCCTAGTTTTTCTCCTCTAGCTACCCGGATTTGCCATTCTACCAGGTCCAATCCGGTAATCATTTCTGTAACCGGGTGTTCCACCTGTAATCGGGTATTCATCTCCAGGAAGTAAAAATTGCGGTCAATGTCTACCAGAAATTCTACCGTGCCTGCGCCAACATAATCACACGATTGCGCGACTCGTACAGCAGCCTCTCCCATAGCCTTGCGCATTTCAGGGGAAAGGATAGCAGACGGGGCTTCTTCCACCACTTTCTGATGGCGGCGCTGAATACTGCACTCCCGTTCAAAGAGATATACTGTATTCCCATGGGTATCTGCCATGACCTGAACCTCAATATGTCTCGGTCCGGTTACATATTTTTCAATAAAAACAGAGCCATCACCAAAAGCCGAAATGGCTTCTGAAATGGCGCGCTCCATTTGTTCTTGTGTATCTTCCTCGCGCTCTACTATACGCATACCTTTACCGCCTCCGCCTGCAGAAGCCTTTACCAATATAGGATATCCAACCCTGCGTCCGATTTCCTTGGCCATGGCAACATCAGTGATGGCTTCTTCAATGCCCGGCACCATTGGTACATTGAATTTTTTGGCGGCCTCCTTTGCAGCCAATTTACTCCCCATCACCTCAATACTTGTTGGATTTGGACCAATAAATGCTATGCCTGCCTCTTGTACCATTCGGGCAAAGCTGGCATTTTCGCTCAAAAATCCGTATCCGGGGTGTATACCATCAACGCCTAAACGTTTGGCGGCTTCTACAATTTTCTCTCCTCGCAAATAGCTTTGCGCGGAGGGGGCGGGACCTAATAATACGGCTTCATCTGCAAAACGAACATGAGGCGCATGACGATCCACTTCAGAGTAAACGGCTACTGTTGAAATGCCCATTTTACGTGCTGTACGCATCACTCTAAGCGCAATTTCACCTCGGTTGGCTACAAGTATCTTTTTCATGATCGCAAAGAAAAGAAGGGTTTGGGATAGTATGATTTAATGTGCCTGAACTTTTCTAATTAAGATGCTTTAGGGATAACCTTTTCGCGTAATTTTCGAAAAAGGTCCTCTTGGAACATTTCAAATAGTTGCCTGGTTATTGAAAAATTATAGGTTTTTCCCTCCAATTGGCGAATCCAGCGTATGCCCTGGATGGCGTTAGTTAAGAAGATCTCATCTGCATTCATTAAAGCCTCTCTTTTACCTAATACGGCCTTTACAGGCCAACCTAAGCTGGTTGATAAGGCTATAATGCAGGCTTGGGTGGTGCCCGCAACCTGTCCTTCGCCGGCTTCAGGGTAAAATAAAGTTCCGTTTTTTATCCAAAACACGTTGCTGCTGGTGGCTTCGCAAATTCTGTTTTCCGAATTGAAAATTAGCCCGTCCTGCATACCGCGTTTTTGAACCTCCATAGCAGCCTTAACGTAACGGTTCCCGCCCAATAGTTTAATGCCACTTAATTCATCCATAGGAAGTTTAACCGAATGACAAAAGCATGCTGAAATGCCTTCTTCATGCCATTCATAAGCGGTACTATCCAAAGGTTGAACCGTAATCTGGAATTGCGGCTGGTCATTTTCCGGCCGAAACAATCCGCCGGGATTTCTCCAAACCATGAGTCGAATCCTGCTGTTGTGTATGCCGGTTTTCACTATTTCCTGGGCCATTTTGGTTGAGGTCCATTCTTCGGGCCAATCCAGTTCCAGCGCTTTTGCACCTTTTATTAACCTGCCCCAATGCAATTCCCAGAAGGGCATTTGCCCTTCGAATGATCGGATGGTTTCAAAAATGCCATCTCCATAATAAGCCGCCCGTTGGATGCTTAGTAGTTGTTCCGGGAGGTTGTTATAGCGTTGTCCGTTTAAGTTTGTCATGTAATTACTGCAAACATCAGGTAATTTGCAGCCTCAATCAGAATATGTTTATGAAACTTTTATTGGCTTGTTTTTGCTTCTGCCTGGGAATGGTCTTGCATAGCATTGGGCTTTCAGCACAAGTTATTGAAAAACAACGAGTTGTAATTCCTGGCACTGAAGTATCCTTCGAATTGGCTCATTTGCCCCCAGGAAACTTTCTGATGGGAAGTAAAACTAATGAAGTAGGGAGGTCAGAAAATGAGGGGTATCATGAGGTTAGCCTGAGTGGTTTCTGGGTGGGTGTTTGCGAAGTAACCTGGGATGAATTTTATTGCTTTCAGTTTAAGCATATGGACTCTGATTCCAGCCTCAATAACATTCAGGGCTTCAAGGCAGATGCCATAGCCCGCCCTACTCCACCCTATTTCGATTTTACTTATGGACGTGGCAGAGCAGGCGGATTTCCAGCAGCTACTATGACGCAGCAGGCAGCTTTGATGTATTGCCAATGGCTAAGTGATAAAACGGGTGATTTTTACCGACTCCCAACTGAAGCGGAGTGGGAATATGCTTGTCGGGCAGGCTCTGGAACTGCTTATTCATGGGGCGATAAAAGTGATATCGCTGGTGAATATGCCTGGTTTTATGACAACAGTTCCGGATCCTACCAAAAAGTAGGCGCCAAAAAGCCTAATGCCTGGGGCATGCATGATATGCATGGAAATGTAGCTGAGTGGACTTTGGATTTTTATACCGATCAATATTTCACTCTGTTGGATTCAACTTCTGTAAATCCAATGGTTTTTCCCACCAAAAAGCACTCCAGAACCGTTAAAGGGGGTGGTTTTGAAGATTTTGCCCCACAATTACGTTGTGCCTGCCGCAAAAAAAGCGATCCAAAATGGCAAGCTCGCGATCCTCAGATCCCTAAAAGCAAATGGTGGAATCCGGACTCACCATTTGTAGGATTCCGAATCATAAGAGAGGCGCAACCTCGTACGAAGGAAGAGCGGGATGCCTTTTTTGACAAAGTAATCAGGGATTAGTTCCTTGCCTCAAAGGCTTTTTGCAAGGTTTGCAGAAAAACCGAATGGTCCTGTGCTCCGGAAATGGCCATTTTACGGTCAAATACAAAAAAGGGCACACCTGAAATCCTGAGCTGCTGTGCCTCTGCAATGTCCTTTTGAATTTCCTCTGTGAGACTTTTTTCCGTTAAAACCGTTTTTAACTCATTGGAATCCAATCCAATGGAGGATCCTATATTCAAAAGTGTTTGAAAGTCTGCTATGTTTTTTCCTTCAGAAAAATGTGCTTTGAAAAGCGCTTCTTCTGCTTCATTCTGCATGCAATATTTAGCTGCCAGATGTGCCAAACGATGGGCATCAAAAGAATTGGCGGAAATTGCCTTTTCAAAATGATATTCCAAACCGACTCCAGCTGCCATTTCGGTAACCTGTCGGGCAATTTGACGGGTCTGAGCCATATCCCAACCTTTACGATCCGACAAGTTTTTCAGGTAGTCTCCTCCTTCTGATGGTGCTTCGGGGTCAAGTTGAAAACTTTTCCAAACAATTTCTACCTGATCTTTTTGTGGAAATTGCGCTAATGCCTGTTCCAGTTTCCGTTTGCCAATGTAACAAAATGGGCATACGATGTCGCTCCAAATCTCAATAGTCATCTTGGGTGTAGCAGGTTGGTTGATTATTGAATTACCCATGGCCTCTGCATGGGTTTGAGCCCCGGCAATGACAGGGCATAGAAACCACAAATATGGAAGTAAGTTTTTTACGTTCATGATCGGAATTTCGAAACGTAATTTTCAGAAATAGGTTCAAAAAATTACCCCCGACTCGCCAATGCGGATCGAGGGTAAGGTGTGTAAGCTTTGTTATCGGTTATTAATTATGCCCCGTTTCTTGCCTATTCGGCTCACTTGCCCTGGAATCAACGTTGCAGCATAAATCTCAGCACCTCTTTCTCACCTCTTTCCGGCTGCACCTCAAGGAAGTAAATGCCATTGGTAAGCCCATGAGGGATTTCAAGTCGAAGCACATCCTCTGTTGCTGGTTCGGTGAGCGTCTGAACCATTTGACCTTGTCCGTTCACTACATTGATTCGCAGTTTTTGTCCTGCCCAGTCTGTAAGATCGGCAAACAGTACACCAGAACTTGGATTAGGGTACAACAAAAGTGAATTTTGATTAGATGTCAGATTAAAGTCGCGTGCTTGGGATGGCCTGCTGTACGTTGGTGTAACACCTACCGGGCAGTAGAAGGTGTTCAGATGTGCTTCATAGAATTTCTGATCGGCCAATCTCGTAGCAATGTTAATATAGGTTACATCAGCCTGAGCCGGCAACGTATATTGGAATATGTCGGATTGGCCATTGGAAATGCTATCGGCTGTAGATTTGAATCGGATAGAATACATAGGAGTATAATTAGGGCTCCGTACGATATACGGACGGCCATCTACCCCGGTGTAAATCGTATTATTAAGTGGTTCCATGGCAATTTGTCCATCAGGGATCTGAATGGCTGTATAAACCATTTTGCTCGCACAGGAATTGGTAACCCTGATGCGGTAAGTATGATTTTTACCTGCATCTGCAGTAATGGAGAGTAATTCATACTTCATGCAGCCTATCTCCTTAATATCGCATGGAGACTCTTCTCTTACATGTACAGTAAAGCAACATGGCTTCTCCTGCCCACATTGATCCTTGGCCATAAAACAAACCTGAGTAGCGCCAACTGTAAACGCGCTTCCGGAAGCCGGGCCATTGGTACGGCTAAGTTCAAGTCCGGGGCAAAGGCAATCGCTCGCTGCTATCGGATTGTTATAGTTCACGGTTGGAATAGCACTTCCGGCATTGGTTACAACCGTCATGTCATCAGGGCATTGGATAGCTATGTTGGATGGTGCTGGTGTAAGGTACTGAAGGGTGTAGGTAACAATGGTGTCACAGCCTCCGGTAGTAGATGGTTGGTTTATAATCACCGTACCTGGCTGAGTGTATGCCTGGCCGGAAATCATCACTATTTCGCCCGGACAAAAACCGCGTGATTCAGCGCGTGAAGCCTGAGGCTTGAGTTCAAGTGCGTAGGTAACAATGGTATCGCAGCCTCCTGTAGTTGAAGCAATATTTGCGATCACTGTGCCTGGTTGGCTATAAGTTTGGCCTGCTATGGTGATGGTTTCACCAGGGCAAAAGCCTCGTGTTTCTGTACGGGTTGGTTGAGGACGCAGTTCCAGTGTATAGGTAACCAGGGTATCGCAACCGCCATTAAGGGACGGAAGTGCAACCAGTACGGAGCTTGGCTGTTGGTAAGCCTGACCATTTATCATTACCGTTTCACCTGGGCAAAATGGCAGGGTTTCGGTTCTTGATACCTGAGGCATTAACTCCAGCGTGTGGGTCACGATAGTATCGCAGCCGTTGCCAACCGCTGCAATAGTTTCAAGTACGGTTGCTGATTGGTTGTACGATTGACCGGCAATGATTATGTTTTGGCCTGGGCAAAAGCGATGCAGTACACTTTTGGCGGGTTGTGGTTTTACCTGTAAGGTGTACGTTACCACAGTATCGCATCCGCCTGAGTTAGAAGGTAAATTGGCAATTACTGTGCCCGCCTGATTGTATGTTTGTCCTGCAATCATCACCGATTCGCCTGGACAAAACGCAATAGTAACGGACTGTGATGGTTTGGGTCGTTGAATCAAAGTGTAAGTCACCAGGGTATCACAACCATCTGAAGCAGACTCAAGAATGGTTTGTACGATGCCTGGCTGGGCATAAACCTGTCCGCCGATCATAACTGATTCTCCCTCACAAAAATGAATGGTTTGTGCAATGTTAGGTTGAGCCCAAACTTTCAGTACGAATGTGCAAAGTGTATCACAACCTCCATTTACTGCTTTTACCGTATCTACCACAGTTGCCGGTGCTGTATAGGCTATGCCATTAATGGTATAGGTCTCACCTGTACATAATCCAACAACGTGAATACCGGTTATGTAAGGAGAAAGTGTAAGGAGATAATGAACTATGGTGTCGCAGCCTTGCAGGCCTTGTACGGTATCCGTAACCATTTTGGGTGCAGAATAGGCCATTCCGTTAATAGAATAGGCCTGATTGGGGCACAATGCCACCGTTTTCATTTGAACAGGCGACGGACTATTATTGATGTTTTGGGAGAGCAGATTGATCGGCAAAGGTGTGATATTCAGTGTCGAGCCACTCAACCATGGTCCGTCAGAAGGGCCGCTGTTGTTATTTGTTGAGGTGAAATTTGCACTCAAAATACCCCCGGCTCTTGGGCATTGGCCTTGAATCAAACCATTGGCATCCGTTTTTACAACCAATAATTCTGTGTTGCTGGAACTTATTTTGGTGTCGCCAACTGCAATAAATCCACCATCTGAGGTCTGAACAGCCTTAAAAAGGCGGTCAGCATTGGGGCCACCATAGTTATAAGACCATTGCAGATTGCCATTGGCATCCATTTTAGCTAACAGCGCATCGCCTGTAGCACTGTTGAAATTGTCGTATGGTGTTAAGAGAAACCCACCATCATTTACTTTTTCAATTCTGCCACGAATATTATTTCCAGGGCGGTAATACACTTTTGACCAGAGGACTTGACCGGTAGTAGGGTTCACTTTTTGTACCCATGCCTCTACCTCCGCATTAATATTGGCAGATCGGGTGTGATCAGCAAGAAGCATGTTTCCATCCTGTGTAGGAAGCTGAAAATATAATGCTTCAGAATCACTTCCAGCGAAAGTACGAGACCCAAGAATAACGCCGGTTGCCAGATCCAAACGAACCAAAACAGCATCAGCATCCAGGCCACCACTGGCATAGATTACGTTTCCTTGGACATAATTGCAAAGAAAAATATTGCCTACAGAGCTAGAATACGATTTACTCCAAACGGTGTTGCCGTCGCTGGTAAGTCTAGTGACTATTGTTTGGGCACTGTTTGAACCAATTGGGAAAGACATGCCGGTTAGAATAAAACCGCCATCCGGTAATATAATAACGGAACGGCAAAAATCGTCCGTAGAGCCTGAGTTAATGATTCTGTTCCATACAGTGTTGCCAGATGCATCCACTTTAACCACAAAGATGTCAGAACTTTCTGCTCCGAAACTGCGGGTTTCACCAACAGCAACGAATCCTCCGTCTGGTGTGGCTGTTGCTGCATTAAATTGATCGGATTGTCCGGCGCCGAAACGTTTTTGCCAAATTGGCATGCCGTTTGCATCAAGACGTAGAAGAAAGCCGTCTTGGTTTCCTATATTGTTGGTGACATGTCCTGCTACCAAATAGCCGTTAGGAGTTTCCAGCACCCAAGTACCTACCTCCTGTCCGGAGCCGCCAAAAGTTTTTTGAAAAGTGATCTGACCAAAGATCACTAAACTGTGAAGACAGAGTGCCCACACTAAAAGTTTTCTAGTACGCTTTGCTGCCATGATTAATTAAATCGGATGGGTGAACTACTATTGCCCTTCTCTTAATCATGTGCCCTTCTTGAGTTTCAGGAGTTCCCGTTTACGTTTAAACAGAAACTAAAGATCCCCACACATGTCAAAAGAATTGCGTTGTGCAATTGTATCCCCCAAATGTACTATACGGTAGTATATGTCAAAAGCGAACTAGTAGTTTTGTCTTCCAATCGCTATGTTTTTCGACGAAAGTAGTCTTTTTATGGTAAGAACGGGTGGCAACTAGTACATTTTAATCCAAATATCTACTGGTTAGTCCCTGGTAATAGTCAATTCTGCGGTCTCTGAAAAATGGCCAAATCCGCCGTACCGCCTCTGTACGGGCTTTATTGACCTCAATCACTACATTTTCTTCTTGTTGCTGGCTGGCTTGATATAGTAACTCTCCCTGTGGGCCCGCAACGAAGCTTTGCCCCCAAAACTGGATTCCGCCTGTAACGCCTGTCCAGTCTGGCTCCTGCCCTACCCTGTTTACGGTAATAACTGGCAACCCATTGGCAACAGCATGTCCTCTTTGACTAATTTGCCAGGCATCGTGTTGCCTGTTTTTTTCTTCCTGAGGATCGGTGCTTTCCCATCCAATTGCTGTTGGATAAATCAATACTTCAGCACCTGCAAGAGCCATTAGTCTGGCTGCCTCGGGGTACCATTGATCCCAACATACCAACACCCCCAGCTTTCCAACAGAGGTAGAAATAGGATAAAATCCCAAATCGCCCGGGGTAAAATAGAACTTTTCATAATAGGCCGGATCATCTGGAATATGCATCTTTCTATATTTTCCGGCTATGGATCCATCTTTTTCAAATACGACAGCCGTATTATGATATAAACCTGGTGCGCGTTTTTCAAACAATGATGTGACCAAAACCACACCATGTTTCCGGGCAGCCTTAGAAAACACTACTGTATCTGGACCTGGAATTGGCTCAGCCAGGTCAAACATGGCAGTTTCTTCTGCCTGACAGAAGTAAATTCCGCAGTGCAACTCTTGAAGTACAACTAAGTTAGCACCTTTTTCAGCGCATGCAGCAATGCCATCGAGGGACTTTTGAATATTGGACGCTTTATCCGGAGTACAGGATTGCTGAACGATTCCGACTTTCATAGGAAAGGATAGTTGAATAGTAAAAATGGGCTATGTAGGGGTTACTACCCCCTTGGGATATTGCATAGTAACACAATGCAGGGAGCCATGTTGTAAAATCAGCGCCCGGCAATCAATTCCGATGACTTTTCGTTCCGGGAATATCCCAGAGAGTATTTCCAACGCTTTATTGTCTTGTGGCACTTGATAAGTAGGAACCAGCACGGCGCCATTAATAATCAAAAAATTAGCATAGGTGGCTGGCAATCGTTCACCATTCTCATCAAAACAAGGATCAGGCCATGGCAATGCAACCAGATTGTAAGGATTCCCTTCCAAAGTCCGGAATTGCTGAAGCTCTTGTTCCATTTTATTTAAGGCCTCGTAATGTTCATCATCCGGATCTGGACAAGCTACATAGGCAATGGTGTCAGGTGTACAAAACCTGGCCAGTGTGTCAATATGAGAATCAGTATCATCGCCAGCCAGATAGCCATGATCCAGCCATAAAATTCTTTTTAATCCAAAACAGAACTTTAGGTATTCCTCAATCTCCTGTTTGCTTAGGTGTGGATTTCGATTTGGGGAAAGAAGGCATTCCGAAGTGGTAAGCAACGTGCCTTCGCCATCACTCTCAATACCGCCTCCCTCAAGCACTAAACCTCCTGGTTTAATGTCCGCATTAAATACACCTTTATTATATAGGCGCATGGTGAGCAGATTATCCTGATCGGCTGGAAATTTTAATCCCCAGCCATTAAATACAAAATCCAGAATTACGGCTTTCCCATCCTCTTCAATCGTAATACCACCGTGATCTCTGGACCAGGTGTCATTACTATTCGCTTCCACAAAGTGAATATTCTTGGGAATCGTTCCAGGAAACAACTTTTTAACGTCATCTACATCTGTACAGATTATCAAAACCGATTCAAACCTGCTGACCATCATGGCAATTTCCACAAAACAAGGTAATACCTGTGGCAAAACCGGCGCCCAGTCAGTCCCTGAATGAGGGAATGTGAGCTGAACTACGCTCTGTGGCTCCCATTCTGCCGGTAATCGTCTAATTGCTTTATTATCCTTCATGCTAAAAAAATGAGGTGCAAAAATAGGAATTTCAAGGAGGATAGTTCAATAATTAAGCCTGCAGCGCCGCAAAAGTGTGTTCTGAAAAAAGGCAATCAAATTTGGGTAAAGTGCAGATTAAAAAAATTTGAAAAAAGTATTTGTTTCTAACGGCTTCTAAATACTACCTTCGCCGAATCTTAGTGTTCACCACACACGATGGGATACCAGCTAGTTTCTACTTGCCCTGCCAGATTAGACCGCCTATTTTAATATAAGTGTTTTGTGCATTCCCCATGCAGACCAAATCACCTTTGCGGCTATCATTTTGAGGCATAATATCATTTCACTAAACTAAACTCATTTTCGTATGAAGTTTTTGCACACCCTTTCCAAGGGCGGGTTCCTGGTAGCTTTTTTGCTACTATGTAACTTCGCAATGGCTCAACGCACCGTTAAAGGCACGGTCACCGATGGTGAAACCGGTGATGCTCTGATCGGTGCATCTGTATCCGTAGTGGGTACTACCCGTGGAACGGCTACCGACATTAATGGCGCTTACACCATTGAAGTGCCTGCCGGTTCCTCCCAAATCCGTATTGCATACACTGGATATGCAGAACAGGTGATCACTCTTGGCGCGTCTAATACCGTGGATGCAGCTATGAAGTCTGATGCTGTTTTGGATGAAGTTGTTGTAATCGGTTATGGCGCGATCAAAAAATCAGACGCTACCGGTGCGGTATCTTCCGTTACTGAGAAAAACTTCAACCGCAATGCCGTTGCTCCTGAGCAACTTATTCAAGGTCGCGCACCTGGTGTGGTTGTAACCAACAGCAGTGGTGAGCCCGGCGCTGGTATCAACATCCGTATCCGTGGTACATCTTCCGTTAACGGTAGCAACGGTCCACTGTTCGTTGTAGATGGTGTTCCTCTGGGCGGTGGTGAAACCACCGGCTCTTCTGATGTTCAGGGCCTTGGCAGCCAGGCGGCTCGTAACCCGCTCAACTTCCTTAACCCAGCCGACATTGCCAGCATCGACGTTTTGAAAGATGCATCCGCAACAGCAATTTACGGTTCCCGCGGTGCAAATGGCGTAGTGATTATCACTACCAAAAGCGGTCAATCAGGCAAGGGTATTCTTGAATATGGTTATACCCTCGGCATTAGCCAATTGCCTAAGCTTTATGATGTATTGGATGGACGCACTTTCGTAGCAGAGTGGCAAAAACTAAATCCAGCTGCTAACGCATCTGAAATTGACTTTGGAGGAAATACAAACTGGCAGGAAGAGGTTACGCAAACAGCCATGTCTCATTCTCACAACCTTTCTTTCGGCGCAGGCAACAACGGTGGTGATTACCGTTTTTCTGTAGGTTACCTTGACCAGGAAGGTGTAGTTCTGGAAAGTGGCATCAAGCGTTTGAGTGGCCGTTTTAACGGTAACAAGAAATTCATGGACGATCGTCTTAAAATTGGCATGAATGCTACAGTTGCACAAACACTTGACCAGGGTGCTCCGATTACAGAAAACTCCGGTTTTGAAGGTGACGCTTGGGCAAATGCACTGAAAGGCAACCCAACCTGGCCGGTTCGCAATGCTGATGGCACTCCATTCCAAAGCGGTCGTGACAGCGAACCAAGCCCATTGGCAATGATTGAATACTCTGATGACCGCACCAATTCTCTGCGGGCTCTGGGTAACCTCAATGCAGAATTGAACATCACAGACAACCTGACATTCAAAACTGTTGTAGGTTTTGACCGCTCCATTTCTTCCCGGAAAAATGCATTCTCCCGCGATCTGATCGCTGGTCCTGCTATTGGTGGCAAAGGACGTCTGTTCACTACCGATATCCAAACACAGTCCAATCTTTGGGAAAACTACTTCACTTATACCAAAACATTTGGACAAGTTGACTTTACTGGCTTGCTCGGTTACTCTTACCAGCAATTCCAAAATGCAGGTGCTCGCAATGCATATGCCAAGTTCACTACCTCTGATCTGGATTTGATGGTTAATAATACCGCTACGGCAGGTGTATCTTCCATCGTGAACTCTTACAATACCACGGATGAGCTTCAGTCTTACTTCGGTCGTGTAAACTTTGCTATCTCCAACAAGTACCTGTTGACAGCCACTTTACGTGCTGATGGATCTACCCGTTTCGGTGGTGATAACAAATACGGTTACTTCCCATCTGCCGCCTTCAAATGGCGTCTGAAAGAAGAAGGCTTCTGCCCAGACCTGTTCTCTGATCTTGGTCTGCGTTTGGGTTACGGCTCTACCGGCAACCAGGAAATTGGCTATAACCGTTACCAGTCTCGCTTGCGTACTGGCGACAGTGGTATCAACAACGAAGGCAATGCCTTCACAGGTGGCGTAGGTAGCGTAGCTTTTGAAAACCCAAATCTGAAATGGGAAACAACCACCCAACTTAACGTAGGTTTGGACTGGGCATTCTGGAAAGGTCGCTTGTCTGGCTCTATCGACTGGTACAAGAAAAATACATCCGACATGCTTGTACAGGTATTCTCTGCTCAGCCAGCAGCAAACGACTTCGTTTGGGATAATCTGGATGCAGATGTTGAAAATACAGGTGTAGAAATTGCAGCGAACCTGGTTGCTGTAGACAAGGACAAGTTTGACTGGCGTATTCTGGGTAACGTTGCATTCAATCAGAACAATGTAAATTCTTTCAGCTCATTCCTGAATACAGGTCGTATCAATGGTCAGGGCCTTTCTGAAGCTTATGCCCAGCGTATTGCTGCAGGTCAGCCACTGTTCGCCTACTTCCTGCGTGAGTTTGACGGCTATGACGCTAACGGTATTGCTCAATATAGCGGCGAAGGCGACAAGCAGGTGTTCCTTGACAAGAGCCCACTTCCAAAAGTTACCTGGGGCTTCACTAATCAGTTCCAGTTCGGCAATCTTGACCTGAGCATTTTCTTCACCGGTCAGGCTGGTCACTACATTTACAACAACACTGCTAATGCCCTCTTTACGGCAGGCGCTTTGGCGAGTGGACGAAATGTAACTTCTGACGTACCTACTAATGGTGAAAGCCGCAATAATGCTCCGGACGTATCTACCCGCTTCCTGGAAAAGGGTGATTTCATCCGTTTACAGGATATGACGCTGGGCTACAATCTGCCTTTGAAGAGCAAGTATGTTTCTTCTTTGCGTTTGTTTGCTTCTGCACAGAACCTGTTGCTGATTACCGACTATTCCGGTCTGGATCCAGAGGTTAACGTGAACAAGCAAATCAATGGTATTCCATCACTGGGTATTGACTACAATGCTTACCCACGTGCCCGGACTATTTCTATTGGCGCCAATGTTTCCTTCTAAACAAGTGCATTTTTCTGCTGTTTAACAGTCGTAATTACACCTAAATACGATATTAACTGACAGAGATCAAATCACTTTTAACAAAAAAACACTTCAAAAATGAAAAATTATAAATTTTTCTTTCTTCTACCCGCACTTGCCCTTGGAATGATGACATTCCAGGCATGCACGGATCTGGAGCCTGAATTCACCGATTCATTGCTCGCAGAAGGTGCTTCCGGAACATTTGCCGGAAATGCCGGTGATCTTCTGGTAACAGCCTACAATGACCTGGGAGCGTTTACAGATCAGGCGAATATTTATTCCTTGACTGCGCACACTTCTGATGAGATGATCCCACCTACCCGTGGTACTGACTGGGGTGATAATGGTGTTTGGCGGACGCTACATGCACATACATGGGATCCCAGCCACGCCTTTGTAACCAATAGCTGGAACCAATTGAATTCTCGTGTTTTCCGTTGCAATCAGGTATTGGCATCTACAAGTCCGGCTCCTACAGCACAACAAGCTGCTGAAGCAAAATTCCTGCGTGCCTTTTACATGTACCATGTAATGGACTTCTTTGGCAAGGTTCCTTTCCGTAACGTTGGTGAAGGCGTAGATGTAAACCCTCGCGTTTTGTCACGTGCTGAAGCATTTGATTTTGTAGAGCAGGATATCCTCGACGCTTTGCCAAATCTTCCAGCTGGTGGCCCGGGCGGTGATGCTACAAAAGCATCCAAAGCGGCTGCTAATGCACTATTGGCACGTCTGTACCTGAACAAAGCTGTATACACGGCCAGCAACCCTGCCGGACCTTACACTTTTGACAACGCGGATATGGACAAGGTAATCGCTGCCTGTGACGCTGTTATTGCAGCCGGCTACACGCTCGACACTGACTACTTCAACATCTTCAAAACTACAGGTGTAAGTGAGAAAATTTTCACGCACAATGGTAACGGTGGTAATCCGGAAAACCGTCTGCGCATGACACTTCACTACGACCAAAATCCTTCCGGTTGGAACGGCTTTGCAACACTTGCTGATTTCTATGGCAAGTTTGAAAATGGCGACCAGCGTAAAGGAAAAGATGGTTTGAAAAACGGTACAGAATTCGAAGGTGTAGGTTACGGCTTCCTTGTTGGGCAGCAGTACAAAGATGATGGCACTCAGGTAATCAACTCACGTACAGGTCTTCCGCTTGCTTTCACACCTAACGTTCCATTGTTGGGTGCAGGAACCGCAGATGGTATCCGTGTAATCAAGTATCACAAAGCCAATTATGGCAACTACATCTTCTTCCGTTTGGGTGATGTAATGACCATGAAAGCAGAAGCACAGCTTCGCAAAGGTGATGCCGCAGGCGCAAAAGCTACAGTTGATGCGCTCCGTACCGCTCGTGGTGCAGGTGATATCGGCACGCTTGATTTGACTAAAATGTATGAAGAGCGTGGCCGTGAAATGTACTGGGAAGGCGTTCGCCGTACGGACCAGATCCGTTTCGGTACATGGAGCAGCCCTTGGTCTGATAAAACTGTTACAGACCCAAGTCGCGTACTGTTCCCAATCCCACAACAGGCACTTGACTCCAATCCAAACCTGCGTCAGAACGACGGTTATTAATGATTGGAAATCAATAGAATAAATTGGCAGGCCGCTCTTTTGGGCGGCCTGCTTTGTTTCCGGTAATCAATATCAGCCCAACCTTTTCATCTTTTGAACAATATGAATAACAAACTGATACTTTGGTCAATAACCGTTGGACTGGGAGGTTTTCTTTTTGGTCTGGATACTGCAGTTATTTCCGGCGCAGAACAAACCATCCAGAAGCTTTGGCAATTGGATGACTGGACACATGGTCTGGCCATCGGCATGGCATTGTACGGAACAGTTTTTGGCGCTGCTTTTGGTGGTATTCCGGCCGACAGAATCGGCAGAAAGAAAACCTTGCTATGGATTGGCATTTTGTTTTTTGTTTCAGCCATAGGTGCAGCCATAGCTCAGGACGTGTACACCTTTATGCTTTTTCGCTTTATTGGCGGGTTGAGCATTGGAGCCTCCTCTGTGGTGGCGCCAGTTTATATTTCTGAAATCGCCCCTGCAGCGTACCGCGGCCGCATGGTTATTTCCTTTCAGGTAAACATCGTACTGGGGATCCTGATCGCCTATGTATCCAATTATTTGTTACTGGGTGTTGGCGGCGAAAATGACTGGCGCTGGATGCTGGGCATTGTAGCCTTACCTTCTTTGCTGTTTTCCGGCATGATGTTACTGACACCGGAAACGCCTCGTTGGCTACTGCTGCACCAGGGCGATGAGCAATCTGCCCGGGAGGTATTGTCCATTACCGAGCCGGATGTAGATAAAGCGGTGGAAGAGATCAAGGCCTCTGCCCAACAGGAAAAAGGACAGTCCAGCGAAAGCCTTTTCTCAGGTAAATTCAAAATACCCATTATCCTGGCCTTCCTGTTCGCTTTTTTCAATCAGGTATCAGGTATTAACGCCGTGATTTACTATGCGCCCCGTATTTTTGAAATGACGGGGGCCGGCGCTTCTACAGCCCTGCTTTCTACCACGGGCATTGGCGTGGTCAATTTAATTTTCACCTTTGTGGGTTGGTATCTGATTGATCGTTACGGGCGAAAAACCCTGATGTACATAGGATCACTAGGCTATATTTTGTCATTGGCCCTGATAGCGTTTTCATTCTATACAGAATCGTACACTCAGGTGCCTGTGTACATTTTTGCTTTCATTGCCAGCCACGCAATCGGTCAGGGCGCGGTGATCTGGGTATTCATCTCTGAAATATTTCCGAACTCGGTTCGGGCTTCGGGTATGTCGCTCGGTAGTTTAACGCACTGGGTATTTGCGGCCCTTATAGCCAGCGTATTCCCGGTATTGGCCAATCAATTTGGCGGCGGGCCTATTTTTGCATTCTTTAGCTTGATGATGGTGCTTCAATTGCTGTATGTTTGGCGCATGATGCCTGAAACCAAGGGCGTTTCATTGGAGGAGCTGCAAGAGAAGATCCTACATTAAACCAAAATTCTACTAATTCAATGCTCATTTTCAGGACTTTGTCCAGGAACAGCCTGGTTGGCGGATTGGCGCTGGTACTTTGTTTGGCTGGATGTACCGGACAACAAAAATCAAATACATTGTTTGAGCTGGTGCCAGCAGAGAAATCAGGCATCCGGTTTGTAAACCAGGTGGATAACACAGAGGATTTCAACATCTTCAGTTACCGCAATTTCTATAACGGAGGTGGTGTTGCCATTGGCGACCTAAATAATGATGGCCTTGCGGATGTATATCTGACCTCAAACATGGGCGACAACAAACTCTTCCTGAATAAGGGAGCGTTCAAGTTTGAAGACATCACAGAAAAAGCTGGTGTGAAAGGACAAAGGTTCTGGAGTACCGGCGTGGTGTTGGTGGATATCAATGCTGATGGCTGGTTGGATATTTATGTATGCAATGCCGGATACAAGCCAGGTGAAAAGCCTGAAAATGAGCTATTTATCAATAATAAAGACCTGACATTTACGGAAAAGGCTGCGGAATACGGCTTGAATGAGGATGGATATACCACGCATGCCGCTTTTTTCGATTACGATTTGGATGGCGACCTGGACTGTTATATTCTGAACAACAGTTTCATGCCGGTGAATACCTTGAATAACAGTAATAACCGTGATTTATACGCTAAAGATTGGCCAGTAAAAGATTTCCTGAAAGGCGGAGGGGATAAACTGTTGCGCAACGATCAAGGCAAATTTGTGGATGTAAGCAAACAAGCCAATATTTATGGTTCGCTCATTGGTTTTGGTCTGGGGGTAACGGTAGGAGATGTAAACGGGGATCTTTGGCCTGACTTATACATATCCAATGACTTTTACGAACGGGATTATCTCTATGTAAATCAAAAAAACGGCGCCTTCAGGGAGGAACTGGAGCAATGGGTACAACACATGAGTCTGGCATCCATGGGTGCAGATATGGCGGATATCAACAACGATGGCTATCCGGAGATTTTCACCACCGAGATGTTGCCCGGAGATGAAACGAGGCTGAAAACCAGTACACAATTTGAAAATTATAATATTTATTCCCTTAAGCTAAAAAGCGGTTTCTACCATCAGTATATGCAAAACTGTCTGCAACTGAACAACCGCGACCATACCTTCAGCGATATTGCCTATTACGCCGGTGTAGCGGCTACGGATTGGAGTTGGGGCGCCCTGATGTTTGATGCCGATAATGATGGCTGGCGTGACATATATGTATGCAACGGTATTTATAAGGATGTTATTGACCAGGATTTTATTGACTTTTTTGCAGATGAAGTGGTGCAACAAATGGCGCTCACCGGGCGAAAGGAACAGATCAATGAAGTCATATCCAGAATGCCATCCGTTCCAATACTGAATAAAGCCTTTCGCAATGGTGGCAACCTGAAATTTGAAGACAAAGGACTCGACTGGGGCTTCACCACACCATCATTCTCCAATGGCGCCGCTTACGGCGATCTGGATAACGATGGCGACCTCGATCTGGTGGTGAACAATGTGAACATGGAATCTTTTCTGTACCGTAACAATGCCCGACAGGTTACACAAAACCACTATTTAACCCTTAAACTGAAAGGAAAAGATCAAAACACCTACGCCATTGGCGCTCAGGCATTTTTGCACCGTGGTACAGAAAAACTCAGCTTTCAACTAATCCCAAGCAGAGGGTTCCAGTCGTCTGTAGATTATGCCATGGTGTTTGGACTGGGAGAAAACCCGGCCATTGACTCGCTGGTTATCATCTGGCCCGACCAGAAAAAATCGGTAGTCCCCCACCCTGCTGCCGATCAGGCTCTAACTCTTGCCTGGGAAGAAGCCCGGGATGCTTATGCTATTACTGCTGGTGTCGAAGCTGCCAACGCCTTTTTCAAAGAAATACCCTCTGATTTTCCAGTGGCCAGAGAAGATCCCTTTGTAGATTTTTATCAGGAAGGATTGAGTTACCACATGGTTTCCCGGGAAGGCCCCAAATCAGCTGTTGCGGATGTAAATGGAGACGGTTTGGATGATGTTTTTATTGGTGGACCGGCAGGAGAACCAGGCCAAATGTTTATTCAAAATGTACAAGGACGTTTTCTGGAGTCCAAGCAAAGTGTCTTTATCCAGGATTCTACCTTTGAGGATACCGCCATTTTGTTTTTTGATGCTGATGGCGATCAGGACAAGGATTTGATCATTGGCTCTGGAGGAAACCACCAACCACCCGGATCAAAATACCTTCAGCTTCGGCTTTATTTGAATGACGGGAAAGGAGGATTTACACTGGGCCCGTCAATCCTGCCAAGGAATGGATTTAACACCGCTTGCATCGTGGCAGCTGACATTAACCTGGATGGTGACCTGGATTTATTCGTCGGAAACCGCTCCTTGCCCCAGGTGTATGGCATGCCACCTCGACATATGTTATTGGAGAATGATGGCATTGGTAATTTTACAGATGTGGCCAAAGAAAAAGCTCCGGAATTTAACCTGCTTGGAATGGTCACAGATGCCCGCTGGACGGATATTACAGCCGATGGTATGCCCGAATTAATTGTAGTCAGTGAGTGGCGCGCGCCACATATCTTTCAATTAAATGGCGACAAATTAAGCCTGTTAAAAACCAATCTGGAGGAATATTCAGGATGGTTCTATTCCCTGGAAACAGCTGACCTCGACAATGATGGCGATCAGGACCTAATTCTGGGTAACCGTGGCGAAAACTTTTATCTCTCCGGAACAAAGGAGGCCCCTATTCGGTACTGGGTGAATGACTTTGACGGTAATGGAGTGATAGATAAAATCATAACCCGCAACATAAATGGGAAGGACATGCCGGTGCCCATGAAAAAGGAGCTTACTGGACACATACCAAGTCTGAAAAAGAAATCGCTCAAGCATGTAGATTATGCCCAAAAATCCATTCAGGATCTCTTTCCAGCTGATATAATGAAGAAATCGGTTCTCATGACCGGGAATTATTTTTCAACAGCCGTAGCACTAAATAAGGGGAACGGGCAGTTTGAAATAGTAGCACTACCTAAGGAGGTTCAATTTTCCAGTGTAAGAGCAATCTTATGTATGGATGTAAATAGTGATGGCTTCACGGATTTGGTGATGGCGGGCAATGATTCAGGCTTTATGCCCCAGTTTTCAAAACTGGATGCTAGTTTTGGCCACACCTTGTTGAATGATGGCAAGGGTAAATTCCAATGGATACCCGCAAAAACATCTGGTTTTTTCCATTCGGGTGAAGCGCGAGGTTTGAAGTCACTCAAAATAAAGGGCATTAACCATGTGCTGCTAACAGAAAATGGCAAACCCTCTCAACTGTTTAAATTAAGGCTTTAATACACTCTATACCATGAAGAATATGCAACCCTGGACCAAAATAGTGCTTAGTTTTTGTTCTTCTTTCTTCTTTTTCCAGGCTATCTCAGCTCAGAATGCTCTGGAGAAAGGTTTTTATCTTTCGCAGCCCGATAGCGCCAGGGTTGAAGGCTACTTTTATTTGGGAGAGTATGTTTTTGGATCGATAGATTTTCATCAAAATGACAAAAGTGATAAGTATAAAGTGTTACGCCCGGAGCAGGTGATTCAAATCTCTACTGATCAAGGTGTTGTATTTTTTCCCTATACGACGAACACAGCTGAAGGTCCAAAATCAATTTTCATAAAACAAGTTATCTCTGCAGGAGCTAACCTGTACGAAGGAAAAATAGATAAAAAATCAATCTATTTCATTAGCTCAGAAGCAAATCCTGCAATTACAAAAATTAACCAAACATCCCCTCAAGCATTCCTTACGGCTTATTTGGGCGAAAAGTGTGGGCCCAGGAATCCGGTACGTTATGACAAAGCTGCCTTAGTGGGTGTGTTAACTAATTATGCCAGATGCATGGGCTATCAGGTAGCCAAACCGGAGAAAAAACCATTTTTACTCAATATTGCGCTGGGTATACGAGGTACATACTTTAATCAAACGCCCAGTACAAGCGGTTATTATAGTTTCCCTTTCGAGCCTGTTACTGGTGGAATGCTGGGTGGCGATATTAAAATTGGATTGTTAAAAAACGTTTATCTCAGAACTGGTTTTACCAGAACCCAGATAACCATGCAAGCTGCGGAAGCGGTAAGATTGGGTTATGTCTATTTAGGCTGGCCATTTGAGTTTTCCGGGCCATTTCGTTACTCCTATCAAACTTCTGAATTTCCATTAGATCTGGTTTGGTATTTTAATAAAAATAAAAAGTTTTCCCCAACTTTTAGTGGAGGCATAACGTACATATATGCGTCAGACCCGGTGATTGATCAGGATCTGACGGGGCCAGTCGAATTTAGGCCCAACTTCTATAGTTTCACAAAGGAAGATGTTCAAAATAGTTTTAATGGAAGCATTTTGGCTACTGTCGGGAATCCAAGAAGATTCTGGCAATTTCGCGCAGGTTTTATATACAGAATCCATAAAAGGTTCCATTTGGAACTAACTGCCAGATATATGAAACGGCAGGAGCTATTCTATAATACTAAAGTCAAACCACCAGGAGGATATGTATTCGTCACGCATCAAAGCTGGTTTGATTATTCGCTGGCCGTTTATTTACCCTTAGTTATAGACAAACCCATTCGATAATGTCAGATTACCAGATTAAGCTTTTACCTGTTTTTTGGTTGATTTTTGCGGGCTGTCAAGTCAACAAAGATAATTTCCATTTCCAGCTCCTCCGAAAAGATGCCACCGGCCTGGATTTCAGCAATACGCCCGTCCAAAACGAAGCCATTAACGTGTTCAACTACATGTATTTCTTCAATGGCGGAGGAATAGCCGCCGGCGATTTTAATCAGGATGGGTTGGTGGATTTGTTTTTTACCTCCAATATGGGTCCTGACAAGCTGTTTGTAAACAAAGGCGGACTAAAATTTGACGATGTAACGATACCATCTAATATTAATCCCAATCCTTTGCCTGAAAATGCATGGAAAACCGGCGCATCCGTTGTGGATATCAATCAGGATGGTCTGCTGGATATTTATGTGAGTCAGGTGGGGGACTACAAAGCGATCAAAGGCAAAAACAGGTTGCTGGTTTGCCAAAGAATTGAACAGGGTGTTCCTGTTTTTGAAGAAAAGGCTGCTGAATACGGCCTTGATTTGGCTGGTTTTGGCACCCAGGCCGCTTTCTTTGACTTTGACCTCGATGGCGACCTGGACTTGTTTCAGTTAAACCACTCTCTGCATCAGAATGGCACCTTTGGGCCCAAAAAACAATTTGAAGGCACTTTCCATCCACTTTCCGGGGATAAAATATTGGAAAACCGGGACGGGAAATTTGTAGATATCACACCAAATACAGGCATTCAAAGCACTGTAACTGGTTATGGATTAGGGATTGCACTTAGCGACATCAATCTGGATGGATGGCCGGATCTGTATATCGGGAACGACTTCCATGAGAATGACTATCTCTATATTAATCAAAAAAACAGTACTTTTAAAGAGAGTATTTCCGAACGCATTCGGCACACCAGCCGGTTCTCAATGGGTGTTGATATTGCAGACATCAATAACGACGGCTGGAATGATATTTTTTCTTTAGACATGGAGCCGGAAGATCCGGAAATCCTCAAAGCTTCCTTGGGTGAGGATGGTTTCGCGGTGTATCAAATGAAGCTCGGATATGGTTATCAAAACCAATACGCCAGAAATGCGCTTCAACTCAATGATGGGCAGGGGCATTTTCAGGAGATTGCCCAATATGCCGGGATAAGTGCCACTGATTGGTCCTGGGCTGCGCTGTTTATGGATTTTGATGCAGATGGATATAAAGATTTGTTTATCTCTAATGGTATTCCACGTCGTATGAATGATGTGGATTACATGCGTTTTCAGGAAAGTAAAGGCGCAAATTCAAATGCAGCACAGCAAGACAAGCTTTCCATCGTAGAGAAAATGCCACGGATCAAAATCCCCAATAAATTCTTCCACAACACCGGTCAGCTGCGATTCAATGATTGGCATGGGCTTGTAGGCAATAACCAGCCCACCTTTTCCAATGGTGCTATATCTGCTGATCTGGATAATGATGGAGATCTCGATGTAGTGGTTAATAACATTGAAGATGAACCTTTTGTATATCAAAATCTGAGCAGAGAGCATGGTGGATCAAACGCATGGTTGTCGCTGGATTTGAAAGGACCTAAAGGCAATCTGAATGCTATAGGCGCCCGGGTGTGGGTATTTAAGCGGAATGGAGAAAAGCTGAATGCAGAAGCGTTTCCCGTTCGCGGGTATCAATCGAGTATGCAAACCCCCATTTATCTTGGCCTTGGGGATCCCACAGAAGTAGATTCGGTATGCTTAATCTGGCCGGATCGAAGTTATGAAAAGCTTCAGAATCCCGAATTTAACCAGACGATCGCTGTGCAGTGGAAGCCAGGACTGCCCTTATTTCCCTTCCAATCAACAGTGAGACAGTCACAAACGTCCTTCCACTTTACAGATATTTCGGCCAGTTCAGGCTTAGATTATCGACATACCGAAAACCCCTTTATTGAATTTAACCGGGAGGCACTGATTCCGCATATGGTTTCCGCTGAAGGTCCGGCGCTGGCCGTTGGAGACGCCAATGGGGATGGTCTTGAAGATCTGTTCCTGGGATCATGTAAATTCGGCAAAAGCGCCCTTTATATACAAACACAAGTGGGCAAATTGCGCCTGCAAACACCTGAAGCTATATTGCGCGACAGTGTTTTTGAGGATGTAGATGCAGAATGGGTGGACTTAGACAATGACGGCGACATGGATTTGATCGTTGCTTCTGGTGGAAATGAGTGGAAAGCAAAGGATGAAGCCATGAAACAACGCTATTACCTGAATATGGGAAATGGCCAATTTGAGCGCAGAGACTTTCCAGGGGCCTTTGCTACTGCTTCCTGTGTGCGTGCCGCTGATTTTAACGGAGATGGCCTAAAGGATGTTTTCATTGGAGCCAGAGCAAAACCCTGGAATTATGGTCTTACGCCTACTTCTTACCTGTTTGAAAATAAAGGAAATGGACAATTTGCTGAAGTTGCAGTGGATCGTACGGATGGTTTACAGCAGGCAGGCTTGGTTAAAAACGGACAGTGGGTTGATCTGGACAAAGATGGAGGCATGGATCTGTTACTGGCTATGGAATGGGAACCAATGACCGTATTTCTAAACAACGGGGGTGCTTTCAAAAAACGAATCATTCACCCATGGAGCGGTTGGTGGAATGTTGGCCTGGCAATGGACATTGATCAGGATGGAGATGTAGATATCCTGGCAGGAAATACCGGTGAAAATGGCCGCTTCCACCCTACCCCGGACAAACCATTGAAGCTGTATTCCGGTGATATAGATCAAAATGGCCAGGTAGATCAGGTGCTTACCTATTATCTAAAAGACAAGGAAATTCCCTTCGCCACGTTTGAAGAATATACTAAAACCATCCCTTCTCTAAAAAAGAAATTCCTGTATGCCAGAGATTTTGCCAAAGCCAGTGCTCCAGAAATATTTGGTAAACAAGCATTATCCAATGCGCAGCAGCGCAAAGCAGAAACTTTTACAAGTTATTGGTTTGAAAACACAGGTGATTTGAACTTTGTGCCGCATCCTTTGCCAGCATCCGCTCAATTTTCCACCATTAATACATTTTGTCCCTTTGATCTGAATCAGGATGGGAAAGAAGAGGTATTGGCGGGAGGGAATTTTTTTGAATGCAATATAGAAATGGGAAGATATGATGCTGCTGACGGGTTGGTGCTTCAATTAGGATCCGGAGGTATTATGAATGCATTTTCGCTTGGCAACCTGAGGGTAGATGGTCAAATCAGGCGAATTAGTTTGATCAAATTAAAGGGGCAAAACGTTTTTGTGGTGGTAAGAAACAATGATACAGCATTACTAATCAAGCCTGTGCAGCAATAATTTTCCGGATATCCTTTACGGAGCCATGCCCCACGCTTTACCTTCGCGCCGTGTTTGATTTTGACCTAAACAAAATACTGGAAGAATTAACCAAAAGCCCTCTGATCAGGAATGAGGTTGGGCAATGGGAAACGGTGTCGCCCTTGCTGTTTAGCAGTGGGCTTTTTTTGTTCCTTTTTGTTGGCTTTTACGCAGTTTACCAACTATTGATGCGCCGCGACAGGCTTCGTATTGCCTGGGTTACTATCTTTTCACTGTTTTTTTACTTCAAGTGTGCAGGTATCTTTTGGCTCCTTCACGTCTTAATTGTAGTAGTGGATTTTAGCCTGGCCCGTTGGATGGAGCAGGCCAAAACCAAGGGCGGCAAAGTGGCCTTTCTGGTCATTAGCCTGATTGTCAATCTGGGCATGCTGGTATATTTCAAGTACAATCTGTACTCTGAGATGTTTTGCGAAGCCCTCGACAAGCCCTACGATCCACGTTATTTATTCTTACCAGCGGGAATTTCCTTTTTCACATTCCAATCGCTAAGTTATACGATCGACGTGTACCGTGGACAACTGAAGTCACTGGATAACATGCTGGATTATGCGTTTTTTGTAACGTTTTTCCCGCAAATGGTAGCTGGTCCTATTGTAAGGGCCGCAGATTTTTTGCCACAAATTCGTATTCCGGTTTTTGTATCCAGGGAGGATTTTGGTCGAGGATTCTTCCTTATATGTACAGGATTATTTAAAAAAGCTGTCATCTCCGATTACATCAGTGTCAATTTCGTGGATCGGGTTTTTGAGTCGCCCCTTCAATATACCGGAATTGAGAACCTTTTTGCGGTATATGGCTATGCTATGCAGATCTATTGTGACTTTTCCGGATATTCAGACATGGCAATAGGCTTGGCTTTGTTGATGGGATTTAAGTTCCCTATTAATTTTGATTCCCCTTATCAATCGCTCAGCATTACAGAGTTTTGGCGGCGGTGGCATATATCATTGTCTACCTGGTTGAGAGATTACCTGTATATACCTATGGGAGGCAACCGGGGGCAAAGTGTGGCAACGTGGTTGGTAACGGGGGGCTTTTTTGCTTTTACTTTTGGGTATTCCACTTACCAGATGCTTTCTGGCGAATGGTGGTGGATAGCACTATGGTTCGGTGTTTTTATGGTTGTTGTAGTGCCATCTCTTTGGAATCGTGACCGGATGTCCATGGCTACTAACTTCAACCTGATGGCTACCATGCTGCTTGGAGGCTTGTGGCACGGAGCAGCGTCCAGATTCATTATTTGGGGTGCATTACATGGCATAGCCTTAGCTATTGAAAAGTGGGTAAAAAGTGTTTTTCCGGGCTCCTCAGGTCCAATCAGAAAGGCATTTGCGGCTGTTTGGACCTTTCATTTTGTGTGTTTTTGCTGGATTTTCTTCCGGGCTCCAGGTATGGAAAAAGTAGGCGAGATGCTCCGTCAAATAGCCTTTGAGTTTCGACCGGAGTTCTTAATGGACTTTTTCATCGGGTATAGTGGCGTTTTATTCTGGATGTTGCTTGGATTTGGATTGCATTTCCTTCCCAAATCCATGGAGTTAAGTGCTCAAAGAGCGGCAACATCTCTGCCTTTAATTGGAAAGGCGATGCTACTTACTGCTATAATTGCATTGGTTATGCAGGTGAAATCTTCGGAGGTTCAGGCCTTTATTTACTTTCAGTTTTAATCAGTTCGGTATATTTTTCTTCAAGCCACTCCCAATCCACAACGATCTCCTGATCCAATCGGAGCCTGAATTTTTCAAGAGCACCGCTTAAGTTAACTTTCCTATCCTGTTTGCGTAATACCTTCAGTTTATACAATTCCTTGGCCAAAGGGAAAAAACGGAGTCGTTCTGTGCGCCTGTGTGGAGGCAAGCTGTCTTCTCTCCTTAACCGGGTAGTGGTAGCATGCACCATTCGCTCTCCGTATTCATCATCCAGGTCATTTAATTCAAACCGGATTCTGGTGTCGAGTGTAGCCGCAATAGCATACAGATAAATATCATCTAATGCGCCATAGGTCAGGTAATGAGGCAGGGTGTCGGCCGCTTGTTTAAAGTCGGATCTGCTAAAGTGAATGGCTGCCTTGGAAATATCCAACAGCAAGGCTCTTTGTGTGTCGTCATTCAAACCACCAATTGATCCCCCATAGTTGTTAAAAAAGGACTCAGCCCAGTCAACTTTCTTAAGCTTGAGCGCAGTGAGCAACATATTTTGAAAATGAGTACTTGGCAGCAGCTCCTTAGGACTAAATTGCTGTAATTGTTGCTGTTGCATGGAAAAGATCTTTTCCAGAAATCGTGAGTCTTTTGTTTCCCGGTATCTCGCAGGCCAAAATCCACGTATCATAATGCGCATGTTCTGAATTCTGATACCAGGCAGTGCTCCAGGATGTTGCGCCAAAAGTGCTTCAAAATTTTCAGATAACCGTTCAGCCTCCGCCACATCATCCTGCGTCATGAAATCCAGCATGGTACAGGATATAGCGAGGGCAGGCTGTTGAAAAAAACCGCTGGCGCGCAATGAGCGCATAATCTGAACAGTGGTATCCCGATTGGCTGTAAAATGCTTATGCTCTTCCGATCCAGGCTCATACAAGCGCCACATGCGTTGATAATGGATCAGCCTACACATTTGATCCAACTTTGCCATCAGATAATAAGTATCAAGCTGCTCGGTAGCTGCCAGCAGGTTTTTATCTCCGCCACGTTCGCTGCTACGTTCTTCATAAAAAGCTTTTTCCTGTTCAATCAGATATCTGAATTGATGAAAATCAGCAAATTCATATTCATCAAAATCCGTGAAATCAAGGGTTTGATCCAGTTCTTTTCTAGCCTGATTGTTCAGGTTTTCGAAATAATTTTCTGTTTTTCTGTTTTTTCGACCTGTTTCTTCAACGGGCGCTGTGGGAGCTTGTGGCGCATTCGGCTGATAGATTCGCTCGCTGTAAAAGCGCATTAACGCAATTTTTTGTTGCACCTCATGTAATAGTGCTGTTCCATTAGGCTCTTCCGCATCCCTCAGCATGGCGTATCGGAAAGTCACAAAATTCCGTACAATGGCAAGTAGCTGCGCCATCGTACGTTGCAGAGCACCAACCGGATTTGCGCTATGCGGAAAAAAGCGCTTTCCGGCAATTTCCCTGTGAAGAGAAGGGTGGTCGAACTTGGGGTAAAAACGCTTTATATATTCAAACAGTTCTAAGGTCTCTTCTGGCCGTTCTACATTAAATATGGGTGAAGCCACAAATAAATGCAGTGCTTCAAGTTCATCCGCAGATAATAACTGGAGTGTTCTTAGCAGTGGACTAGCGTACATGTACAAGTTGGGTATCTCAAACTAATTGATAATCAATTTATTGAGATTTTTAAGGCTAATTGAGGTACGCAAAATTCACAAAACATTTGGACTATTTGGAAGTGATGTGATTTTCTGTGTTTGGCATCAGGGTGAAGTTGCCCCCATCTTTGTATCAACAAAAACGGATAGGAAAGTCGAAACGTTTTTGAGAAGACTGTCAGAATCGAGTGTAGACCGGAAGGATCACATGAAAGCGGCCTGGCACAGTTTGCCCAAACTACCCCCGAGCAGCGCTCCACCCAAAAAGGCCGAGCAGGAAAAAGGTGAAATCACGGAGCGCTGCCGGGGGCCAGGTTAAATAAAGGAAAACGAACCCTTTCTATATACAGCATAGCCGCGGATGGCCACATGAAGACACCTCAGACCCACAGGAAAGCTCCACAAAAAACCAGACAAACACTATCCTGTTTCTAACCATTTGAATCGGAATCCTTAAAAGCCATTTGAAAACTAAGAAGTTACGCGTAAGCGAAAGAAAAGGCGACCATGAGAGCGGCCCTTTTATCATCATTACACCTTCATTTTTCCTTAAAAAGCCACCCTAAAGCTTTTTGAAAACGAAATACCGTAGGAATACGGCCCCTGTGTAACGCATTGAAATCGAAGAAAACAACTTCCAGCCTCTATCCGGCCTTTGCCTGGATGGAGGTTTTTGTTTAGAGCTCAATCCAACAGACCCTCTGGCAGATCCATCAGGATATGCTTTTGGGTTTCATCAATGCTAATAATGAGTTGCTCATTCAGGGGAATAAGAACCTCCCTGCCTCTATAATCCAGAAATGCCATTTCTTGTTGGGGCATTTCCAATACTTCTTTGATCAAGCCGATTTCACCAATGGTTTGATCCAGAAGTTGATAGCCCTCGAGGTATCCGTACTGCATTTCCTCTTCTTCCTCAGGCTCAAATTCGCGCAGGTGGTCAGGAAGTATATCCTGTTCGCGCAGCAGGATGTCACGTGCTTGTAGCGCAATGGCAGCGTCGCGATCATCCACTTCCTCAAGTTTTAGAATCAACTCTCCGCCACCTCGTACATGATCAATGAAATACGGAATTTTGGCGCTTTTGACTTCGATAAAAATTCGTTCGTTTTTCAAAAAATCTTCCACAAACCGTTCCTCAATGCTTACTTTTAATTCACCAGTAAGCCCATGAGCCTTACGAGTCCGTCCGATAATAATATAGTTGGGTTCAGCCATTAGTCAAGTTTGAAGTAGCAAAGTTAGGGTTAGAAACACGAAACCCGATACTGAACAATCAATATCGGGTTTCATATGCTAAATTATATGAAGGCTTAGTTTGCCTTGTCCCATAATTTTTGAGCAATGCCGTACACTCGGCCTATGACGCTTACATCAGGGACTTGAAGTTCGCGATCGGCATCCATGTCATCAGATTCTGCTTTTGGCTGTGCAGATGTGAGGATGGGCAAGGAGTGAGAAAAAACAACTTTTTGATTGAGATTTACAAATGCGAATGCACTTAAACTCAACACGGAAGCACAAACCAGTAATGTTTTAAATGTAACGGTTCGTTTCATGGCCTAATATTGTGTTTGTAAAGACGGGACGAAAGTAAAGGAATTTCGTGGAATTGTTACGTAATTCGACGAACAACAGATATAAAGACAAAATTAGCGGCAAAAAGGTTGCAAAAAATCGACAAAAAAAGAACCCTGACGGTGTTGCACCGTCAGGGTCGTATCGTCAAACCAAAAATCAATCAGTTCTTATTGACGGATACCGCCATTGCTGGCAGGTACTGCTTCTTGAGCTGGTGGCACAAGTACTTCACCTTTAATGGTGAGGGTGTGCGTTTCTGGAGTTTCGTTAGTCGTGATGGTAACCGTTTTGGTGAATGCACCTGGACGGTTGGTGTCGTAGCTTACGTCGATGGTTTTGGTTTCACCAGGCATGATTGGCTCCTGTGGGTAAGTTGGAACCGTGCATCCGCAAGAACCTTTTGCAGATTTGATCACGAGTGGCTCATTGCCGGTATTGGTGAAAGAGAATTTGCGAACTTTATCGCTTCCTTTTTCAATTTTGCCGTAATCGATAGTGGTGGCTGGGAAAGTCATCACCGGGCCGCTTTGGGCATTCACTGCGAAAGAGCAAAGCAGAAAGAAAGCGAGGAGGGAAAATGCTTGTTTCATTGAGTGGAAACCGTTTTAGATGAGATAATGTTGATTGAGTTAATCTGCAATAGTCAGAATGATGGGACAAAAGTATGCATTCGGACCCCGCCTAAAAAATACCTTTGCTGTTAACGATAGCCAAAATAAAGCAAACCCTTTTCTAAGATTGCTAATGAATTGAAAAACAAGGGGTTTTTCGCCATTTTTCTTGCCAGTAAGTTGCCAGTAATTTATTGGAATTAACAAAACCGGTCATAATCGCAAAGCTTCCTTCAATACATATTTCCAAGGCTCCCAGGCTGGCGTATTCCAGGAAGAGTTGTGCCAGAGCAAGGTTAAGGTTCCATGATAGGATTTTACTACACTGTGGTAGTTGGCAATTTTTTCCAGTCCCTGGTCCGGTGTTAAAGATTGATATTGGGCCAGGGTTACATCCATGAGGATCAATGGCTGCTCTCTAAGGTTAAGCATGACACGATTTCGCACATCAAACACCGGATAATCGTGGCATATACCACATCTAAAGCCATCGGATTCAGCATAGCCTAATGTACCATCCATTTTTAATCCGGCCTCTTCCCACATCTGCCAGGTTTGAGGGTTGGAAAAACGCAGGTAATGTTGCCTGCCTGATACAATAGCGCTTGGAGCAATGGCTTGAATGGATTTAAGCTCTCTTTTAAATATAGCCTCATCTTCAAAGGCTTCATAGCTGGGGTGAAAACCAATGACATGACCTCGCCGGTCAATTCTTTGCATTAAATGGACAATGAATGGATGATTCAACGGATACCAGCAATTACTGGTTTGCGGACGATCTCCAAGGAAATTGAACTGTAACTGATGGCCGTTTTGCTCAAAAAGATCCATCCACTCGTCAAAAACATCAAACGGATCCCTGGCTTTTGGCTGAAACATGGCAGGGTTTTTCAGCCAGTATAAGGCTTCTTTGATGCTATGGCGCATTAAGATGGATCCGGCAACCGTCTTAATGCGATCGGTTATTGACCACCATAGTTTAGGATGATCAACATCACAACTGAATTGCCATTGAAAAATCTTTTGTCTACGGGGTTCAGTCCAGCCAAAATGTAAAAGCTTGTTCCAAATCCATTCTGCACATTCGTTCACCAGCGGGCGTTGCAGCATTCCATGTCTGGCAGACCAGGATAACCTCGCAGGGAATCGTCCGTGTTGATCTCTTTCCACTGCTTTCTGTTCTTCCAGGCGGGTAAGCATGAAAAAGCAAAAGGCGAAAAGATCAAAGTCTGGTTCAAACGCTCCGTGGGTTTCCAGGGTATAATTCCATTCCATATCCGCCGACAAGGAGGCAAAAGCATCAGGAATTTGGAACTGGGTTCCATTGGGTAGTGAAAATGTATGCGTGTTGGTATTGAAAGCTACAACCTGATAACTTATACCTAATATTTCTCCAAAGACAACATGCCAGATGTAGTCTTTTTCAGGCTGAAAAGCAGGACTTGTATGAATGATTAATTGCATTGTTCCAATACCCTTGCTGCAACGGTTTCGCCTACCGCTAAAGATGCCGTAGCGGCTGGGCTTGGAGCGTTGCATACATTTATAATACCCGGTTCAGACAGGATCAGAAAGTCGTCCAAAAGGTTGCCTGCTGCATCACATGCCATAGCTCGAACTCCTGAACGGCCGGGCGTGAGATCTTCTGAACGAATTTCTGGTATGAGTCGTTGAAGGGCTTTGACAAAATGTTGTTTGGAATAACTCCTTTGCATTTCAGCCCAACCATCGCGCCAATATTTACGGGCAATTTTACGAAAACCCGGAAAGGCCAGGGTTTCAGCCAATTCCTTTATATCTATATCCCAACGTGAATACCCCTCGCGTTTAAAAGCAAGAACCGCATTGGGTCCAGCTTCAATACCTCCCTGGATCATCCGGGTAAAATGTACGCCAAGAAACGGGAAGTTCGGGTTAGGTACAGGATAAATCAGATGCTTAACCAATCTCTGTGCTTCAGGTATTAAATCATAAAACTCTCCTCTGAAAGGAAGAATCTGTATTTCAGGAGAGATGCCTGTCTGCAAGGCCACATGATCTGAATACAAGCCAGAGCAATTTACGAATACCCTTGCCTGAAAAGAATTGGTAGCCTCCACCGCTACCCCACCCTTTTGCGCCAAAACCTTTTGAACCTTTTGTTGAAAAAGCAGTGTTCCCCCCTTCTTTTCAAACAATTCGGCATACTTCCTGGCCACTACCCCATAATCTACAATGCCGGATTGAGGAACCCAAACAGCCTCTATGGCACGCACATGGGGCTCTATTTCACGTGCCTCTGCTGCACTTATTTTTCTGATACCTGTCAGTTGATTCTGAATACCTCTTTGGTATATGTTATCAAGGGCCGTTCTTTCAGCAGGTTCAACGGCAACAATGATTTTGCCACATATTTCGTGGGGAATCTGGTGCGTCCTGCAAAAATCAAGTAAAAGGTCGTAGCCCTTTTTGCAATTCACTGCGCGCAAACTACCTGGTCTGTAATAGATACCTGAATGGATAACACCACTGTTCCGACTGCTTTGATGCATGGCAGGTTGTTGCTCTTTTTCCAATACGGCAATCCGCCAATCCGGCTTTTTTTCTTTAATTTTCAGGGCAGTAGCCAGACCAACAATGCCCGCACCGGAAATGATCACATCAAATTGCATGAGGCGAAGGTACTGAGGGTGGGTAACATATTTTGGCGAGGTTTATTTGACTTGACCAGATTGTGGCGTTAAACTTGGTTCAAAAGTTGCAGTGATTATTTCTTCAATAGTATGTTAACATTACTGCTGATTTGTTTGCATACTGGCTACTTTTGCCCCTTCATTTGAATGATTTCAACCGCACCTCGCTTTACCGCGATTTTTGACATGAAAAAAATATTTATCTCACTGGGATTATTGTTGTGCCTTATTCCAGTGCTTCAGGCACAAAATTCCTCAAAAGCATACGAATTCCGTAATGGTCAATGGTTTAACGGAAAGGAGTTCGTTAAAGCAAACTGGTACACAGTCAATGGTGTACTGAGTAAAAAGGCTCCATCCAAAGTAGACTCCATAATTGATCTGGAGGGCAAATGGGTGATTCCTCCGTTTGGAGATGCGCATTGTTCCAGCGTTTCTGAAAATCCTTCTGCAGCTAATACGCTGAACCTATATTTGGGTGAAGGTGTATACTACCTGCAAATTATCGGTAATACGCAGGAGGGCCGATCTGCCAGTATGCCTTTAATGAATAAGCCCACATCGCCTGATGCCATTTTCTCCAATGGTGTCCTCACTTGTACACTGGGCTATCCTTTTTTGGAATATGAAGGCCCTGCCAATAAAATCAAAAACCCTGCTCTTTGGGGCGAAAAATATGCAGAACTGAAAACGAGCCAAAAGCAGCTTGGAAACGGTTATTGGTTCATTGATAACAAGGAGGCATTGGCTGCCAATTGGGAGAAACTGAAGTTACAAAACCCCGGAATGATTTTTATTTATCTTCTGGATGCTCAAAATAACGGAGGCAAAGAGGGAAAGGGTCTATCGGCTGAAGTGGCAAAATTGGTCGTTAAAAAAGCCCATAAAGCCGGACTCCGGGTATATGCACAGGTTGAAACAGCAGAAGACTTGCGCCTGGGACAAAAAATTGGTGTGGACGGTTTTGCCAACCTTCCCGGTCATAACTGGGATGGTAATGGCGACCCGGGCAAATTCATATTAAATGATGGCGATATCAAAACACTTGCTAAGAAGAAAACGCCAGTCGTGCTATTGCTTTCCCATGGCCAATCCGCTACCAATCGAACTGCCGTTCAGGAGTTTCATAAAAAGGCATTAAAACAGTTGAAAGATGGAGGAGTTGTAGCTTTAATGGGGTCTGACGACAGTCAGCGTACTTTGCGCATGGAACTCAATTATTGGTTCGGTTTGGGAGAACTGGATGATGCCTGGACCTTAAAGGTTCTTTGTGAAAATACACCTAAGGCTATATTCCCAAAACGAAAAATAGCTAACCTGGCAGATGGATATGAAGCTAATTTCCTGGTTTTGGCTGACAATCCACATGATAACATCCTAAAAAGTCGCGTTCAGGTGTTTAAAGTAAAAGGTGGTGTAATTTTGAAATAGTATTCACTCAACAAACGACAAACGGAGAACAATCTTGTTAAGATTGTTCTCCGTTTGTCGTTTGAAGTACATCGTGAAGGTGTAAAAATCCATATTTGGCAGCAGCTGTCAAATGTTTAATCGATTCTCTCCAAAGTATTCCAAATCCTATCCTGAATTTTGCATTTTAATTTATCAATTCCAGTCATGAAAAAGACTTTCTCTCTCTTATTGCTGGTTACCTATATACAATGTACGGTATCCGCCCAAAACATTCAGTATGTAAAATACGAACTGGCCAATGGCCTGAAAGTGATTTTGCACGAAGACCACAGTACACCTATTGTTGCCGTTTCCGTAATGTATCACGTTGGCTCCAAAAATGAAAAGCCTAAACGTTCTGGCTTTGCTCACTTTTTTGAACACCTGTTGTTTGAAGGGTCGGAAAATATTAAGCGAGGCGAGTTTGATGATTACATCAATGAAGCGGGCGGGATGAACAATGCCAATACCTCCTTTGACCGCACCTATTACTACGAAGTACTTCCATCCAATCAATTGGCTATGGGCTTGTGGTTAGAAAGTGAGCGCATGTTGCATGCTAAAGTTGAACAGGTTGGCGTTGAAACCCAAAGACAGGTGGTAAAAGAAGAACGCCGGCAATCATACGAGAACAGGCCTTATGGTATGATTGTAGAAGAAACGTTGAAGCGCCTTTTCCGCGTTCACCCTTATAAAACACCGCCAATTGGCTCCATGGAGGATATCAATGCCGCAGTAGAGGCAGATTACAAACAATTTTATAAGGACTACTATCGTCCGGACAATGCTATTTTGAGTATCGCAGGTGATATTGACATTGAGCAAACCAAAAAATTGATTGATATCTATTTCAAAGAAATTCCAAAAGGAAAAGGTGAAATTCAGAGAAGATTTCCTCAGGAGCCGCCCATTACACAGGCTACAAGAGATACCGTATTTGATAATGTTCAATTACCTGCCTTGGTATACGCATACCATATCCCAGCTCAGGGAACCAAGGATTTTTATGCCGTGAAGATGCTGACTATGTTGCTCAGTCAGGGAGAAAGCAGCCGAATGCAAAAAAACGTAGTGGATGAGCAGCAAAAAGCTGTTTTTGCCGGAGCATTTCCATTCGAGACAGAGGATCCGGGGGCAAGTATTTGTTTCGCTGTTGCTAATCTGGGTGTTGACATTCTTGATTTGGAAAAAAGTATGGACGCTGTCATCACTGATGTTCAAACAAATCTGGTTTCTGAAGATGAATTTCAAAAACTCCAAAATCAAGTGGAAAACGATTTTGTCACAGCAAACAATAGTGTGGCTGGCATTGCTGAAAGTCTGGCACAATATGATATGTATTATGGAGATGCCAACCTGATCAACACGGAACTGGAACGCTACCGGAAAGTAACCCGGGAAGATATCCGTGCTGCTGCAATAAAATACTACAACCATAATGCACGTATTATTCTTCACTGGTTGCCACAACCTGCCAAACCCTAACTCCACATTCCTTTTCTCAATTGTTTGAACATGAACAAGTTTTTTGTTTTTATCATAGGTTTTTCTTCATTACTGGCTTCTTGTGCTCCTAAATCGGGCAATACAGTAAGCAGCACGCCTGTCACCCCTGCCCCACCAGTAGCAGGGGTAAGTAAAGCTCCTCAAATTCCACTTCCAACAGGTAATATTCGGAAAAGTGCGCCTACACCAGGTTCTGCGCCAAAAGTGCAGATCGGCAAAGCTGAAACTTTCAGACTGGATAATGGCTTGACTGTAATTCTTGTAGAAAACCACAAGTTGCCAAAGGTGTCCTATCGGGTTTTTGTAGACTATGATCCAGTTTTGGAAAAAGATGCCGCTGGGTATCTGGATATTACGGGAGAACTCATTTCCAAAGGCACCAAAACGCGTACGAAAGCGCAAATTGATGCACAGGTAGACTTTATTGGCGCCAGTTTGTTTTCAGATGCCAATGGCGTTAGTGGCAATTGTCTGAAAAAGCATAGCGAAAAGCTTCTGACACTGATGTCGGATGTTTTACTCAATCCAACCTTCCCACAAGAGGAAATGGACAAGGCTAAAAAAAGAGCGGAAAGTGGTCTTGCCTCTCAAAAAGATGATGCTAATGCCATTGCAGGCAACGTGGCCTCCATTTTGCGGTATGGTAAAGATCATCCGTATGGTGAGATCATGACGGATGCCACCTTGAGCAAAATCAATCTTGACCAGGTTAAAAACCATTATGCTACCTATTTCAAACCTAATATTGCCTATTTGGTCATTACAGGCGATATCACTCGTCCTGAAGCAGAACGTCAGGCTAAACAATATTTTGGCAAATGGGAGAAAGGGACGGTTCCTACACATACTTATGGAATTCCACGTGCTCCGGAAAAGACAACTGTTGATTTTGTAAACCGTGCTGGCGCCGTTCAGTCTGTTATCAATATTACTTATCCGGTGGAGCTGCAACCTGGAACGCCAGATGTCATCCGCTCCAGGGTTGCCAATTCTGTTTTAGGAGGTTATTTCAACAGCAGATTAAATTATAACCTCCGGGAAACAAATGCCTGGACCTATGGCGCGGGAAGCTCACTTAACCCAGACAAACTTGTGGGGATGTTCAACGCATCTGCAAGCGTTCGAAATGCGGTAACTGATAGCAGTATCATCGAATTTTTGAAAGAGATGCGACGGCTAAGTGATGAAAAAGTGCCCAATGATGAATTACAAGTCGTAAAGAATGTAATGGCCGGTAATTTTTCCCGGAGTCTGGAAGAGCCTGGAACAGTTGCCACCTTTGCGCTCAATACTGCCCGGTACAGATTACCTGTTGATTATTACGAGAAATATCTTGAGGTGCTTCAAAGTGTAACTGCAGATGAAATTCAGGCTATGTCCAGGAAATACATTCGGGCAGACAAAGCACATATTCTTGTTGTTGGTAATCGTGATGATGTAGCAGATCGTTTGAAACAGTTTTCTGCAGAAGGTAAAATCAATTTTTATGATGCATTCGGAAATCCGGTTAAATCCGCTAATACAACCCTGCCGGCTGGACTTACCGCTGAGCAGGTTATAGAAGACTATTTGAATGCTATTGGTGGCAGAGGCAAAATTGTGACGATTACCGATATGGAAACGAAATCTACCATGCAAATGCGCGGCCCGTCATTTAACTTAACTACCTATCAAAAAGGCGGAAATAAAATTCTCGTAGAGATGAGTATGAATGGCCAGGTGATGAACAAGCAGCTTTTTGATGGCCAAAGCGGCGCCCAGTCAGCCATGGGTCAGGTAGAAAACCTCGATGAGGCATCTATTGCTGATATGAAGGAACAAGCAAAGATTTGCAAAGAGGCGGATTACAAGACCAATGGATACAAGCTGAACTTGAAAAAAATGGAAGAGGTAAATGGTGTTATGGCCTTCGTTATTGAAGTAACGCGTCCCGACGGTGAAAAGATTACAGAATATTATGACACCAAGACCAGCCTAAAGCTTAGAGAAGTGAGCATGGATCAAGGCCCGGATGGCAATCCGGCTATCCAAACAGTCGACATGTCGGACTATAAGGAGGTAAATGGGGTAAAAATGCCACACGTACTGACCATAAGTGGAGTCTTCCCGGTTCCATTCAAAGTAAATGTTTCTGAGATAAAAGTGAACGGAGGCATCAAGGATGATGTATTCAAGTTATAAAACCTTGCACGGTTAAGCATACCTTTGCGCACGTTTCCTAAGTCGGGGAACGTGCGTTTTTGTTTCAACTTTACCACGAAATAACAATCAACATGTTGCACACACTTTTACAAGCACCAGCCGGTGGCGGCAGCGGACTGCTCGGAATGCTTTTTCCTTTTCTAATCATTATCGTTTTTTACTTCTTTTTGATTCGTCCGCAGGTAAAACGTCAAAAAGAACAGCAAAAATTTATTGAAGCCTTGAAAGAGGGCCAGGAAGTAGTGACAAGTTCCGGTATCATTGGTAAAATTACCAAGATTGATGGCCCGGTTATCAGACTCATGGTTGACGAAAAAACCTTTATCCGGGTCGTGAAATCGTCCATCCAGGGCGAGTATAAAGGATAAAGTCCAATCCGGTGTCCCTGGTTACATACCGGGACACCGGAAATACAGTGAAAACAATTTCAAACCCTTGATTATGAACAAAAACCAGTCTCTCTTGCTCTTTTTTGTGGTGCTTTCAGGTCTTGTTTCCTGCACCCGAAATACCACTTTGCGCGTACTGCAACCGGCTCAAATGACCCTCCCGGAACATATTACTACGGTGGCGATGATTGACCGTAGTAAGCCGGCTAACGGGTGGTCCAACTTCTTTGAAGGCCTGCTTACAGGTGAACAAATTGGACAAGACCGCCGTAGCCGTCAAACGGCTATGGATGGATTAACCAATGCGTTGACCCGAACGCCCAGATTTCAGGTAAAATCTACCGGTATTGAGCTGGCTGGCAGTAAAGCGGGAGGAAGAATGCCAGCGGCGCTCGATTGGACCGAAATAGACAAAATTTGTCGAGACTACGGCTCGAATGCCGTTGTGTCCATTGAGTCTTTTGATTCTGACAATTCGAACAGAGCCTGGCCTGTAAGTGAAACCAAGAAAGATAAGACTGGAAAAAAATATACGGTAACCACCTATCGCTCCCAACAGCGTACCGGTGTGCGAATTGGCTGGCGACTTTATGACCCCAAAACCAAAATCATTCTGGATGAGTATGTAACCGATGATTTTCTGGAACGTAACGGCAGTGGCAATACAGAGCGGGCGGCGCTCAACAATCTGCCTTCCCAGTTAAATGTTACTCGGGATGTAGCCTATAATGTTGGTATTGAATACGGTGCACGCATTGCCCCTATTTATGTAAACGTTTCCAGGGCATATTACCACAAGGCCAAAGGGTTTAAGTCTCAAATGAAAGCCGCGTCCACTCATCTCGCAGATCGCGACATAGAAAGAGCCACCAATATTTGGAAAAAAGTGATCGCTCAGGCGGGAAAGACTAATAAAAAGGCGTCTGGCAGAGCTGCATATAACATGGCTGTTGCCGCTGAAATTAACGGCAATTTAGAGCTGGCATTGGAGTGGGCCACAAAATCTTATCAGGAGTATGGTAACAAAAAGGCTCGTGAATACATTAATGTCATCAAGCAACGGCAAAATGATGCCAGAAAAGCTGATGCACAGTTGCCAGGTAAAAAGGCATAAGCCGATTTGCATTGGCATACGTACTTCGATATCCTTGACTTATGTTACCCAAATACTTTCTCACTTTTGCCTGTTTAACCCTCTGGTTGCTAACGTTTAGCATTGGTGCATTTATTGATACCAATCCGCTGCGTGCAGGACTGAACCAACAGTTCGTATTCAGAGACTTTATATTGGTGGTTTTGGCCTGGATTCCAACTAATTTAGGCATATTATCCATCCTTGCCGGACTAAGTGGTGCGCTTTGTCATTCCCTGCTTCGCGGTTTGGAAGTTGAAGAGGAACAGATCAGGCCGTTAAAGGAAGGCTCCAGGATTTTGGGAGGCGCCATTGCCGGCCTGATGTTTTATCTGTCTTTGATGGCCGGTGCGTTTCTTCTTATGAACGAACCGTTTGATGTTACAACAAAAGAACAATACTTCAGGATTGCGGGGGTGGTATCATTAATAGCCTTCATTGCGGGCTTTCGTCCGGATCTGCTTAGAAGGATATTGGACAAAATTCCCGGTTTTTAGGAAAGGTATTTCCCGACAATAGGCAGACGACGACCCATTCCGAAGGCTTTGGCGCTAATCCGTATAACCGGTGCTGCCTGCTCTCTTTTGAATTCATTGATATTCACCATTCGAAGTACCCTTTTTACCAAGGCTTCGTCAAATCCCTGTGCAATGAGCTCGCTGGGGCCTTTGCGACATTCGATATATTGAAAAAGCAAAGGATCTAATACTTCATAAGGAGGCAGGCTATCCGTATCTTTCTGACCAGGCCTTAGCTCTGCAGAAGGTGGTTTGGAGATGGAATTTTCAGGTATAACTCCCGTCATTTTATGTTTGCCGATGGGAAGTGTATTCATGTACTTTGTCAATTCATATACTTCGGTTTTATACACATCACCAAGCACCGCTAACCCTCCACACATGTCGCCATAAAGCGTCCCATACCCTACAGACATTTCACTTTTGTTGGTGGTATTCAGTAGGATGTGGCCAAACTTATTACTCATGGCCATGAGTAAAGTTCCACGCACGCGCGCCTGGATGTTCTCTTCGGTAACATTGAAAGCTAATCCGCTGAATTGCGAAGACAGCGAAGATTCAAATGCATCAAAAACAGGCTTTATGGCAACAATGTCGTATTGTATTCCGAGGTTTTCAGCCAGAATCTTTGCATCGTTTACAGAGTGATCACTGCTAAATTGGCTTGGCATTAATAAAACCCGAACATTTTCTGCGCCTAAGGCTTCCGTTGCCAGCACAGCGGTTACGGCAGAATCGATGCCTCCTGAAAGCCCCAAAATGCCCTTTTGAAATCCCAGCTTACGGAAGTAATCACGAATGCCCAGGACCAGGGCATCATGAATGAGTTGGAACTTGTCCTTGGGCTGTTCCCGTTGGATACCGCCTTTCTTCACTTCAGCCAGGTCATATACCCGTAAACATTCCTCAAAATAGGGCATTTCGTCAAAAACCTGCCCATCCGGGGATACGACCAGGCTGCCGCCATCAAAAATTACATCCGTTTGTCCGCCCACCATATTGGTGTAAAACATAGGGATCTTATATTGATTTACATTGGCCCTGACGGTATGAATCCTGGTTTTGGCATGCGTATAATTGAACGGAGAAGCGGAAATATTGACTATAAAATCCGGGTTTTCCAGCATCATCTCATCCAGTGGACAAATGGTATAGAGGGGGTTTTCATTCCCCAGATTCCAAATATCTTCACATATGGACAGGGCTATTTTTTTGCCTTTAAAGGAAACCGTCTTAAATTCGGTAGCTGGTTCGAAATAGCGGTATTCATCAAAGATATCATAGGTTGGCAGTAATGCCTTGTGTTGAATGGACTGTATTTTACCTTGAAATAGAAAATAAGCAGAATTATACAGATCCTTCCCTGCTAATACCGGGTTCCTTGTAGGCGCCCCAACTACAATAGCGATATCCTGGCTCACTTTACACAGAGCATCAATGGAATTTTGGCATCTTTTTATAAAATCATCAAATTCCAAAAAGTCTCCTGGCGGGTATCCGCATACTGCTAATTCAGGAAAACAAATCAAATCCGCCTTTTCCGATATGGCAGATGCCACAGCTGCGAGCATTTTGTCCAGGTTTCCTTCAAAATTTCCAATGTGCAGGTTTAACTGCGAAAGTGCAATGCGCATGTTTTTAACGAATTAACGATGTCTTATTCAACGTAATACATGTCAATTTCCCCTTTGTTTTTAGCGGCAATTTTGCCTCGGTAATGACATGGATACGTTTCTTTAATATTTTGAAATACTTCACCTGAAACATTTATCCGGCCGCCTTCCCCGGCCTGCTCTACCCTCGCGGCAATATTAACGGTGTCGCCCCAAATATCAAACGCGAATTTCTTTGACCCCACCACACCAGCTACCACCGGCCCCCGGTGGATGCCAATTCTTGCATCAAACCTGGGCAATCCCATTTTTTCCCGGTCCTGATTCCATCCTTTGAGCCAGGTTTGCATTTCTTTGGCAGCAGAAACAATATCAATTAATTGAGACCCACCTCCATCTGGCAATCCACCGGCACACATATAAGCATCTCCAATCGTTTTGATTTTCTCCAGTCCATGTTTGGCGATGATCTCGTCAAACTTTTGGAAACAGGTATCCAGTTCACTGACCAGTTGCTGGGGGGAAAGCACTTCGGCGATTTTACTGAAACCTACAAAATCAGCAAATAAAACCCCCACATCTTCGAAATAGCGCGCTTTAGTACGTCCTTGTTTTTTCAGCTCATCTGCTACCAGTGTTGGTAATATGTTCAGCAATAAGGTGTCAGAACGTAGCTGTTCTTCCTTGATAGTTTTGTTTTTTTCAGCTAATATGTGTGCATTTTGCCTGGCCCTGAAAAAACTGAAGGTGGATCCTCCTGCCAACAACAATAATACGCCAATAGCGGCATAGTTAAATTTTCGGTTACTGTCGGCCTCCCGAAGTGCCAGGTTGGCATTGGAAACGGCAAGAGAATCCATGCCTCTGGTATAAGAAACTGAATCCAACATCAACTTTTGTTGCATCATCACCATACGGGCTTTCATTTGTTCTTCAGTCAAATTCTCCAGTTCTGCGTTTTTGGCGGCAAGCTCATCTTGTAAAGCTTTACTGTTTTGAAGCATTTTAGTTTGTTCTTCTCTGAACTTTATCTGATTTTCCAGCAGTTGTCGCTGGGCATCTGTTAACTCCTTCTGCATTTCCTGACGGTTAACTGGTGCGTCTTCAGTTAAGGTTCCACCACTTTTGATACGAAGTATCTGGACTTCATATTGCTGTACCAATTGTGTTTTTCCTGCACTTTTTGCAATTGACTTAAGGTTTTCAAGGTTATCAAGTGCCAGGGTATTGTTCTGGATTCGCTGTGTCCGGAGAATGGCAAGACTTTGTTCAAACTTCCGATCCGGCCTTTTTTTTCCAGCCAACAGCAAAGCTTTACCTTCCCTGTTCATGGCATTTGCTCGGAGTTCAGGAAGCCGCAATTTTTCAGCCAAATCTTCTGCATTATCGGCTGAAACAATGGCTTTCTCCAAATCCCCGGCATACATTTGGGCGTCTGACAGTGCAATAAGGGCTTCAATTTTAGCAGCGCCTTTGGCATTCGCAGCCTCTGTTTCCAATTGTTTGATTTTGTTGGACTGAGTCCAACCATTTTGGCCTGCCAACATCAAGCAGAGCATGTAATAGATTGCTTTCCTGTTCACGACGCAAAGTTTAAATTGGTGACGAAATAATTTTAGTGTCCAAGCATGGAGCTTTCAAAGGGTCTTTTAGCTTCTCCCAATGGGGCATAATGGACTTTAAGGTTTGCATCCCCGCCGGAATTGAAATAAATAATGCGAATAGAGTGCCAGCCTTTTTGCAAATGAGCAATACCTGATTTTTCAACTGTTCCATGATCACCATCGTTATTGACCACAATATCTCCATCAATGGAAAGAATGGAGCCATCATCAGAAGTTGTCCAGAACTCGTAACCACCTGTTTCAGGAACATTGATATAGCCTTTCCAGATCATACCACATTTACCTGTTTTACAGGTCGGGTCCAGTTCGATTGTTGTTACATCTTCCGCCTTTTCTAAAAAGCCTCTCAGAACTTTATCTGAAGTATATTTTTCATCTTCAATGGTGCGCAGCTCCTCCCTCAATCCGGATGCTGGCTCTCTGAGCATGTTTTGCGCAGGCATGATCTTGAATACCTTGACCTGAACAGAATCTACATTGCTGGCAATCAAACCGGGCTTATAGGCTCTTGCTTTTATCGTAGCAGCAGTAGCAGGTGTTAGAGGGGTGGTATAGGTAGGAGAAGTTTCTGAAGGTTCTTTCCCATCCGTTGTGTAACGAATAGTAGCGCCAGCTGTATTTGTGCTCAGTTTGACTGTTGGCTTCACGGTTTCAGGATCATAAAATACTTCCATGGTGGGCTTTGCTACATAATCTCCATAGCCACTGATTTTAACCACAAATGCATGGCTTGACTTGATTTTGTTAGGGTTGTATTCCGGAAGGGTAATTACCAAATTGCCTGCCAGATTCTCGGCCTTTACCTTTTCTTTGGTAGCCAAAAAAGTAACTTCGGCTCCGGCAGCAGGTAGTTGCAACCCTTTTAATACAAGTTTTTTATCGTTTGGATAACGTGGGAAAATAGCGTAAACTGCTTTGGCTTTCGGATTCCAGGTATAGAACACTTCTTTGACGGCAAAACCATTATCCGGATCAACCGTTTGCTTTAATAACGCATCAATATGCCCTTTAACGCTAGGGTCGGGCTTCCAGTCGCGTCGGCCGGCGCTCCATTGTGAAGTTGTTTTCCAACGGCGGGTATTGTAGATGGCTTCACCGTTGATATTTAACCATTTGCCGATCTCAAGCAAGCGTTCCTGCATGATGGGAGGAATCTTTCCATGGGCATCCGGACCAATATCCAGCAAAAAGTTGCCCCCCCGGGATACCTTGTCAACCAAGTGCAACACCAATGATTGCGCACTGTTGTAATCCCAGGCGTCTTCATGCCGGTTATATCCATACGAAGCGCCCATACCTCTGCTTTCTTCCCATGCATGGTCTTCGAAGTCAAGATCCGGTTGATATTCCGGGGTGTAAATACCTCCGTGTCTAAATCGGGTGTCGCTTCCCCACCGATCATTGGCCACTACGTAATCCTTTACTGAGCTTTCGTTGTACAACCAGCTCATAAATTGCGGGGTTTGCCAAACCTCTGACGGGGCGTCCCAATCGCCATCTGACCAAATAACCCATGGTTCATAACGCTGGATTAGTTCGTAAAGTTGAGGCATGGCGTGTTCTTTGGCATATTGAGCTTTATCGTACTGCCAAATTGGATTAAACCATTCATAAAGTGAGAAGTATAACCCGGGTTTTACTTTGGTTTTGTTGAGGGATTCGAAAAGTTCACCAACTAAGTCGCGCCCCGGGCCACGAACTTCAGCATTCCATGGCATGCCCCAGGTTCTATTGGCATCTTCGTTAGGCCAAAGGCAGAATCCGTCATGATGCTTGGACGTGAGCACTACATATTTAGCGCCTGCGCGCTCAAAGAGCCTTGCCCAATCATCAGGATTATAAAGTTCCGCATGAAAGTCGTCTGCAAGGTCATAATAACTACGATCGCCATAATTGGCTTCATGAAACTGCTTAACCTTTCCTTTATGCGCATTGTTTTCCAAAGAATGCTGGTACCATTCTGCATAATTCCCTTTTGCGGTAAATGCAGGAACGGAATATACCCCCCAGTGGATGAAGATACCAAACTTGGCATCAAGCCACCATTCAGGCGTTGGCCTGGAATCAAGTGATTCCCATTCTGGTGTGTACGTTTTTTGTGCAGTAAGGTTAAAAAAGTGAAGAAGGAACAAGGAAGTAAGTAGGATGCGCATATAATTGTGTTCTAGAATGGTGGTTAGGATTTTGGCTGCAAAGTATTCATTTTCAGCAGATAAAAAGAAATTGACTCAGGAAATTGCTCTTTTAATCTGCTGTTTGTGTCTGTTAAAATGCGATGATAAAAACGAAATGGTTTGCAACCAGCTGATCAATCCGATTCTGGGATGGCGATATACGGCTTTGTCCAGGAGATTTTCAGGCATCGACTCGAAGAACTGCGTCCAGTCTGCCCTCGTTTTCATCCATCTGGATTTAACTGATTCCAGGGTATCTGTTTCAGGGATATGATCACTTCCGGCTGATTTTGGCGCCTTGAATTTGATAGGCAAGGCCAGTGTAAGCTTGAGGAGCAACATTTTGAGTCCAGCCAACCAGCCGGGAGATTTCAGTTCCGGATCAAAACTTAATTTTTTGCGGAGGTAAGCCATGGATTGCTCCTCCACCAGAATCAGATGGTGTATGGTTTGAATGGCAGACCATCCCTGGTCTGCCGGTTTTCGATTAAGGAGCAGCTCGGAGCACTTGCTCAGTTCTGCTAACAGAGTGGTCACTTCCTGGTTGTATGCTTCGTTGGCCTTGATGATGCTCTTTTTCATGATGCAATTTTATCTATAACGAAGGTATGGGCTTCGGAATAAATCAAAGGCAAAACTCTTTTGCTACCTTTGCACGACGCAGCAACAGAAGTACTGCCACCAACGACATGCAAACATTTGGACAGAAAAAATACATAAACGTATTTCTTAGTATTGGGAGTAACATAGGCGACCGCATGACCAATCTTCGACAAGCCTTGGGTTTGATTGAAAAAAACATAGGTAAGGTCGCCAAAAAGAGCCATATCTATGAAACACAACCTTGGGGTGAGCCTAACCAGGATGCCTTTCTGAACCAGGTAGTGATGATTAATACATCACTTGAGCCTCGCGAAATGTTGGAAAAAATCACCCGGATCGAGCGGGAAATGGGCAGGGAAAGGAAAGAAAAATGGGGCCCCAGAGTCATTGACGTAGATATTTTATTCTATGGCAAACGTATCATTCGCGATAAAGGTCTGGAAATACCTCATCCTGAATTACACAAGCGAGGATTTGTGTTAGTTCCCTTGATGGAAATTGCGCCAGAATTTGAACATCCGATTCTGCTGAAGCAAATAGATGAATTGTATATGGATTGCGAGGACAACAGCGATGTGGTAATGCTGGACTAATGGATATGAGCATTCCTTATCCGTTTATCGCTATTGAAGGCAATATTGGGGCCGGCAAAACCACCCTTTGCCATATGCTATCTGAGCGTTTGGGTTGCTCACTTGTACTGGAGCAATTCACCGACAACCCATTCCTGCCGCCCTTTTATGATCAACCGGACCGATACGCTTTACCGGTTGAATTGTTTTTCATGACGGAAAGGCATAAGCAATTGTTGGAACACTTCGGCAGTCCTGATCTGTTCCGAAACTTTACAGTTGCGGATTATTTTTTTGTAAAAACATTGTTATTTGCCAAAAACAACCTTAGTGAAGAGGAGTTCCGGTTATTTCAGCGACTTTTTTCTGTATTGAATGCCACATTCCCTAAGCCAGATTTGTTGTTATACTTACACCGGCCGGTGGATGTCCTTCTGCAACATATCAAAAAACGAGGCAGGAGCATAGAGCAGCAGATCTCGGCAGATTATCTAACTGAAATTCAGGAAGCTTATTTTGAATATTTGAAATCTGAATCCGAGACGCCAGTGGTCATACTTGATTTGGGAGGAATTGACTTTCAGCGGGATACTGAAAATTTCAATGCTATAATGGAGGTAATACAAGCCCCCCACCCTGTTGGTGTTAAGCGTATCAGCTTATGATTTTTGAACCGTTGTACTGATGGTCGCTTCTGCTCCTAATAAAAAACACCAAAATGCACCACACATTATCAGGTGTGCAATGTCAAAAAAGCTAAACCACACGCCAAAAGAAATCTTGCCAATATGAAATAAAACGGCAGAGACCAATAATCCGATTCCCCAAAGCATATACTTACTTGTTTCGTTAGCATCCTTTTGGAATAAAGACCATTCCATTGGCAATATTAGCATTAAAAGCCCAAAGGCTGCATGAAATTCCACAATTGGGAACCATAAGGCGCCGATTAACCAAAGAGAAGCTGCTATAAGGGAAAGACTATTCAGCCAGGAAAGTTTTTGCGTGTATCCGCCATTTCCAATTCTGGCAGTCCGGTAAATGCTGGCCTGAACCAGTGCTGCTAAAGCGAACATGCCAAGCATCCATCCAGGCACTTTCAAAGCAAAAGGGAGCATATATAAAAATAAATGCCCTACCACCGATCCTAAAATAGCTGATATCCCCATTAGCAGGAAAAACAAACGAAAATAGATTATCTCTGGATGGACTGTAGCTGATTTTTGCAACCGTAACCAGGCAAAGATGCATACAAATGCCATCAATAGACTGGTAAGTGCAATCACTGGTTCGCCTAATCTTAACCCTCCAAAAATCAAATCCGGCTGATAATTATTGGTCAACAATACCTCCATGAGCGCTAAGGTAAGACCCTGAGTCAATTTTAATGGAGAGGTTCACAAGATAAATTTTGATTTCAAAACAAAATATTTGAATTTTGCCCTGCATTAAGCAACATAAAAATCCATTTAAAGGTGTCAAAAGCACTTACACAAGATCAAGGCGGTAACGAGGACAAACTTGTTGAAAAAGCGCTGCGCCCCAAACTGCTGGATGAATTCAGCGGTCAGCGAAAAATAGTGGACAACCTTCAAGTGTTCATTCAGGCCGCCAAACAAAGGGGTGATGCCTTGGATCATGTCTTGTTACATGGACCTCCGGGACTGGGGAAAACAACGCTTTCGCATATCATTACCAATGAGATTGGCGCAAGTCTGAAACTAACTTCTGGTCCAGTGTTGGAAAAGCCTGGTGATCTGGCGGGATTGTTGACCAATCTGGAGCCCGGTGATGTATTGTTTATTGATGAAATCCACCGGTTAAATACAGTAGTAGAAGAATACCTCTATTCCGCCATGGAGGATTACAGGATCGATATTATGATTGACTCCGGGCCAAGTGCACGAAGCATTCAAATTACACTCAATCCGTTTACACTGATCGGCGCAACCACCAGAATGGGGCTATTAACCTCCCCATTGCGAGCAAGATTTGGCATAACATGCCATCTGGATTATTATGATGTACCAACTCTTGAACGGATTATAAACCGATCAGCTTCCATCTTGGAAATTTCGATTTCTTCGGAAGGCGCGCATGAAATTGCTCGTAGAAGTCGTGGCACACCACGAATTGCCAATGCATTGTTGAGAAGGATCCGAGATTTTGCGCAAATCAAAGGTAATGGTGCTGTGGATCAGGAAATAGCTCGTTATGGTCTTGCCGCCTTGGATGTGGATGAATCAGGATTAGATGATATGGATATCCGTATACTCAATACCATTGTCCACAAATTTAAAGGAGGACCGGTTGGATTGACCACCATTGCCACTGCTGTAGGAGAAGAAGCTGGTACAATTGAAGAGGTACACGAGCCATTTCTAATTATGGAAGGGTTTATTCAGAGAACCCCCCGTGGCCGTATTGCTACTGAAAAGGCCTACAAACATATTGGAGCCGTTCCTCCCCGCAAGGAAGGAACCTTGTTTTGAACTTGCGGTCGAACCTTCCTGCGCCGGCTCTGTTTACCAAATATGAAACTCATCATTGCTATAACTGGGTCTTCCGGATCAATTTACGCTAAAGTATTAATGGATCGTTTGGTCCAACTTCAATCTCAATGGGAAAAAGTAGGTATTGTATTGTCTGACAATGCTGTGATCAACTGGAACCTTGAAATTGGTGAAGAGGACTTTAGTAAGTACCCGTTCGATTTTTATAAAAAAAATGATTTCTACGCTCCCTTTGCGTCCGGATCTGCGAAGTACAGTACTATGATTGTGTGTCCCTGCTCTATGGGCACCTTATCCAGAATAGCTACCGGAATCAGCAATGATCTGGTAACCAGAGCGGCAGATGTAGTGTTGAAAGAAAGGCGACGATTGATTCTGGTAACCCGTGATACGCCCCTTAGTTTGATTCATATCAACAATATGAAAACCGTCACGGAAAGTGGCGGTATTATTTGTCCGGCCAGCCCATCATTTTATTCCCGACCCACCAACGTGGCAGAAATTGCCGGAACAGTGGTGGATCGGGTGTTAGACCTGGCCGGGTTTCAGCAACAGGTGTATCGCTGGGGCGAGATGGAAGATCAATAAAAGTCACTTCATAGCCGCAACGATTACAGCAAAATCATCCGCTTTTAAGGATGCTCCGCCTATCAGACCTCCATCTACATCAGGTTGAGAAAGTAGTTCTGCCGCATTTTGAGCGTTACATGAACCGCCGTACAGAATGCTGGTACTATCAGCAACACCTTTGCCGTATTTTTTGGCAATAAGTACCCGGATTGCGTGGTGCATTTCCTGGGCCTGCTGACTGGAGGCGGTTCGTCCGGTGCCTATAGCCCAGATTGGCTCATAAGCAATGACTACCTTTCTGAAGTCTGCTTCATTCAAATGAAAAAGACTTGCTTTTAACTGCTTAGCCACATAACCAACATGGGTATCCACTTCGCGAATATGTAAGGGTTCTCCACAGCAGAAAATTGGTCGCATTCCTTTGGAAAGCACTACATTAACTTTGGCAGCCAGCACATCGTTTTTCTCCTTGAAATACTGTCGCCTTTCAGAATGCCCAATAATGACAAATTCGCAACCCACTGAAGCGAGCATATTGGCCGACACCTCGCCGGTGTATGCTCCTTTTTCTTCCTGGTGGCAATTTTGAGCTCCAAGATGGAAGTGCTTGCGCACCTTCAGCATTTTGCCAATTTCCTTCAGGTGAGTAAGGGGGGGGGCAATTACCACCAGGCCTTTGGGTTTGTCAATTTTTTCCAAAATCAACCTGGTAAGTTCGATTCCCTCCTCCAGGTTTTGGTTCATTTTCCAGTTTCCGGCTACAATTTGCTGGCGCATGGTTTAGATATTGTTTTGCGCGAAGGTAAAGCTGCCTGACTCAAAATAAAAACGGGCCGCCCCTTAAAAGGACGGCCCGCGTGAAATCATTCAAATCCTTTATGCCAGGATTATCTTGTAATGGCCACTTTGGCATACATAGCCTGGCCATTTGCCTGAACACGAAGCGTGTACATGCCAGCTGCCAGGTTGCCATAATCAAAGTTGCGCAACAGGTTGCCAGTGCCGAAATCAGCCATTTCGCGCTTGATTTGTTGGCCAATGGCATTAAAGAGCACGAATTCAACTTCTTCCTGAGGAATTCCGTTCATCTCTACAACAAATGCGCCACTGTTTGGATTAGGGAATAGACGGAAGTTTTCCATCCAGGCAGCCTCCCCTATTCCTGAAGACAGGGTTATGGTTTGCTGGAAGATAGTGGTTCCACAACTGTTGCTGGCCGACAGGCTAACTGTATAGCTTCCTGGATTCGCATACGTATGAACAGGGTTCTGTTCTGTGCTTGAGTTGCCATCACCAAAGTTCCAGGAATATGAAACGGCTCCCTGAGAGGTATTGGTGAACGTAACCGTATTTTGCACTGAGGTGAACGTAAATCCGGAAGCTGGTGTAGTCTGAGTGGTAACGTATGCAGGGAATGTTTGTGTATTTCCACCGAAAGCATTCGTTACCTGAAGTGTAACATCATGCACACCAGGAGTGTTATACTCAACCACCGGATTCTGTGCGTTGCTGGTACTTGGAGTGCCTCCTGGGAAAGTCCAGGTCCATGCTGAAGGATTGCCTGCAGACTGATCCGTAAACTGAACAGTTAGTGGCACACAACCGCTTTGCTGGTTAGCGCTTATGGCTGCTGTTGGAGCAGAGCCCTCAATGACTACTGTTTGTGTAGATGTTGAAGTACCACAGCCATTGGTCACAGTAAGTGTAACTACAAAGGTTCCAGTCTGACTATATGTGTAGGATGGATTTTGAACTGTGCTACTACCTGTTCCATCACCAAAATCCCAGGCATAAGTATTAGCGCCGGAAGAGGTGCTGGTGAAGTTTACAGACAGGCCGGTTGTCTGAGAGGTAAATCCGGCAGACGGCCCTTCCCCAACAGTAATCGTTGCGGTACTGGTACTATTTCCTGCACCGTTCGATGCGGTAAGTGTAACTACATAAACCCCAGCAGTATTCCAGGTAACTATCGGATTTGGATCTGTTGAAGAGCTTGGGTTGCCACCCGGCAAATTCCAGGAAAGGCTTGTGGCGTTACTGCTTGAAGCATTGTTGAACTGAACAATGAAAGGCGCACATCCGGAGTTCACGCTATAGTTAAACCCTGCTACTGGAGGCGTTGATACCACAACTGTTTGTTCAAAAATAGTGGTGCCACAATTGTTGGTTGCAGCCAACGTCACATTATAAACACCATCATTCTGATAAGTGTGCGAAGGATCCGGATCCGCGCTGGTGCTATTATCTCCAAAGTTCCAGGCGTAGGAAACAGCACCGGTTGACAAGTTGGTAAAGTTAACGGTTGTTCCGTTGTTGCTGGACGTAAATCCGGCACTAGGAGCGCCGTTCACCACAATAATGTTATTTTGGGTGAACGAGCTTGTAACACCATTTACAGAAGTAACCACCAACGTCACATCATATACGCCAGGCGTAAAGTAATTAACAGATGGATTTTGCACAGAAGAAGTACCAGGGATACCACCTTCGAAAGTCCATGCCCAAGCTACTGGGTTACCGGAAGAGATATCTGAAAAATTAACCGTTAGTCCGGCACAACCACTTGTGGTGTTCGCTGAAAATCCTGCACCCGGAGAGGTGTTGATTACTACATTTTGCGAAATGGTGCTGGTTCCACAAGCATTAGTTACAGTAAGGATAACCGTGTAGGTACCATCAGTTGTATATACATGCGTTGGGTTTTGATCTGCACTGCTTCCTCCATCACCAAAATTCCAGGAATAAGTAAGAGCATTGGAAGAGGAGTTGCTGAATGTTGCATTCTGGCCGGCAACATTGGAAGTGAAGTTGGCAGTTGGGCCTCCATTCACTACTATTGTTTGTGTTGATGTGCTGGTACCGGCTGCATTAGATACCGTCAAGGTGATGGTATAGGTTCCTGGCAGGGCATATTCCAGGTTAGCTGGATTTTGCGCAGTGGAGCTGGAAGGTGTGCCACCAGGGAACTGCCATTCATACGATGTGGCATTGGTACTGGACGTATTGGTAATCTGAAGCGCTAGTGGAGCGCATCCTGTATTACTAGATACCGTGAACCCTGAACTAGGTGCAGTAGCAACAGTAACGGTTTGAGTGCTGGTAACTGTTCCGCAAGCATTGGTGGCAGACAACGTAACCGTATAGGTACCATCCGTTGTATACGTATAGCTTGGGTTTTGGATCGTACTTGAACCGCCATCACCAAAATTCCAGGCATAGGAGGTAGCCCCGGAAGAACTGTTCGTAAAGTTAACGGTCAATCCATTGGCAGAAGAAGTAAATCCAGTAATTGGCGCCGGGTTTACTACAATGTAATTGTTTTTAACGATAGTATCCCGACCTGCGCTATTGATGGATATGAGGGTAACAGGATACGATCCTGGCGTGTTGTACACCACGGAAGGGTTTTGCATCGTGGAGGCATTCGGAGTTCCTCCAGGGAATTGCCACTGGAAAGATGTAGCGTTCGAAGTAGACTGATTGTTCATCTGAACCGTCAACGGGCCGCATCCACTGGTAGGAGTAGCATTGAAATTTGCTTTTGGCTCTGTAATAATCGTAACTTGTTGAGTGTCAGAAACCGTTCCACAATCATTGGTTGCGAACAGGATGACCTGGTAGGTGATAATGTCGTCAGATACAGGATATTCATGTACTGGATTTTCAACCACACTGCTATCGCCATCGCCAAACGTCCACAGGAAGCTTGTGCTGCCAATAGACTCATTAGAGAAAGAGATCATTGTGTTTGTATTGGCGGAGTGGCTAAATCCAACAGTAGGTACTGTATTAACTGTAACCGTAGAAGTAGTGGTGCTGCTGCCGCTGCCATTAGTAGCGGTAAGGGTTACGGTATACACGCCTGTATTAGCGTAGGAAACCGTTGGGTTTGCGGCTGTAGACGTGGCTGGTGTACCGCCAGGGAACGACCAGTTGTAAGAAACAGCGCCTGTGGAATTGTTTGTAAAACTTACCACCAGCGGAGAACCTGCAGGGTCCCAGCAATTTTCTACAGGATCAACATTGGCAGCCTCACCTGCATGCTCGGTAAGTCTGCACGCTTCCTCAATGGTCCTCAGAACATTGTAGTGAGTGATTGTTTGGTTGTAGGTTCCTTGCTCAACGTGTGCACCATAAAATACGGTTGCTATCTTATTGTCGTTTGAGAAAGGATTCTCATCATAAGTAACAATGAGTAATGAATTGTGGTCAACGCACCACTGTTTATAAGCATCCAGATTAGCCTGAAGCCAATTATCGAATTGTTTCACCGGGTTATTCAATGGAGCACAAGCATCATGGCCGCCATTACAAATATCCGGAATTACAAACGAAACATTCGGAAGACTGTCAAAAATGGCCGGGAAAGCTGAAAATGGCTGATTGGTATTAGCCGGGATCTGATTTAAGCCATTCCCCATCCAGTTGGCAGCAGGGTTATGCGCTCTGGTATAATTACCACTTTGGCCTCCGTTAAATCCAACAGACGGCAAACCCTCCGAATATGTCCGGTAGGATTTTTGAGCATTAATCAATGCCCAGCCAAGGTTTTCAGTTGTAAAGGCTGATGGAATAAAATTATCGTTTGTTATTCCCTGATTACTGCCGGAGAATAGCGCCAGATAGTTTGGTTGGCTTTCATCAAAAACTGCGTAAGCATTTCCGAATTTGGCTCCTGTATTTGCAAGGGCATTAAGATAGGGGGCATTCGGATTTCCAAAAACAGGATCTGGGCTATCCATGCCTGCAACCACCATAACAATGTGGTCATACGCCGGAACTGGATTGGAAGGTATGCATCCTGTGGAAGGAGTTGCGGTAAATGCTGCGGTTGGAGGCCCTTGCGATATCACCACTACCTGCGATGTTTTGGTGCTGCTGCCGCACTCATTGGTCGCAGTCAGTACTACGGTATATGTTCCGGGGGTAGGGTAAGTATGTACCGGATTTTTGACAATACTGGTGTCTCCGTCTCCAAAACTCCAGTGGTAGGTATTTATGCTGCCGATGGAAGTATTGTTAAACGTAACTACTGCGCCATTTGTAACCGAGGTGAAATTCGCCACCGGAACGGTTTTTACCGTAATGTATGAGACCCTGGTTAAGGTATCGGATCCACTAGGATTAGTTGCGCGGAGCGTAATGGGGTATGTTCCTGCAATAGAATATATAACCGTTGGATTTGGCTGGTTAGATGCTGCCGGAATACCTCCCTGGAAAGTCCATTGATAGGTAAGTGCATTGGGGGAAGACTGATTGTTCATGGTAACAACCAATGTTGCACAGCCACTGGTTGGTTCTGCTTCGAAATTAGCTACCGGGGCCGTATTGACCAAGGTCGACTTTGTTACTGAACCACAAGCATTCGTTACTTTTAAGGTTACGGTATAAAAGTTGCCATCCAGGTATTCATGGACCGGATTTTCTTCAAAGCTAAAGCCCCCATCACCAAAATCCCATTCATAGGATGTGCCAAACTGAGAAGTATTCGTGAACGTTAAAACCAGACCGTTTACGGTGTAGGTAAAGTTTGGAATCGGCAAAGGGTCGATCGTAATGGAATGCACCTTTGTGGATGAGCCATTTGGACCTGTTGCCGTCAGGGTAACATTTCGTGTGCCAGGAGTAGCCCAGGTTACCGTTGGATTTTGCTGCGTAGAAGTAGCTGGATTGCCATTAGGGAATACCCAGGCCCAGGAGGTGACATTTCCGGTAGTCAAATCAGTGAACTGGACCGGGGAGTCTTCACATCCAGGATCGGGGCTCCATGTAAAGTCTGCAACCAAAGCCGGACCACATGCGGAAAGGCAACCGTTATTAATACGACCCTGAGCATAGTTATTGATGGCATTAGTGGATTGGTTGCTCCATTGATTGGAGGTATTCACTGTTGGGCACATAATCCACTGATCACATCCATTTGGATCATGCCCGCTTGAAAAATTATGTCCCAATTCATGTGAGGTAAGCACTCGGAGTAATTGAGCATTTCCGCTGAAGTCCTGCAGGCAGTGATATTTTACGTTATTACAGATACCACTCAGGTAAGCTATTCCAATAGTTCCGCCATTAAAATCACGGTCTGTCCACAATTCACCTACATCAAAATTGACCCCGAAACCGCCATTGTTTCCCCAAGTTCTGAAACTATCCAACAGGGCTCCTGCATCCGTAGAGGCCGTCCAAGGGTCATTGTCCGAAACAAACTGCGTTACAATAACAAAAACCAGGTCATGGTTAAAACTGCCGGAGAAATCGCCCTGCACATTGTTAAGAACAGCAATATTATGGTCTTCAACTGCTCCTACAGAACCATAACTGTTAAGCATTAATTCATCAGATGCAATAGCGATCTCAACCTCGTAACATCCCATATTTTCAGTTCCACCTTCATTGGCTTTGTCGTTTACCGCATCTTCAAGATGTTGCAATTCCATCATTTCTTCTGTGACTCCACAAGCATCAGGTGCTAATGGGTTAACAGCACTACTTGGGTAGAGTACAAAAAGATCTTTGCTGGCCTGAGGTTCGAAGTACCATAATGGTTCAATATAGTAGCGTTCCAGTCCTTCGACCACAAAACCGTACATAAACTCGTTATGCAGGGTAAGCCTTACATTGCCACCTCCATTTAATTCATTCCCCTTAAATGCAATCTGAGGCTTGTTTTGGCTTACTGAAATGCCTTCAGCAGTTTTAAATTGAAGAGAATAGTTGTCGGCAAGGATTTTACTTGGTGTAAGTGCCAGATTCCAGTTGTGTGTACCAACAATCAACTGGATGGAAGATTCCGTGTTGAATTTCACTTGTTTATCCAACAACTTGGCGTCCAAACGAAAAACCTGATACTCTGAAAATTGGCTTGCCAAAATGGATGATGTATGTGGCTCGATATCTGCCACAAAGGATTGTGCATTGAGTATGCTGGTCAGACTTTGCAGAACCAATACCAATACAATGCAACCCCACAGACGTAGTAACTTGACCATAAACTAGGTTTGAGTAAACGTGATGGTTAGAAGATGAAACAATGAAAACGAAATCGGTGGATTGGGATGAAGATAAAGAATGACGTCTTCAGTCAGTAAATAAATAGGGAATTACAAACCGCAAAATTTTATTGCAGGAAGTGATTAAACTGCGGGCGAAAGTAGTACATCATTTAGAAATGATTTTAAAATAATAAAAAAAAAGCTCGTTTTGCAAAAACCCGACTTTATTGAATTGTTGTTAAATTTGCCCCGCCTACCAAACTCAACGCCATTATCCATTTATGCAAATGCAACAAAAAATTGCGACGTTCGTCGCTTTGTCACTGTTTTTGATACTTGCCTCTTCCGCACATGCACAAAGGTCCAGGGATCGCAAAAAGGAAGAAAAGGAATCTCCACAAGGCTTTTCCTCCAAACTTTGGTATGGAGGAGGGGTTATTGTTGGCCTAGGCGGCTTTAACGGATATTCAAGCTTTAACTTTGGATTGTCTCCCATGGTTGGCTATAAAATCGTCGGACCACTTTCCGTTGGACCAAGAGTGGCTTATGATCTTATTTCCAACAAACAACGTGGCTTTAAAGCTATTAACCTGCACAGTTTTGATGTAGGTGGTTTCGTCCGCTGCAGGGTGTTTAGAGGCTTATTTATCCAGGGAGAAGTTTCAAACCAATGGTTCCAAAATTTTGATCCGAATACCGGCGATAAATTCAGTGACGAACGGGTTAATCAGCGATTAGGGGCGGGCTGGAACTTTGGCTCCCCGGGCGGTAGTGGTTCAGAGATTAGCCTGATGTACAACTTCCGAATAGCAAACGACATCAATACCTGGCAAACACCTATGGAATACAGATTCGGGTTTACCTGGAAATTCTGAGTTCTCAAATGCAAGGATAAATAACTTCATGCCCCCACTCATTCACACACACACTCACTCACTCCATAACTATGTCAAAAACTTCCGACATTTTAGGCAAAGACGCCGCTTATTACCTTGATTATCAAAGTAAAACATTCGATAAAAAAACGCTTCATGCACCTTCTAAAAATCATGTAAATGAAATTTGGATGCAGAGCAACCGAAATGGACAAACGCTCAGAAGCATGCAACAACTTTTGGGCACGGGTCGGTTGAAGGATACCGGTTATATCGGAATCCTTCCAGTGGATCAAGGTATTGAGCATGCTGCCGGAGCCTCTTTTGCTCCAAATCCTATCTATTTTGATCCTGAGAATATTGTTAGGTTAGCTGTGGAGAGTGGATGCAATGCTGTTGCTTCAACATACGGAGTGCTGGGTATTGTGGCACGCAAATACGCGCACAAAATTCCTTTTGTGGTAAAAATCAACCACAATGAATTTCTTTCCTACCCCAACAGGTATGATCAGGTAATGTTCGGAACGATTAAAGATGCCTGGAATATGGGAGCAGTAGCAGTAGGCGCTACGATATATTTCGGATCTCCTGAAAGCCCTCGTCAGATCATTGAGGTTGCCAAAGCCTTCGAAATGGCGCACGAACTTGGAATGGCTACCATTCTTTGGTGCTATACCCGCAATAACAATTTCAAGGTGGATGGCATTGACTATCATACCTCTGCCGACCTTACCGGTCAGGCCAATCACCTGGGGGTAACCATTCAGGCAGATATCATCAAGCAGAAAATGGCTACCAACAATGGTGGGTATAACGCAACCAAGCACGGTAAAACACACCCAAAGGTTTACTCAGAGCTTACCACTGATCACCCGATCGACCTTTGCCGCTATCAGGTGGCAAATTGCTACATGGGGCGGGTTGGATTGATCAACTCAGGTGGAGAGTCCAAAGGATCCAGTGATTTGCAGGAAGCGGTTACAACAGCCGTTGTTAATAAGCGCGCAGGCGGAATGGGCTTGATCCTGGGTAGAAAAGCTTTCCAGCGTCCATTTAACGATGGTGTAAAATTGCTGAATTCAGTACAGGATGTTTACCTGGACAAAAGCATTAAACTAGCGTAATTGAATTGTTGGAATTGATTTATTAACATGCGCATCTTGTTCGATCACCAGGTATTTTCCTGGCAAACGTATGGCGGAATATCCAGGTATTTCGTTGAGCAAATGCGTGAGCTACAAGCGCTGGGGCAAATGGTTTATTTGCCCCAGCATTTTTTTTCCGAGAATGTTTACCTGAGTCAATTCCCAGCCTTTGACAGAAAAAGTTTTTTGCCTTTCTCTGTCAAAGGCAAAAAATGGCTGCAATTGCAATTAGGGAAGTGGAGCTCTGCCCGCGCTTTAAAATCTGTTCAACCGGATGTGTTCCATCCTACTTATTTTGATCCTTATTTTTTTGCGCAGGTTAACCAACTTGGCGTCCCCTGGGTTGTTACGGTGCATGATATGATTCATGAAATTTATGGACATGGGAGTCGTGGTTTTTTTTCCCTGGATAAGGATGTTATCGCGAATAAAAAGTTCCTGGCAGAAAAGGCTGGAGCTATTATTACCGTTTCAGCAAGTACGCGAGCAGACTTGTTGAAATACTGCCCTGGTGTTGACCCCGGAAAGGTTCATGTGGTGCATCACGGAAATAGGCTTTTGGCAAATGAGGTATCCAGTCCATTAAATGATGGCCAATATTTACTTTTTGTAGGCCAGCGGAAAGGATATAAAAACTTTAGCCAGATGCTCGAGCAAATCAGCGTTGTGCTCCAGGAAACCCCAGGTTTACAACTATTTTGTGTTGGCGGCAGTCCTTTTAGTTCAGAAGAGTTGGAGAATATTGCCAGGCTAAGGCTACAAGGCAGGGTCCAATATAAGATGGTAGAATCTGATGAAGCCCTGACTAACATATATCAACACGCTGTTTGTTTTATTTTCCCGTCGCAATACGAAGGGTTTGGCTTGCCGGTAATTGAGGCGATGGCCTGCAACTGCCCTGTTGTACTAAATCAGGCCAGTTCTTTGCCGGAAGTCGGCGGAGATGCTGCGGTGTATTTCAACTCCGCTGATGCAGTTTCTTTGCCTAATGCTGTATTCAGATTGCTTCGAGATGACGCATTGCGATCTTCCATGATTGAAAAAGGGCGAACCAGAGCGGCACAATTCACCTGGAAAAAAAGCGCAGAAGCTCATCTCAAGATTTATCAAAGCCTTCTGGCGTAATAATTGCACAATACTCATGGAACAAGTTTTAGAAACCCCTGTTCTTTTGTTGTTGTTTAACCGACCTGAACACACGACGGTGGTTTTAGATCGGATCAGATCAGTACGCCCGGTTCATTTGTATATTCACTGTGACGGCCCTCGTGAGCACAAACCTGGTGAGGCCGAATTAGTTCAAGCCGTGCGTGCATGCATAAAAATGATTGACTGGCCTTGTGAAGTTCACACCCTTTTTCGGGAAAAGAATGCGGGGTTGAGAGATGGAGTATTTGATGCTATAAACTGGTTTTTCAAATCTGTAAATGCTGGAATAATCATTGAGGATGATTGTTTGCCGGATCCGAGTTTTTTCCCCTTTTGTGCCGAATTGCTTGAAAAATATGCAGAGGATGAAAACGTTATGCATATTGGGGGCTCCAACTTAGGCGCTGCATTGAGTAAGGACCTCAATGACAGTTATTTCTTTTCCAAACTTACGTTTGTTTGGGGATGGGCAAGCTGGAGAAGAGCCTGGCAGAAAATGTCGATACATTTGGATCATTTTGAAAATTTTAAGCGCGATAATAGGATCCATGATTTGAGCCCAAATCCATTGGTCAGGGCATATTTCATGGAAAAACTCCGAGCAACCAAAGCAAAAGAAAATAACTCATGGGCTTACGCGTGGTCTTACAGCCTGCTTGCTTCCAAGGGATTAAGCATAGTTCCGAGGGTAAATTTGGTTCAAAACACAGGAATTGGGTCAGTGGATGCAACCCATACGGTGGAAGATGATAAAAAAGCCAGGTTAAAGGCTTCTTCCATGATTTTTCCACTCATACATCCAAAGGAGGTTTCGAGGGAAGTCAACATGGATACCAACCTCTTTTATGCGGCACAAAAAAGTAGAATACGCCTTCTGTTTTGGTATATTCTACATAAATTAAGATTCCGATGAACTATATTATATATGATCTTGAAGCAACCTGCTGGGAGAATATGCCGCCTGGATATGTGCAGGAAACCATAGAAATAGGGGCATACAAGTTGAATCACTATGGAGAAATCAGGGGGAAGTTCAATCGGTTTATCAAACCTTCGGTCCACCCTACCCTTTCTCCTTTTTGCCGACAACTGACTACTATTGAACAATTGGACATAAACAGGGCAAAATATTTCCCGGATGTCATTGAAGAGTTCCAGGATTGGGCCCGTATTTTCGAAGAGGACTATATGCTTTGTTCCTGGGGCAATTTTGACCGAAAAATGTTTGCCGCAGATTGCAGACTTCACAGGCTTGAAGTGGATTGGACGGAACGACATGTTAACCTCAAAGAACAATACCGGGTCATGAAACGACTAAAGTCTGGAATTGGCCTGAAAAAAGCCATAGAGATGGAGAACATGGTCTTTTCCGGTCAACATCACCGAGGTATTTCCGATGCAGAGAACCTGGTTAAACTCTTCTTGAAATATTTGGGCAATTGGAGTGTTTGAACAGTCATAGCGGTCAGCCAGACAATAAGTTTTAGTGAACAATATGTTGAAAATCAGGTTTTTTAACTTAGTTAGTCGAATAGACCGAGGATCTGTTTCTTATTCGGATTGAACAACCAGGTTAATCGTCCGATTAATGTCAAAACAAGCTAATTTTGCTGCATTAACTTTCTTAACCCCAGTCATTTTGACCGGTTCACCACTTTTAAGTACAATAAAATCAAATCATGGGTTTAGCTGCCGAACGTATTGACAACCTTCAATTAATCCGCCAAAGTGCGCGGGATTTCGCTGAAACACATATTCGACCTTATATAATGGAATGGGACGAGGCTCAGTTCTTTCCTATGGATATGTTCCACCGCATGGGTGAACATGGCTTTTTAGGAGTGTTGATTCCCGAAGAATATGGAGGTGCTGGCCTTGGATACCAGGAATACATCACCATTATTGATGAGATCTCTAAAGTTTGCGGTTCCATTGGCTTGAGTGTTGCTGCGCATAACTCTTTGTGCACGAACCATATATTTTCGTTTGGCAGTGAAGAAATTAAACGCAAATACCTGCCTTTGCTGGCAACCGGCCAATGGATAGGAGCCTGGGGACTTACGGAACCAAATACCGGATCAGATGCCATGCGTATGCAGTGTGTTGCCACCCCCGACGGCGATCATTGGGTGCTTAATGGTACAAAATCCTGGATCACACATGGGAAAAGCGGACATGTTGCTGTGGTAATTGCCAGAACCGGAGAGTTATTGGATAGTCGTGGCATGACAGCATTTGTGGTGGAAAGAGGCACTCCGGGCTTTTCTGCCGGAAAGAAAGAGAACAAACTTGGTATGCGCGCCAGCGAAACCGCAGAAATGATTTTTGATAATTGTCGGATACACAAAAGCCAAATCCTTGGTGAAATTGGTGACGGCTTTATTCAGGCGATGAAAATCCTGGATGGAGGCCGGATCAGCATCGCCTCGCTTGCACTTGGCATTGCAAAAGGTGCTTACGAAGCTTCTGTCAAATATGCCAAAGAACGGCAACAATTTGGTCAACCAATCTCAAATTTTCAGGCTATCTCTTTTAAATTAGCGGATATGGCAACGAAAATTGAAGCCTCCGAATTATTGGTGCGGCAAGCAGGAAGCCTGAAAGATGCTGGTGAAAAGTGTACAAAGCAAGCCGCAATGGCAAAATATTATGCCTCTGAGGTTTCTGTGGAAGTAAGCACAGATGCTGTCCAGATTTTTGGCGGATATGGTTATACCAAAGACTTCCCCGTGGAAAAATTCTACCGCGACTCTAAGCTTTGCACCATTGGTGAGGGTACTTCAGAAATCCAGAAGCTAGTGATTGCTCGAGAAGCATTAAAAGGCTAAGTAGCGCCCTAACGAATTAATTCCAGAATCAATGGCATGTTAGCCGGTATTTCCAGTTGGCTTAATTGGCTGGTGGTAGTACCGGCTAACACATTTAAGGCCCTTGTGTATCCTGCCATACGCTCCTGAAAACGGTTGGTATTCAGTGTTTTTGCCTGGTCGGAAAAATTTAATACGACCATAATAGTCTTCGCGTCGTCATACCTGAAATACACATAAATACCCTTTTCCGGTTCACGATCGATCGGTGCAAATTGCATCAGTTTGCCGGTTTGCAAAGCTGGTGTGTTATTCCGGTACTGAATCAATCTTTGGGTAAAAAGAAAGGCATCCTGCTCTTCAGGGGTTCTCCCTGATTCATGAAACTTATTAATAGTGTCTCCAGGCCATCCTCCGGGAAAATCTTTTCGATATGCTTCCCAGCCAGGCACTGTCTTTGAGTTGCTGAGTATTTCTGTGGCATAGTATATCTGGGGTATCCCTCTGGTAGTCATTAAAAAGGCCAAACCTGTTTTAAACTTGCCCGGGTGCTCCCCTATTTGGGAAAAATACCTTTGCATATCATGGTTATCTAGCATGATCAGGTTTCGATAAGGATCCTTGTAAAAGTAATCCTGTGCAAGCACATAATAAATTTTTGAAGCGCCTTCAGTCCACGTAGTAGGTTTAGTTAGCGCCTCTTGAATGGCAAAACAGAGTTGAAAGTCAATGACCCCGGGTAGATTGGAGTCGAAATTTCCGCGTGTCATGGGCTGATCATCTGCAAAAAAACCTTGTATGGGCACGGCATTTTCCCAGATCTCACCAAACATAGAAAGATTAGGGTATTCATTGCGGAGTGCAGTACACCATTTACTGCAAAAGACCTGGTCAGAATACGTATAGGTATCAATCCGGAAATCATCAAATCCGGCATACTCTATCCACCAAATGGATTGCTGGATCAGGTAATTGGCCATATGGGGGTTGCGCTGGTTTAGATCCGGCATTCGTTTGTCAAACCAGCCATCCTGAAATCTTTTTTTATCGTATTCCGATGCATAAGGATCTACCAGTGCCGGAGCCCGGAAAGAGGTTTGGGTATAGCTGTCCCACTGATTTATCCAGTCTTTAGATGGCAAATCCTGCATCCACCAATGGTTGTCGCCAATATGATTCAAAACGACATCTCTTACTACTTTGATCCCCTTTTGATGGCAGGCTGAAATGAGATTTCGAAGGTCTTCATTGGTTCCAAATCTTCTGTCTACCCTGTAGTGATTGGTCAGTGCATATCCATGATAGGATGCCTCCAATTGATCATTTTCCAACTCCGGGTTCAACCAAATGGTGGTTATGCCCAAAGATTGCAAGTAATCCAAATGGTTTTGTATGCCTTTAAAGTCGCCCCCATGTCGACCGGTAGGATTGTCCCTTTCCATCCCCTGCAGCATTCCGGGAATTTGATCGTTGGAAGGATCTCCATTTGCAAATCGGTCTGGAAAAATAAGGTAAACCACATCCTTCGACGTAACTCCTTGAGCCTTTGGAGTATCTTTCCTTGAACGAATGGGGTATTCAATAGTGATGATCTGGCTACCTTGCGTAAATACCAGTTGGAGATTCTGCGCTGGCGCTTTTTCTTCGATCTGCAGCGTAACAAACAGGTAGTTAGGGCTTTCAGCTTTTTCTGCTTTTAATAGTTTGACTCCTTTAGCATGTAATAGTTGAACCTGAAATTCACCAATACCTTTTTTATGGAACAAAACTTCTACCTGATTCCATTTCATCCCCGTCCACCAGTTGGACGGCTCCACACGCATATCGGTTGGTGTATTGGAAGCAATACGCGGTTTTACGGCATTTTTATGCGGATTTCCCAGGTAATTGGTGCATTGCAGAAAGATCAAACTGCAAACACAGAGCCAATGGATCTTCATTTTTGTATTATTTTATAACAAACCCCATCCCAGACGCAATCCGGGATGGGGTTAATTTAGTTGTTAAGCTTTACTTCCTTTTTACCAGCCCTAATAAAAACAATAAAACCAATGCTCCGATAACAGCAGTAGCAATGGTACTGACCAAACCACTTCCAAGGGATACATGAAGTACTGAGCGGAACAACCAGTTGCCAACGAATGCTCCCAGAATACCCACAATGATATTACCAAGTAGCCCGAAGCCAAAGCCCTGCCGAATTTGACCGGCCAGCCAGCCGGAAACCGCTCCTACTAACAAGGTGGAGATCAAATCATTCATTTCCATAAGTTGTGTAGTTATATAGGTGAACAAAAATGTGGATCAATGCCCGATGATATCATCCTTATCCTCAACAAACCGAACTGAAAGTGCTGCAAGCAGGAAAAATATCCCTCCCATAACAATGGCCCAAATGGCATTATTACTGTAAATATACTTTACAATTGGTCGGTTGATTATTCCACTAACGATCTGAGGAATCGTGATAAAGAAGTTGAAAATACCCATGTAAACCCCCATTTTATGGGCCGGAAGTGCACCAGCAAGCATGGCATAAGGCATAGCTAATATACTAGCCCAGGCTATCCCAACACCAGCCATGGAAAAGATCAGAAAATTGGGGGAGTTTGCAAAATACATGGAAATTAAACCCAGTCCACCACAGGTAAGTGCCAGTGCATGGGTATTTTTCCGCCCAAGCCTGGCTGCGATCCGGGGTAAAAACAGCGCAAAAACAGCCGATACACCGTTATAAACGCCAAAAATGATACCTGTCCAATTACTGGCATCGCTGTAGGATTGAGAACTGGTATCATCAATAGCGCAACCATAAACATGGTGGGCAATGGCCGGAGTAGTAAATACCCACATGGAAAACAATGCAAACCAGGAGAAAAATTGAACCCAGCCCAACTGCCGCATGGCTTTCGGCATATTTACCATGTCGGTGATTATAGTAGACAGCGCTCCTTTTGATGGAGCGGATGTAGTTTCCCCTCCATATTTAGCCTGTTCCTCTGGAGGATACTCCTTTGTAGAAAACACTGTCCATAAAATGGCAGCAACTAATAAGATTCCGCCGATATAAAATGCCCACCTGACATTGTCCGGAACCAACCCGTCAGGAGCTGTATCGGCGAAAGACATTTTTTTAGCTAAAAACCAGGGCAACCAAGACCCGATCACGGCGCCAACACCGATCAACGCAGTCTGAGCCGAAAAACCCTGCGTACGTTGTACAGAGGGCAGTTTATCTGCAACAAGCGCCCTGAACGGTTCCATAGCTACATTAAAGGCTGCATCCATGATCATCAACATTCCTGCCCCCATGAGCACCAGAGGTAGTGCAGCAGCCAGAATTCCGGCATTGGGCATTAACATCATACCAAAACAGGCAGCTAATGCTCCAGCTAAAAAATAGGGTTTCCGTCGGCCAAAGCGGTTCCAGGTTCCATCGGAATAGTAACCAATGATCGGCTGGACAATCATTCCTATAATTGGGGCTACCAGCCAAAAATTAGGCAATTCATGTACATCTGCACCATAGCGTTGTAAAATACTGCTGGCATTACCATTTTGAAGTGCGAATCCGGCCTGAATGCCCAGAAATCCCACGCTCATATTCCAAATACTTCGATTGGACAGAAGCGGTTTACGGTCTAATTGTTGGTGAGTGGGAGTAGAAGCAGCCATGTTGTTTTGTTTGAGATGATGAAGCAAAGGTTGAAAAAATCATTAACCCTGCAACTATTCTTCAAACAAAATAAAAAAACCTGCTACTTTTCAGCAGCAGGTTTAAATCCATCCTTTATAAACCTTCTTGCTTTTAAATTTGGTGGTTCTCAAATCTGGCTTTTGTAAATCCGGGGTGGTTGTTTCAAAAACAAAAGTATTACTATTAACCATGATAGTTTTAATTTGTTTAAAAAAAAATAATAAAATTTGTAAAAACTTAGGCACGCAACCCAAGCTTATGTAAATTTGTTTTGTTGAATAAATCTGGTTCATGGAATTGTCGAATGACATATCGGTATTAAAGGATTTGGTCAAAATCTTGTTTGCCAGGGT
>JBIKUE010000127.1:0-12928 GCA_044347755.1 Saprospiraceae bacterium
ACTCAAACACTCAAAATGACTCCCGATTCCTTTTACTGGTATGCCAGTATTTTGATTTTTGTTCCATGGTTGCTGTTGATTGCAGCGCCGAATTGGAAATTCACCGAGCCAATTGCTTTTGGGGCGGCGATTGTGCTGTTGCTGGCAGCGGCAGTATTTACCTTCCAATTCCTGACCAGTCCGGAAGAAGGCGGAAATCTTTTATCGCTGGAAGGCGTGAAAAACCTGTTCCGAAGCAAAGAAATGCTGCTTACAGGGTGGTTGAATTACTTATCCTTCTGTTTATTGGTTGGTGCATGGCAATCTCATGATGCCCGGCAGCTGAAAATCGGGCATATTTTCGTGATTCCCAGTTTGCTATTAACCATGCTGACGGGCCCTGCAGGCTTGTTATTGTACCTTTTGGTGCGTTTTTTCCGTACCAAAAGGTGGGATTTGCGATAAGCCTTCGGTTGAAATATACATATGAGCGGTATTTTTTTCCGACCTTTGTATAAAATCAACCTTAACCCCAAAAATACCCCGGCATCATCCGGGTAGTTTTTCAATCCTTTATACTTTGGACTTTTCCGAATTTGGCCTGCATCACGATTTGTTGGATGGCATAGAGGCCCTGAATTTCAAAACCCCTACACCCATCCAGGAAAAAGCCATCCCTATCATCCTGGAAGGCAAGGATCTGATTGGCACAGCGCAAACCGGCACTGGAAAGACCGCCGCATTTGTATTGCCAATTATGGACATGATCCTCAAATCAGGCGAATACGATTATACGCAGGCCCTGATCATCGTACCCACCCGCGAACTGGCCATGCAGATTGACCAGGCCATTGAAGCATACTCTTATTTTTCCGATATCTCTTCAGTAGCCATTTATGGCGGCGGCGGCGGCAAGGACTTTGCCCAGGGTCGCGATGCTTTGCAAAAAGGCGCTGATATCGTGATTGCTACTCCAGGCCGACTACTCTCCCACATGAGCCTTGGTTATGTGGATTTTTCCCGTTTGCGTTTCCTGGTGCTGGACGAGGCAGATCGTATGCTTGACATGGGCTTTATGCCAGACCTGAACCGCATTATTAAAGCAATAAATCCGGAACGTCAAAGCTTATTGTTTTCCGCCACGATGCCTCACGGGGTGATGAAGCTGGCCAAAACCATGTTGAAAAGCCCTGCAACAGTAAGCATTGCGCTTTCCAAACCCGCTGAAGGCGTTACCCAGGGCGTATTTTTAGTGAGCGACCGCCAAAAGATCCCGCTCATCCAGGAAATACTGAAAGACCGTACCGGAAGAACCATCATTTTTTGTTCCAGCAAGCTGGCGGTTAATCAGTTATACCAAAAACTCAAGGGGCGAAATCTTTTGGTAGAACGGATTAGCAGTGATCTGGAACAAAACGAACGGGAGCAGGTCATGCTCGCGTTTCGGAATAACAAAATCGAAATTCTGGTAGCTACCGATGTACTCAGCCGGGGTATTGATATTGACGGTATTGACCTGGTGGTCAATTACGAAGCTCCACGCGATGCGGAGGACTATGTGCACCGCATCGGGCGTACCGCGCGGGCTGAACGCAAAGGCACAGCGTTGACCCTCATCAACCATGCCGATCTTTATCGCCTGAAGCGCATTGAAAAGTTGATTGGCAAAGAAGTACCCCGCATGCCACTTCCTCCCGGAATCCCCGAAGACCACGAAGGTGCGCAACGACCACCACAGCGTTCAAATCACCATAGAGGAGGTCCAAAGCCAGCCTCCACCAGCAACAGACCTGGTGGTGAACGAAAGCACTTTAGCGGGAATAAGAAAAAGGGAAGCTAGCAGCGAAATTCAAATAGCAAACATCGAATATCGAACACCATGACCATCCAACTAGCACAAGACACGGTTGATCAATGGATCAATACCATTGGTATTCGATATTATTCTGAACTCACCAATACGGCCCTGCTTATGGAAGAAGTGGGCGAGGTGGCCAGACTCATGGCCCGCATTTACGGCGAACAATCCTTCAAAAATCCCGCCGATGCCGCCGAAGCGCCCGCTCAACTGGCAGATGAAATGGCGGATGTGCTGTTTCTCATCCTGTGCCTAGCCAACCAAACCGGCGTCAATCTCACGGAGGCACTTCAAAAAAATCTGGACAAAAAAACGAAGCGCGATGCGGAACGGCACGCGAACAATGAAAAATTGCGGTAAAGAGGTAGTCGGCAGCTAAACCAGCCGGCACAAGACCTCAGCAAAGGCCAAATTTTTATATTGATGCGCCATTTTGACAGCAAGTTTCCATAGAATACGTCATTTTGACAGTCGGCTTCACCCCAAAATCCGTCATTTTGGATCATTTTTTCAACTGGTACACAGATTGACCTGAATGGGATGTCTGCCTGAGCGCAGATGAGTCGGATAAGAAAAACGAGATGCCGACTCGAACATTCAACCGTAAACGATCAAAATTCTGTCAAAAAATGACAAACGTAGCTAAATTTCAACCCCTGCCTGCAACTAAATTCTTCACAAACAGTTTCTTTGATGAGTTCTTTAATCGCAACGTTGGTGAGTTAGTTGGTAATGAAAACTGGACCAGCCAACCAGCGGTTAACGTAAGCGAAAACAACGAATCTTTCAATATTGAAGTGGCAGCCCCGGGCTTTAACAAACCGGATTTCTCCCTGAATGTTGAAAATGGTCAGTTGGTGATTTCTGCCAAGCACGAGGAAAAAGCCGAAGAAAACAATGAGAAAAATCGGTTCCTCCGCCGCGAATTCCGCTTCGAATCTTTTAAACGTTCTTTTAAATTGCCGAACTCTGTGAACCAAGATGGAATTTCGGCTGTTTATGAAAATGGATTATTGCTCGTTACGCTTCCCAAAAAAGAAGAAGCTAAACCAGTGAGCAAAAACATCCTGATTGGCTAACGCCAATCCCCAAACATGTGTTTTCATAAGGTTAGTTAATAGGGTTTTAGGTGTTTTCATGGAGCCGGGCAGCAATGTCTCGGCTCTTTTTATTATAATGTCACCGCTACGCGGTTTTTTGGGGCGCTTCGCGCTGCGGGGAAATACTTCGTATTTTTTGCCTTTGATACTTTTATACCTTGCACTGATTGGTTTCGTGCACAGCTTCAAAATCATGATCATCACATAAATCACGCAAATCACAGTTTAAGGATGCTTTACGAACAAATTCAGGAGGCTGTAGCCTACATCCGGCGCCAAACTGATTTTCCGGCCCAAACGGCCATCGTGCTGGGGACCGGCCTTGGCAACCTGACCGACGATCTTCAGGTTGAGGCGGAAATTGATTATGCTGATATTCCTCATTTTGCCAGAAGTACCGTCCAAAGCCATAAGGGCAAGTTGATTTTTGGCTTTTTAGGCGCACACCCTGTAGTGGTGATGGCTGGCCGCTTCCATTGGTATGAAGGATGGAATATGGAGCAGGTAACATTCCCTATCCGGGTGCTTAAATTTTTGGGCACTGAAAGACTGATCATTACCAATGTTTCAGGCGGCGTCAACCCGCACCTGCAGGCTGGAGATCTGGTGATCGTTCATGACCACATCAACCTGCTTCCTGACAATCCGTTACGAGGCCCGAATGATGAACGTTTGGGGCCACGTTTCCCGGATATGATGCGCACTTATGACGAGAACCTGCGGCAAATAGCGATAAAAACGGCCCGTAAACATCAAATCCGGGCCTTTGAAGGCGTATACTCGGCTCTTCCGGGCCCAAATCTGGAAACCCCTGCAGAGTACACCATGCTGCGCAACCTGGGTAGTGACTGTACCGGCATGTCGTCCATACCCGAAGTATTGGTAGCCCGGCATATGAATCTCCCGGTATTAATGATATCTCTGGTAAGTAATGTGGCTTATCCACGCTCAGCAATACGTGAAACTACTGTTGAGCAAGTAATTGCAACTGCACAGGCAGCAGAACCAAAGATGAGGTTGCTGATAAGAGAATTGCTTGCCTACCTTTGAGCTTTAAAACAATTCAACAGACATGGTCAAAATACTCGCCAACGACGGCATTCATCCTGACGGCCTTTTACTCCTTGAAGAAGCCAACTACATTGTAAGCGAAGATAAAGTGGCTCAGGAAGACCTGGCGACAGCTATTTCGGATTACGACGTACTCATTGTACGCAGTGCAACCAAAGTAACCAAAGCGGTCATCGACGGTGCTAAAAAGCTCAAAATCATTGCACGCGGTGGCGTTGGGCTCGACAATATTGATGTAGAATACGCCCAGAGCAAGGGCATTCAGGTGTTCAACACCCCCAAAGCATCCTCCCGTGCCGTGGCTGAGCTGGCTGCTGCCCATATTTTTACACTCTCCCGTATGCTCCAGCGCAGTAACCGCGAACTTGCTTCGGGGGGTGATTTCAAAAAACTGAAAAAAGAATTTGAGTCCGGCTACCAAATCAAAGGCAAAACCCTGGGTATTATTGGTTTTGGCCGGATTGGTCAGGAACTGGCTACCATTGGTCTCGGACTGGGCATGAAAATTCGCGCCCACGACCCGTTTGTCAATGAAGCGGAAATAGGAATCCAGGCTGGCGACTACCCGAATCTGCGCTTTTGCGTCAAGATCTCTACGGAATCACTGGAAAAAGTGATGCGCGAGTCGGACATCATCAGTTTTCACATTCCCGGCATTGGCAAGCCCCTTGTAACCGCCACTGAATTGGACAAGATGAAAACCGGCGCCATCCTTATCAACACCGCTCGTGGTGGCGTGATTGAAGAAACCGCCCTGCTCAACGCCCTCAATTCAGGCAAAATTGGCGGCGCCGGCCTCGATGTGTTCGAAAATGAACCCACCCCGATGGAAGCCCTGCTGCGTCACCCGCGCGTTTCCTGCAGCCCGCACATTGGCGCCAGCACCATGGAAGCCCAGGCGTACATCGGCATGGAACTGGCAGATAAGATTATTAACTTTTTTGGGGATGATAAGTGAGGGGTTGCCCTTATGTAATTTTTACCGCAGAGGCGGAGAGACGCAAAGGGCATGACAATCAACTGTGCATACCTCTCCGGTAAACATTTTCCGCTATTAGCGTCCTCACCGACAGCCACGGTAGAGTGAGCGGCTGACTATAGCACCCCCTTTTTATTACAGGGAAACCGGCAAGGGATTAATCATTCATTAATTCTTGTTGGCGAGGACGCCAACAAGGGAAAAGACAAGGGAAAAGAGAGTACACTAACGATACCCACTACTAACTTTACCCTATTTATGCATACGTCGAATACTAATATAGACAACATCTTTTACCCAACCAACACCACCGAATGGCGGGATTGGTTAGTGGAAAACCATATCTCCAGACAATCGGTCTGGTTGGTATTTTACAATAAAGCCTCAGCTAAAAAATCCATCACCTGGAGCGAAGCGGTTGATGTAGCCCTTTGCTTTGGCTGGATTGACAGTAAAAAGGTGAAAATTGATGCAGACACGTCTCATCAGTTTTTCAGCAAAAGAAAGCCCAACAGCACCTGGTCTAAAATCAATAAGGAAAAAATTGAAACATTGACGGCCCGGGGCTTAATGACGCAAGCCGGACTGGCCTGTATTGAAGTGGCCAAACAAAATGGCTCGTGGACCATTCTGGATGAGGTGGAAGCATTGATAGTACCCAAAGACCTGGAAGCTGCTTTCGCAATAAACCTTGCAGCAGAAGCTTTTTTTATCAATTCAAGCAAATCTGTCAAAAAAATCCTGCTGTCGTGGCTTGTCCTGGCCAAAACAACAGAAACCCGGCAAAAACGCATAGCTGAAATAATAGAAAGCGCTGAACAGGGCTTGAAACCCAAACATATGCGGTAAATGACGCGCCGCAACCTCACACCCGCTCTACCGCATACACCACCGGCTTCGACGGGCTCGCATCCAGATCCAGCGAAATGGTCTGCAGATTGAGCAAATACAACCCATCCCGAAGTTCATTGGGCACATACACCATTTCTGTAATGGTGGCGTCGGTACGGGTATTGTGCGGATATTGCCAGAAAGCTTTGTGGGCCAGCAACTGACCGCCGTCTTCTTCGCGATCTACAGAGGGCAGGTCCAGCAGCAGATGCCGGATTCCGCTTTCCACCATCCAGGCAGCAGCCTCATGGTGCAGGTAAGGTGGATTGGCGCCGGAATAGTTCCGGCGTTTTTTCAGGTCGTCGTTGGGAAGGGTTCTGATGATGAGCGCTTCTGCTTCGCCAGCCTCCCATAATTCCTCCAGTTGATCCCTGAATATAACCCGGTCGCCATTCTCGGTGGGGTGAGGGTATATGCTCACCAGTTTGGCCAGAAAATGGTAGTTTTTCAGGCATTCATGCAGTACAAACCGCTCCCTTGCAATATGGCCTACACACTCGGTATGGGTGCCGTTGCCATGCGGATTGATACGCACATTGAAAAAGTTGACTACCCCACCCTCTGCTGTACTTCCCACAAAATCGCCGGCCCGCACCGGCGCAAATTCCGGCATAGGCGCCCAAAAGCAATTGGGATTCTCTGCCCCATCGCGCAAAACGATGGACAGATCCGTGGGCCGGGAGAGATCGACGGAGTAGGAGCGGTTGTTGAAGGAAAAGATCATAGTTGAATGTCCAATATCCAATGTCCAATGTCGAATTTCCAAGTGGTGCGCCTGCTTGGTGTCAGCAGAAATGTTTGGCCACCTACGCCTGATTGGCCAAAAAGGCGGCTAAATCTAAGCTAACGTGCTGACGCCAGACACCCGCCCCACTTGGACATTCGATATTGGACATTGGATATTGGATATTTTTCACGAATGTATCGGTCTGTTCGCCGTTGCGGCCAAACACGCTTCTTTGAACGCTTCCGTATAAGTTGGGTGTGCATGGCTCATGCGGGCAGCGTCTTCGGCGCTGGCTCGGAATTCCATGAGGGCTACGCCCTCGGCGATCATATCGGCAGCGCGGGCGCCTACGATGTGTACGCCCAGGATCTCGTCGGTTTCCTTGTGGGCCAGCACTTTTACCATACCGTCGAGGTCCATGCTCGCGCGGGCGCGACCGAGGGCACGGAAAGGGAATTTGCCGGGCTTGTACGGTGTGCCGGCTTCTTTTAGTTGTTCCTCGGTATAGCCTACACTGGCCACTTCCGGCCAGGTATATACCACACCAGGAATGAGGTTGTAATGAATATGCGGTTTTTGACCAACCATAGTTTCGGCCACAAACATGCCTTCTTCCTCGGCTTTGTGGGCCAGCATGGCGCCGCGCACCACGTCGCCAATGGCATAAATACCGGGTACAGCGGTTTCCAGATGATCATTTACCGGAATACGGCCTTTTTCATCAGTAGTAATGCCAATGTTCTCGAGTCCGAGGTTGTCGGTATACGGGCGGCGACCAATGGCTACCAGGCAATAATCAGCCTCCCAGGTCAAGGTCTTGGACTCATCATCGCGACTCTGAGCCTTTACCGTTACCTTGGTTTTCGTGGCTTTCACTTCTGTTACAGCATGGCGCATGTGGAATTCCATGCCCAAACCTTTGAGGGATTTGGTCAACTCACGACTACAATCTGAATCCATACCGGCAATGATACGGTCCATGAATTCCACTACATGCACTTTTGTACCCAGGCGAGCATAAACGCTACCCAGCTCCAGCCCGATCACACCACCGCCAATCACCACCATACTGGACGGCACCTTTTCAATATGCAGCGCTTCTGTACTGGTAATCACACGATTTTTATCATAGTTAAAATGCGCTGGCACTATAGGTTTTGAACCGGTAGCGATGATGGTTCGCTGGGTTTCAATTTCCTTGGTTTCCCCGCTTTTTCCCGTGATTTTGATGCGATTTTTAGTCAAAAAAGATCCGTGTCCGTTGAACACATCAATTTTGTTCTTCTTCATCAAAAACTCCACGCCTTTGTTGTTTTCCAACACCACCTCATTCTTGCGCTTGATCATTTGAGGGAGATTTACCTTCAGGTCTTTCAGGTCAATGCCATGTGTTTTGAAGGTGTGATGGGCATTGTGATAATGTTCGGAAGAGTCTAATAGCGCCTTGGATGGAATACAGCCTACATTGAGGCAAGTGCCTCCAAGTACGGAATAACGTTCTATAATGGCCGTTTTAAGGCCCAACTGTGCGCATCTGATAGCGGCTACATAACCGCCTGGTCCGGAACCAATGACTGTAACGTCGTATTGCATTTTAGAGTGTGGGAGTGTTTGAGTGTGGGAGTGTTTGAGTGTGGGAATGTTTGAGTTTGGGAGTTTTCAAGTTTGCGTTCGGTTTTCCACCACTAAGACACTGAAGGCACTAAGGTGAAGGAATTTTGCGTTTCTGGCGTATTATTTACATACACTACCTTGGTGCCCTCAGTGTCTTAGTGATAAACCCCAGCCGAACGTCAACTTGAAAACTCAAACACTCACAAACTCAAACACCCTAATCGCCGCAAAAGTACCTGTTTATCCAGCCAAACATTGAACCGAGAGAAAGGTTTTTTGTTTTAAGTGTCAAAACATTTAAGTTTGCGTCATGAAATTAGAGCAGGAATTGAAAAGTATCAAGCCTATGCCGGCCAGGCAGCGGGCTACCTTGAACATACTTTTTACCGCCAGTTGGCTGGATTGTGCTATGACCAGGCAACTACGTCCCTTTGGACTAACTCCTCCACAATACAATATTCTGCGTATCCTGAACGGCAGTGCGCCGAAAGGATTATCGGTACTGGACATTAAAAGCAGAATGTTGGATCGCAGCAGCAATGTAAGCCGGCTGGTGGAAAAGCTTCGTCTGGCAGATCTGGCAGAGCGCGTAACCCATGGAAAAGACCGGCGCATGGTGGTGGTAACGATCTCAGAAAAAGGCAAAAAAATGCTTGCTGATATTGAACATGCCCGCTTTATGGAAGGAGCAGATGTGGTGGCAGGAAAACTCACTGAGGCCGAATTGCTTGAATTGGCACATTTACTCGATAAGTTCCGCGAATAAAGTCGTGCCTGTTCCGTACTTTTGTATTCCCCTCAGCAACCAGCATTTTCGCGTTATGCGCTCCCTTACTTTCGCGCTTGCCCAAAGCGCTTCGTATGTTTACCGTATGCTAACCCTCGAGCTTTTTACTCCTAACGACGATGCCCGACCCGTGTTCGTCACGGGAAATTTCAATGGGTGGTCTACCCGTGACGAGCAATACAAGATGGAGAAGATCAAAGAGGGGCATTATCAATATACCTTTAAGGAAGTACCACCCACCGTTGACAAGTTCGAATATAAATATGTGAAAGGTGGATGGGAAGCAGAAGAACTGGCCACAAACGGTTATCCACCGGCCAATCGCACCATGGAATCTCCCCGAGGCAAGGTCAACGACGTGGTACCAAACTGGAAACAACACAGTAAAGGCTACGACCCGCAGTTTTACCCGGACATTCAGATTGTTTCCAAACGCTTCAACCTTCCCCAACTCCGGAGAAAACGTCGAATTTCTGTGCTGTTGCCCTGGGATTATGCCACAACCAGCAAACGCTATCCGGTTCTATACTTGCAAGACGGGCAAAATCTGTTTGAAGATACAGCGCCGTTTGGCACCTGGGGAGTAGACCGACGGCTGGCTGCGCTGGCGCAACGCGGACTGGGTGATTTCATCGTAGTAGCCATTGATCATGGCGGTAGTGAGCGCATCAGGGAGTTTTCTCCGTATAACATGCCTAAATGGGGCGATGGTCTGGGGCAGGATTATGCCCGTTTCCTGGCAGAAACCCTTAAACCGCATATCGATACTCATTTTCGCACGCTTCCTGACCGTGCGCACACAGGTATAGGTGGGAGCAGCATGGGCGGCTTGATCAGTATTTATGCAGGGATTATGTTCCCGGAAACCTATTCCAAATTCATGATTTTTTCGCCCTCTTTATGGGCAGCTCCCAAGGTATATTTCGAACCAGTGCGTTTCTCTCCCTATTCCGATACCAAAATTTACCTCTTTGCAGGCGGCAAAGAAGGCGCAGGGATGATCCCTAATGTGTTACGTTTTAAAGAATACATGGAAACCCACGGCTTTGACAACAAGCGCCTGCATATTAAACTCTCCACCGACCCCCAAGGGCGGCACACCGAAGACCGATGGGGCCTGGAATTCCCAAAAGCAGCCGAATGGCTCTACGGATAAACCCCATAAACCCTCATAAACCCTCATAAACTCATTGGGGCTGCTTTTTCGCCGTAACCTTTAGCATCAGAGGCACCATATCGTCAATCATCTTATCCCGGGCCGTGCCCAGGATTCCTGACTGGAAATTCACACCCCAAAGCGTGCGGTTGATGGGGAAAGCCGGAGATTCAGCCTGAAGCACATCACCTTCCATACGGATCATTACAGGTATCGTGAGAGGCACTTTCTTCCCTTTCATCGTGAGATGACCGTTCAATACCCAGTTAAAATTCTCCGCTTTACCCGGAAGTACCTCTTCAAAAACGAATTCAGCTTTAGGGTATTTATTTACCTCAAAAAAATCTGAATCCTTCAGGTGAGATTCCAAATCGCGGCGTTCACCGGGATCTTTAATATCGGTTACTGTAATGGCATTCATATCAAGGACTACACTACCCTTCTTAATCTGGCCATTATGAACCAAAAGAGTGCCTTCTGATACTGAAATAGTACCTTGATGCCCTTCTTTATCCATCGTATGCGTACCTGACCAATTGACTATTCCTTCCGCAATGGTATAGGTAACGGAACCCTCCAGCGAAACCTCAGCCGGGCGAATAGTATCTGCTGGAATAGTTTGAGTGGATTCAGGGTTTTTAGGTTCATTTTTGCACGCAAAAAACACTGAAACAGTAACGAGGAGCAGGATTGATTTTTTTTGTAAAAACATAAACGGTTGTAGGATGATAGAGATTGTCAGATACGGGCGATAACGGTTTTATTCCCTTTAACATGTTGATCCATAGCCACCTCCACTTTGGCATCGAGCGGGAGGTAGAGGTCTACACGGGAGCCGAATTTAATAAAGCCCATATCGCCCCCTTGCTGCACTTTATCGCCCTCGCCAATATACCATTTGATGCGTTTGGCCAATGCTCCGGCAATTTGCCGCATCAGAATTTCACCCTGCCCGAAATCATATACCACGGTAGTGCGTTCGTTTTCGGTACTGCTTTTAGGGTGCCAGGCCACCAGGTACTTGCCCGGGTGGTACCGAAAATAATTTACCACGCCACTCACCGGGTTTCGGTTTACATGGACGTTAAAAGGCGACATAAAAATGGATACCTGAAGCCGTTTTTCCTTGAAGTATTCTGGCTCATACACTTCCTCTATCACACAAACACGCCCATCAGCCGGTGCGTAAACCAGGTGATTATCTGTAACCGCCACTTCGCGCAGCGGATTTCTGAAAAATTGCAGGATGATGATAAAAAAAGCAACAGAAAGTACCAGAACCGGCCAAAAAGCAACGGGGAGGAATTGATAGATCGTTACATTCAGGGCAATTAGGATAAGTGCCGTAACAATCAGCATGATGATACCTTCTTTGTGAATTCGAAGCAGCATTGTTTTTAAGTTTTTAGCGCAGCAAAGGTAGAAGACTTTTGACTTTTGCTTTGCCTGACATTGGAGATTCCTGGGCCAGCCTTGCAAAACATTTCCACAACATCACCGTCAACTGTCCACAGTCAACCGTCCACCGACATCCCCTTCATGATAACTTCACGGATATTAGGGTAAACCTCCACACCACTTTGAAGCCAGGCATCCGGTTTAACCCAGATGATTTCTTCAATATCTTCTTCCGTTTGTGGCACCACCCTGGTATCGGTAGTATTCATATGGTACCATGAGGTAATTTTAAGTATCCGCCGGTCTTTGTGTTCAAATGTATGGTAGGTGTAGGCGAGAAAATCTCCCAATTGAACTTGTTGCAGGCCTGTTTCTTCCTGTACCTCCCGGACAGCCGCCTGCTCGGGCGTTTCGCCAGGGTCTATTTTGCCTTTGGGTAAATCCCATGAACCCCGACGATAAAAAACCAGTAATTCTTTTTGCGCATTGAGGACATATCCTCCAGCCGCTTCCTGCACTTTAAAACAGGCCTGAAACTCCTGCCAAAGCATGTCAACATCCGGATGATACAGCACTACAGCCTTCATTTGGCGGTTTTTATCCAGCAAATCAAGGTAATTTTTTATGAGTTTTATTTTCCCCACATATCGCATCACATGGGTAAACTTATCGGGCTGATAACCCAATTCTTCGGCTCCTTCCGGACTTGTAATAAAAACCGGTGTTCCGTTATGGTAGATTTTATAGTTTTGCGGCACGTTTATTTGTATTTTGCGGCAAATGTACGTGCTTGCAGTGCTTTTCAGAAGGAAAGTCCGGGTGCATCTTTTGTCCAATTTTCCATTTCACTGTACTCATTTTATCTGATTTTGGAATCTGCTGTAGCTCGCAACTTATTGGAAATCAAGGCTGTAAAACTCAGCCCCACCGAACCCTTCACCTGGGCATCCGGTTTACTTTCCCCTATTTATTGCGATAACCGTGTGGCGCTTTCACATCCGGCGGCACGTACCTTTCTGAAAAACTGCCTGGCAGAAAAATCCCAATCCTTTGGTGATTTCGATGTAGTAGCCGGAGTAGCAACGGCTGGCATTCCACATGGCGCCTTGCTGGCGGATGTGCTGAATAAGCCTTTTATTTATGTGCGCAGCAGTGCCAAAGATCATGGGCGGCGGAATCAAATTGAGGGAGAACTTAAACCGGGGCAGCGAGTGCTGGTGATCGAAGATCTGATCAGCACAGGCGGCAGTTGCCTGGTAGCTGTGGATGCCCTGCGGGATGCAGGTGCTGAAGTAGTGGGTGTACTGGCCATTTTCCAATACGGCTTTGCCAAAGCAGATCAGGCATTTGCAGAAAAAGGGGTGCCAT
>JBIKUE010000128.1:0-12915 GCA_044347755.1 Saprospiraceae bacterium
GATTGAATCTATCTTTGTCATGGGCCAGGAAGTCGTTTTTTAAGCTTCGTAACTCAAAAATACGCTTGCTGGCTCACTTTTCTTCCTAAAAATTACCCTATCCTCGGGGATTCATGCAACAAAGCCGGGAACAGGCGCTACTTTAAACCTTAATTCTCACCCCGCATGTCCAATATTTTGGGTAAAATGCATTGTCGTTTCATCAGATAATGTAGCTATTAGTAGAATACAAAAAGTCACCTTAGGTAATTGTGATTGCCTTCAGGAAGAAAGGCCTGGTAGGCAGAGAGAAGGGGGGGCTGTTGACTTTACTGAAGGTATAAAAATATACCCTAATCCTGTGTTACAAGATGTCCTAATAGTTGAAGGCATAGAAGAATCTGACACTGAAATATCCTGGAATATTTGGGATGCTCTGGGCCGACTTTGCTCTAAAGGGCAAACCCAATTCACTAATAATGCCCCTTTTAGCATCCCGGTTCAGATGCTAGAAAACGGTCTATATTTCATTTCTTTTTCTGGTGCTAATGGCCAAACAGAACCTTATAAGTTTATCATCAAAAAAAACCAATAATCATGAAAAAATTAGTTTTCCTACTTCTGCCAGTCGGTCTATTCATTGGCTGCGCCAAAGAAACGCCCATCGACCCTGTGACGCCAACACCTCCCGTGGATACCATTACCCATGTTATTCCACTCGGAAAAGGCAGCCTGAAAAGAAACGGGACGCCCTGGAATGCCGCTTATATGGCTTATTACCAGCTTAACGATGCCAATTATTTCAATATTTCAGCTAAAACAAAAGAAAATGGTATTGATCACGTCTTTCGATTAGTCAACTTAAAGACGGCTCCCGGAACCTACCCAATTGAATCCTGGGAAAATACCACAGGGGGCAGCAAGATGACGGGCGCCTCTTATTATGTTTCGCAAGACATTGATCAGGTATTTAATTTCTACACAGTTGACTCCACCCGAGCCAACCAATACGTGGAAATACTCCGGTTTGACCCTGTGGAACATATCGTTGAAGGCCATTTTCAGACTTTTCTGGCAGGGCCAACGACCTGGTGGTTCCTGCCAGACAGCATGGCGATGACGGAGGGGAAATTTCACTTGAAAGTACAGTAATTTCCTGAAATAATACCAGGGTTGCACCCAGAAGGATCGGGCTTGAATTGATAGTGTCGGGGTGACTTTGGAGTCACCCCGACACTATCAATTCAAGCCCGATCCTTCTGGATGAAATGAACACCCTATTACTCCCTCACCACCACCAACTTACCCAACGCAAGTGTCTGGCCGCCTGATTCCAGGCGAAACCAGTACACCCCGCTGTTCATGGTTTTTGTGTTCACATTGAATTGGTTGTTGGAAAAAGTCTGTAGGGCTACCTGCCTTCCAGCCAGATCATACAGGAGCAAATTACCTTGCCAGGCATGCGGACTCTTTATCAGGAAAGTGGCCATATCGCTTGCAGGATTGGGGAATACATCCAGCTCCACTTCAGGCATTTTGTTCAGGATATTGGCATCCAGGAATTTCTCGCCCAGGGTATGCCAGGTGGTATTGGTGATTATAGGCGCATTGAAATCAAAATAAATCGCGGCGCTGTTTTCTACCAGAGTTCCGTGAGATAGCCCAGCCTTGGGCGCTATCTGGAACTTCACAAATCCGTGGGAAGCCGGCTCATTTACATTGCTGTCGGGTAGCAGGATGTTGGTGAACAGGAATTCCAGCACATTACCGCTGAGCTGGTTGAGGTAGCAGGGATGACTGGAGCCCAAAAAGCGCAAAGTACCGGGGTCCAGAAAGCTGCTGAGCGTGTCCAGTATTTTTACGGTAAAGGCTGTATCCGTGCCGGTATTCTGGAAACGAATCAGGTAATCAATGGGTTGCTCGAGCGGAATATAGTGCTCGTCAAGGGCCCCGCGCGGGAATCCCTGCTTGTCGTTCGGATCAAAAGAGCCCATGTTTTCCACACAATCAATGTCTATGATGGGCGATTCGTCGTCGGGAGAGAACTTCGTAACGAAGCCAAGTGAAACCCCTCCGTTACTATTGGCGCCGCAGCCTTCCACCGAGGCGCTGGCCATCTTTCCCCATGGGTACCCAGGGGCTTGTTCGGCTTCCAGTCGCCAGGTAGCACCGTTGGCTGGAACAGTAATGACCTCCATGCCGCCTGCCATCAGAGTAAAGGGATTGTTGATGGGCGGAGTCATCACGATAATATCCTCTACGACAATATAATTGGAGGGCAACTGCATGGGAGCCCCCATATTATGAATCAGGAATTTCACCTCATCGCCGGTGCAGTAGCCTTTCACGCGCAGTTCGGGGCCATCCCAGTTGAAAGGCGACCCACAGGCAGTATCCGGGAAAATGCGCGCCTCGGTACAGTGGGTTTGACCAAGTGCCGCATCGCAGCTAAGGTTAAATATTACGGTGAACGCAGCACATTCTCCCGGCCCCACATTCCCAATCGGGAAAGTGTAGGTATTGCCATCAACGGTAGTCCAGGGAATACTGCTGTTCAGTACAGTAAAAAAGGTATCAAAATGAACCTCCACCGAGGCGTCCTGCGCCTCCAGGGTGCCGTTGTTGCAGTAGTTCACCACATAATAGTTGTCAAAACAACGGCGCAGAAATGGGGTGGATAAGGAAACATCCATGGATGCGCAGAGCATGTTGGCCTGCAAGGCAAAATCATGGCCTGCTGTAGGTACATCTGTCACCACTACCCCAAAAAGCGTGTCCTGACAAGCGTCCCATAAGCCATTAGGTTTGTGCAGAATGACATCGAAAGTGCCTGGAACGGCCGCAATATTGTATTTACCTGTGAGTGTGGTTACGCCAAAGTAGCTGTCTGTTCCGTTGGTTACTTCCACCGTCCAGCCCTGCAAGCCGGGTTCGCCGGCATCGGAGGCGCAGTTGGTATTCTGGTCGTTGAACACCCTGCCGATGATGCGCGATACATTATCGCCACAGGCATCCACTACAGCTGTGTTATTGACGTCGCCTAATTTGATGCCAATAAAATCTGCATTGTTGATGTCTGCCTGCAGGTTGGTAATGGTTATGGCAGAAGGCGGCGCCGGCACAAAGGGATTTGTGGGGTCGGGGAATACATAATCCTTTTGCACAAATCTGAAGTTGCCGGCTGGAAACTCCAGGATGTGATTTAGGATGAGTTGCCGCATGATGGTGGTATCCTGGGTGTTGATTGAATTGGAACCATCCACATCTGCTGCCAGGATTTTGTAAGGCGAATTAAGCGGTTCCAGTCCATCCATATGCTTGACAACCAGCACCAAATCAAAGGTAGAAACCCCGTTCAGAGGTCCTTCTTCGCAGGAAACGGGTGTAATCTGGTAGTCACCGCCGGCATCCAGGGTGAAACTGAAATGGCCGCTTGGGTCGGTGATAGCCACCTGGTTATCGGAGCCGGTAACCAATACCCGGAATTGGTTCATTGGAGCCAATGCCTCTGTTTCCAAACGTCCGGAAACCGTAAACTGCTGGGCAGTGGCTATTTGTGCCAAACAGATCAGCAGGCCGAGTAAGTAAGTTTTTGTAAGTGTGTTCTTTTTCATGGGAATTTGTTTTACGAGTGAACCATTTTTCACGATACAAAAGTGCGGGCATCCTTTTGGGCTGTCAAAAACATTTTTTACATTTTGTAACATTTTTTTATCTATTATTTTTTTATAAAAATTTGATAATCAATAAACAATACACGTATTTTGCAACATTAATTTGCATGGAAAAAAGTAAAACTGTCCAATTACTTCGTGTATTTTCCAGATCAGAACTGCGGGAATTGGCCCGTTTTCTGGCTAATCCGGCGTTTAATACCCGTCCGGAAGCCATTCCATTGCTGGAAATATTGACTCAAACCGGCCTTTCCGGGAAAGCCTGGCCGAGCAAAGAACGGATTTTTTCTGCCGTATTCCCCAAATTGGCTTTTAATGATCAGCGTTTGCGCCTGGCCATGTCGGCGCTGCTATCCGGCGCTGAAAAGTACCTCGCAGTGGCTGATTTCCTGCAAGATTCCCCTGCATTTCAGATCCGCTTAAGTCAGGTGTTGCGCTGCAGAAACCTTTTAGCTGCATCAGAACAACCCCTTAAAACCGGCGCCACTGCATTAGCTACCCAACCCTTGCGCCATGCAGAATATCATTTGAACGATTACCGGATCCGGGAAGAGCAGTTCCGTTTACTGATTGAAAGCCCAGACACTGCTCAAGGACATCCACAAGCGCTTTCCGATCAACTGGATGTTACCATTCTGGCTTTGAAATTGCGACAAGCCTGCTCACTGTGGGCGTATCAATCGCGCTATAATGTGCCCTGCGACTTCCAGGCGATAAAAGTTTTATTGCCTTTGGCGGAACAACATTTGCAGACACCGGCCGTTGGCTTATACTACCATTGTTTCCAGGCATTAACCACACCGGGCGATACCGTGCACTTTCCCATTTTTAAACAGGAGCTGCTGGCCCAAGGAGCCCTTTTCCCTCCGGAGGAGCTGCGGGATCTATTCATCCTGGCCATCAATTTTTGTACCCGCCGCTACAATGAAGGTGATCACACATTCCTGCCGGACCCTCTTGAATTATACCAGATAGGGTTCGACCGGAGCTATTTTTTGTCGGAAGGCATTTTGTCGCGTTTTACCTATCTGAATGCCGCTACCATCGGGCTGGTGATGCAGGAATATGCCTGGACGGAAAAACTGATTCGCGAACAACAAGTGTATCTGGAGCCTGCCTTTCGGGAATCGGTGTATGCGTTTAACCTGGCGCGGCTGGAATACCACCAAAAGCATTACGGTGTGGCCCTGCAACTGCTTCAACGCGCTGAATACAAAGAGACCATGATGGCGCTGGCTGCCAAAACCATTCAGTTGAAGATTTATTATGAAACAGATGAACTGGACTTGCTGGAATCTCATTTACAAGCCATTGCCGCTTATATCCGCAGAAAAAAAGTGATCGGATACCAGCGGGAAAACTACCTGAACCTCGTTTACTTCGTACGTAAATTGCTGGAAATCAACCCACTGGATAAGAAACAAAAACAACAACTTCGGGAAACCATCCGGCAAACACGTCCTTTGGCCGAAAAAGAATGGCTGCTGGGGGTGATGAACGATGGGGGCATCGGAGGAGTATCAAAGGTTTATGCTTGATGCTACGGTGAAGAAGTTAAAGGCTATGCGTTCAAAAAAGAAGTAGGCCTCTCTATTCTGCCCCCGAATGCTGCTACCTTCGCGGTTCAAAATTGCCTGAAATGTTGAGCGCAGCACGAATTTTTCTTCTGTTTTTCCTTTTTTGGTCGGTTTGCGTCACAGCCCAGAACCCTGCCGATGCTCGTCGAAATGGTGAACGAGCCTTTGACAATGGGCGCTGGGCCATTGCAGAAGCACAACTGGCTCTGTATCAAAAAGCTAAACCCGGGGATTTGGATGTCCTCAGTAAGCTGGGTATTGCCTTGTTTCAACTTAGCCGCGGTGAAGAATCCAGGCGATATCTGGAATATGTAGCCGCCAAAGACCCCGGCAGGAAAGATCCTGAGTTGTTCTACTACCTTGGCAGAGTACGCCATGGATTGGGTGATTGGGAGAAAGCTATTGTAGCTTACAAGCAATATTTGAGGGTGAGCGGCGATCGCCATCCCTTGCGCGCACACGTGATCGACAACATTAAACGCTGTGTAACCGGTATGCAGGCCATTCCGCATCCACAAATTGCGCTGGTGGAAAACCTGGGCGACCGGGTGAATACTGCTGGCGACGAGTTTGCGTGCATTCCTTCGCTCAATCACGCCGACCGAATTTATTTTGCGGCAGCCCGGCAGGGCAGCTCCGGCGGAGAGCGCAATGACGACGGATTTGAAGACACCCAGCGCGGCCACTGGTGCAGCGATATGTATGCCGCCCGACTACTCAACAGCGGCTGGGAAATGCAGGGCAGCCTGGGTGGCTTGCTCAACACATCACGTTTTGAGGTACCCCTGGGCTTCAATAACAATGGTCAAATATTGTATTTCTTCAGAGGGTATACCCTGTACAGCGGTGAAATATTTGCCGATACCGCCGCCAGAAAAGATGAATACTCCATGCAATTGCCGGCATTTGTAAGTCCGGTAAAAACCGAATACGGCGATTGCAACCCTCTGTTTTACAACGACCATACCATCCTATTTGCCAGCAGGAGGCAGGGCGGACAAGGCGGGCTGGATTTATGGTGGAGCATTCGAACCGACAGTGCCTGGACAGAGCCTCAGAACATGGGACCTGAAGTAAATTCATCCTATGATGAAGACATGCCTTTTTTGTCGAAAGACGGTGCTACCCTGTATTTCAGCAGCAACCGACTGGAGAGCATGGGAGGGATGGATGTATTCAGGAGTACGTACGATTCCAAAAAACGGAGTTGGACCAGCCCTGTAAGTATGGGTACCCCGGTGAATTCGCCGGAAGATGATGTGTATTTCCGCTTATCGACCAGCGGCCATGCAGCCTTTTTTGCCTCTAATCGCCTGGGCGGCAATGGGCAGCGAGATCTTTATATAGCGTATTATCAGGAAAATCAGCCGGAACAGGCATCTCTTGCCGAATCCGCCATTTTTACACGCGCTGATCAAAACAACATCGAATCGCAGGAGATTCGGGAAGTAACAATCCCATCATTGGCCTATACCTCCGATCGGGATGTTTTGTCTACCGATAACATGAAAATTGTAGCGCAAGTGGCGGCTTTAACCAGGAATTATCCTCAGGCAACCCTGCTCATCACTACACATACGGATGCGGGCGCTCAGCCCAAGTTCGATCTGTATAATGGCATTAAACGAGCCGAAATACTGGGAAAAGCTATGGTAGACCGTGGCATTCCGGCCAACCGGGTGCTTTTGCGCTGCGTGGGCTCCGGCTACCCAATTGCACGGGAGGTGCTGGATGCACAACCCAATCCGGCAGCTCCTGCCTTGAACCGAAGAATGGAGATGAGCCTGGTAGCCATTGAAAACCTGCCATTAAAACAAACGATAGAAAGGCCAATGGTGTCAGAATTCATGGCTGCACCAGGAGCACAACGACTGGCTGAACAAACAAACGGACTTTCTTATCGTGTAGAAGCAGCCACTACCCGTCAGATCCTGACCAACGATGTAATTTCCATGTTCGGCGACCTGATGATTGAAACCCAGCCTGGCTCTGGGGCATACCAATACACCGCCGGCATCTTCAAACAATACAATGAGGCCGCAAATTTGCGCAAAGACCTCGTGAACCAGGGTTTTACAGAAGCCAAAATCATTGCTTACATCAACGGTATCAGGCTACCTAAAGCCGAAGCCGTGGCCTTATTGAAAAAGTATCCTGATCTTGCCGGGTATATTAGGGGGTAGACGGTGGACGGTGAGCAACCTACACAAATCTCAAACCCAACGCCAACTCAAACACTCCAAAACTCAAACACTCAAAAATGAAATATTTTTTGTTGATTCTTCCGGCTGTTGTTTTTACTGCTTGCGGGCCGGATTACCTTTTTGAAGAGGAAAAATCCATTCAAAATGCGCAATGGACGTATCGTGATACCCTGGACTTTAGGTTCAATATTCAGGACACCAGTGCTTTATACAACCTAAGCGTGGCCTTTACGTATGCCGATTCTTTTCCGAATCAAAACCTGTATATCAAGTTTTATACAAAGTTTCCGGATGGAAAGCGCCTGAGCAAACCCTTGTCCTTTGATTTGTTTGATCCGGAAGGCAAACCCGCCGGCAAATGCTCCGGAGGATCCTGTAGTACTAATATCCCTATTCAGCAAAATGCATTTTTTGAAAAAGCCGGGGAATATGTCATCACGCTGGAACAATTTGGTCGGAAAGAAGCTTTAAGCGGGATTAAAGCGGTAGGTTTAACGGTTGAAAGAACGGAGAAAAAAAGGTAGCTGGTGTTTTAGTATTTGGGTTAGCCAGGCCAAAAATTGAATCTTGTAAATCGTAGCTCATGTACGCTTATTTAAAGGGAGAAATTACGTTTCGCAGTCCGGCGTTTATCACCGTGGAGGCCAATGGAGTCGGCTTTCATGTAAATATTCCGTTGAGTACTTATACAGCCTTGCAGGGTCAGGAACGCGCTACGGTGTATACGCATTTGATTGTGAAGGAAGATTCGCATACGCTGTTTGGGTTTGCCACACAGGTAGAGCGGAGTATGTTTGTTAACCTTATTGGCGTAACTGGCGTGGGCGCTACAACGGCCCAACTGATCCTGTCGTCTATGACTGTGGATGAGGTGCGGGCAGCCGTGATTGGCGAACAGGCACACGTGTTGCAACGCGTAAAAGGCATTGGCGCCAAAACAGCCAAACAGATCATTCTGGACCTGAAATCTAAACTTTCCAAAGAAGCACCGGATGCGCCAACCTTGATACCCAGTATGGTGGATAATATTGTACGCGAGGAGGCGCTTTCTGCCCTTATGGCGCTGGGATTCAACCGGATTGCGGTGCAAAAAGCGCTCAATGCCGTGGTGCGCGATCAGCCAAATGTGAGCAAGGTGGAGGATTTGATTAAGTTGGCATTGAAAGCTCTGGCGGTGTAGGGTGTATATTCGGTTTTTCGCACAGATTGTTTTTCGCACAGATTTTACACAGATTTTCCAACGATAATCTGGCCTGATGGCTCTTATTCTTATTCATCAACTGCTCCGCTGATGTTTTTTACCCACGCAAAAGGCAAACTGCTGCTCACTGGCGAATATTTTGTGCTGGATGGCGCTTGGGCTCTGGCAGTACCCGTGCGTTTCGGGCAATCCCTTCAGGTAACCATTGGGGACGATATTGGAAAGATCCACTGGCAAAGCCGGAATCCGGATGATTCTGTTTGGTTTGAAGCTACTTTCTACTGGCCTGATTTTCAGGTTTTGCAGGCTTCTGATGAAAATACGGCTCATACACTCGCCAACCTGCTTCGCGCCTGCCAGCGGCAAAATCCGGTTTTTTTTATAGAAAATCAGTCGTTTATTATCACCACCCAAAACGATTTTCCCCGGGAATGGGGTCTGGGCACCAGCAGCACTTTAATTGCTGCTTTGGCTCAGTGGATCGGGGTAGATCCGTATCAGGTATTGTTTGAAACCATGGGCGGCTCTGGGTATGATATTGCCTGTGCCTATGCAGATAGCCCCATCCTTTACCAGTTAAAGGCACAAACGCCGCATATACAGGAGGTCGTACTCCTTGGCCCGACGGATCATTTGTATTTCGTTTACCTGGGTAAGAAACAAAATAGCCGCGAAGGCATTGCCCGATACCGACAGCGGGTAAAACAAAATCCTGAGTTGATCGAAACGGTTTCAACGCTTACCCAACAATTTTTGTCGACCACTACCCTGGAAGAATGGGAATCCCTTATCCGGGAACACGAACTATTGATCGCCCAAACGCTGGAATTACCCCGTGCCAAAGACCTATATTTTCAGGATTATCCTGGCGAAATCAAAAGTCTGGGTGCCTGGGGCGGCGATTTTGTATTGGCTACCAGCAGGATGACCGCAGAGGACACAAAACAATGGTTCCTGGAACGCGGGTTTCCGGTGTGTTTTTCCTGGCCCGAAATGCTTTAAGAACGCGGGTTGGAACGCGGGTTGGAACGCGGATTTTATTGGAACGCGGATGACGCGGATGACGCGGATTTTATTGGAACGCGGATGACGCGGATGACGCGGATTTTGAAAATTGCCTGCGGCAATTTTGTGATTAACAGAAGCTAAAAATCTCAAATTCTCATAAAAGGGCTGCCGAAGGCAGCAGAAAAATCCGCGTCATCCGCGTCATCCGCGTTCCAAAAAAAATCCGCGTTCACACCCGCGTTCCCCGCGTTCACACCCGCGTTCAAAACTCGAGGCGCCAGCTGAAGTTAGGAATGGTGGTGAGTTGAAACTTGGTCTCGATCTGATTCGTGTACGGATCATAAAAATGGTACGCCACGTTTTCCTGTGCCGTCAGGTTCTGGATATCCAGGGCAAACGTTGAGTTGCGGCGGTTCCCCAGATTTTTGCGCCAGTACACCCGAAAATCAGCGCGGAAATAATCAGGGGCTTGTTGGTTAAAGCCACTATAGTATTCATAAATCGTTTTTTGCCTCATCTGGGATAAGACAATATCAATAGCTGGCTCTCTAATACCTCCCATCCAAACCACACGGGTATTAAGGCCAAAAGTGCGCTCCTTTCCCGGCCTTTTTTCCTTTTGCCATTCCTTTCCAATAACCAGATTAGCTATTTTACCAAGATCCCAACGGGTTGGGATTTCGGGATCTAACTCGTATCCATAACGGCTATTCATGAGGGTTGTATTCAGCATCATAAACCAACCATTTGCCAAATGCTTCTCCGCGCTTAGTTCCATTCCATAGGTACGACCTCTAAGATTTGGGAAAAAACTGTTCAAGGTATAGGGCAGGTATTCCGAGATATTGATCGGATCCAAGCCAGAGCCATCAAAGAAATCTGTATGAAAATAATCCCTGTGAATGACTTGTAGAAACCCTTCCGCCTTCATACTCCAACGTGTATTCGGCAACCACTGATACGCCAAACTGTATTTAGAAGCTTTTTGGAAACTGATTTCATCATCTATTAACCATTGAGCAGGCAGCTGACTATACAAACCAGCCGCTGCAGAAATGCGGTGTTCGGGCGCTAAAATCTGCGTGAAGGTCAGTCTTGGCTCCGGCGAAAAATAATAGGTGCTTGGTATAGAAACCGACTCATACGGATTCCGGTATCCATTCCCATGAACCCCTAACTGAATATGGGTTTTCTCCCGCCGGCTCATCCATTGCAGACTAACCCAGGGCTGAATTTGTAAATACTGATGGTCTTTTAAGAGCGTAACCGCCTGGTTTTGCTCAGATTCCGCCAGATATTTTTGATGGTTTAGGTTCAATCCGGCGAGTAACTTCCATTGCTGATGCAGCCGTTGATAATAGGTTATAGCTCCGGAGATTCTGGACTCTCTAATATCATCCGCGCTACTATCCTCCAGGTAAACCTGTGAACTTGCACTTCGCTCCGATTGTTGGGCAGAAGCCGCAAGGGTGGTTTTTAACCAGCCGTTCTTTTTCAGCGGATGCCAGTTAGAAACACCGATTACGCCCGTTTTGGACTGAAAATCAATGTCGAAAAAGTCTTTGTAAAACTTGATTTCAGCAGTATCGGTTTTGCTGCTAAAAATATTTTCGTTCAGACCTCCCATCCCAAAAAATGTCCAACGCCCCCCATTTTCCCCTTCCTTAAACAGGTTAAAAGACAAGTCCTGAAAATTGATCTGCTCATCCCCAAAGGATACACCCATTTGCCCAAGCAAACCCACCGTAGAGTACCGGTAATTCACAAGGTAAGAGGCCGGGGAGCTGCTGTTTTTGCCTGATAAAGGTCCTTCAGCGGCCAAATCCAGGCCGATCAGTCCGGCCTGCGCGGTGAATTCATGTTGGCGGGTGTTGCCTTTGCGCAGGTTCATATCCATTACACCACCCAGCGCATCGCCGTAGCCGGCAGGCATGGCGCCTGTTAGCAGGGAACTGTTGTCCAGCAATTGCGCCGAAAACATCAGCACACCACCGCCGGCCGCCGACGTACGATCGCCAAACGTACCGGCATTGGGCAGGTGATTGGGATTCACAATGTCTACGCCTTCCAAACGCCAGCGCATGGAGGTCGGGCTGTTACCACGAATGCTCATTTGATTGGTACCATCGTCTGTTTGTGCTACGCCAGGATAGGCAGTGGCAAGTCGGCCGGGGTCAAAAAACATGGCCGGCAGGCGCAGGGTTTGATCTCTGGTGAGCGGGATTTCGCCCAGGGGAAGCAGGGGTCTTCGGCCCGGCTGGGTGGCCAAAATAGTGACTTCAGAAAGTTGCGCGTTGGAGCGTCGCAGTAAAATTTCCAGCACCTGCTCTTTCCCTGACGTTACATGAATTTCCGTAATGGTTTGATTTTCATACCCTTGCGCATCTATGGAAAGGGCGTAATAGCCTACGCGAATTTTTTCAAATAAAAACACCCCTTCAGGCGTAGTTGCCAGGGATAGTGGATCGGTGTTTTGACGCAGGTAACGGAGGGCTACGGTTGCACCCACAACCGGATCACCACCTTCAGCATCCCGGATGGTTCCTCGCAATGTTTGAGCAGTTAGTATGGTAGTGGTCAGGGTAAATGTATAAAGTAGAAAAAGGCGCATGGTATGAACAGATGTGAACTGAATTCGCCCGTAAAGATAATTGCGCTTGTTGCCGATTTTTTTCTCAATTTCACACCGCAAAACCGGCGGTTGGTCGGAGAATCCTGATATACACCTTGTATTGCTATCAGGTAGCCGACACCTTTGCAAACTGATTATCAAACTTTCAAACCAACAAACATGATCATGTACTTAGTACCGATTCTCATCGTGCTCATCTTTTTGAGCATTGTTACCGTACAGCAGGGAACGGTGGCCATTACCACCATTTTCGGCAAGTATAACCGTACCTTATATCCGGGTCTTAGCTTTCGAATTCCATTGATTGAAGCGATTAACAAGCGTATTTCGATTCAAAATCGCGCAGCGGAGCTCACCTTCCAGGCCGTTACCATCGACCAGGCAAATGTGCATTTTACCTCTCTGCTGCTCTTCTCTGTGATGGACAATGCGGAAGAAACCGTTAAAAAGGTGGCCTTCCGCTTTGTGAGCGACCGCGACTTTATGGCTACCCTGACCCGTACCGTGGAAGGCAACATCCGTTCTTTTGTAGCTACCAAAAAACAACAGGAAATCCTGAGCCTTCGCCGGGAAATCACGGATTCAGTAAAAACAAACATCGACCACATGCTGGAAGACTGGGGTTTTCACCTGCTCGACC
>JBIKUE010000109.1:0-15462 GCA_044347755.1 Saprospiraceae bacterium
GCGTCATCCGCGTTCCAAAAAAATCCGCGTCATCCGCGTCATCCGCGTTCCAAAAAAATCCGCGTCATCCGCGTCATCCGCGTTCCAAAAAAATCCGCGTCATCCGCGTCATCCGCGTTCCAAAAAATCCGCGTCACCCGCGTCATCTGCGTTCCAAAAAAATCCGCGTCATCCGCGTCATCCGCGTTCCAAAAAAATCCGCGTCACCCGCGTCATCCGCGTTCCAAAAAATCCGCGTCATCCGCGTCATCCGCGTTCCAAAAAAATCCGCGTCACCCGCGTCATCCGCGTTCCAAAAAATCCGCGTCACCCGCGTTCCAAAAAAAATCCGCGTTCCCTACCCGCGTTCCCTACCCGCGTTCCCCAAAGCGCTGGGCGTAACCCCAAACCGTTCCTTGAAGCAAGTAGAAAAATACTTCGCGTTCGGAAATCCTGTTCTCCAGGCCACTTCCGAAATGGTTCCCTCTTTTCGAAGGAGCATTTCCTGCGCCTGATCCAGTCTGTAGTTGCGAACAAATTCGGTGAGCGACAAACCGGTGAGTGCATTGATTTTTCGGTGTAATTGAGAGCGCGATAAGTACATGGCCCTGGCAAACCCATCGGCATCGATAGCTACATTGTCAAGATTGGCATCTATGACCCCTATAAGCCGCTGTAAAAAATCGTTTTCCTGTGCCGGCAAAGAAGCAATGGCACTTTCTTGGACAGAATGCCCTTGTGTAAATTGAGAAAAAAGCTCGCGTAAATGTTTCCTGCTAGCAAGCAAATTGCGTACAAGTGCAAGAAGTTCATTGATTTGGAAAGGTTTGGTTAGAAACGCATCAGCCCCGTGCTCCAAACCAGCCACCCGGGAATCTGTGCCGGATTTTGCCGTCAGCAGAATCAGAGGAATATGGGAGGTAGAGGAATCTTTTTTCAGGATTTCCATTAGCTCCAAACCATTCTTTTCCGGCATAACCCAATCGCTGATTACCAGATCCGGCACCATTTCCTGCGCCATTTGAATGCCTTCCGCCCCGTTGGAAGCCTCGGCAATCCGATATTCCGGAGGTAAGGAAGATCTTAAAAACTGACGCAAATCTGTGTCGTCTTCTACCAAAAGCAATAATGGATGGTCCGTGCTGTTTAGCGCATCAACCGCCCTTTCTTTGTCGGGAAAGCTTGCTTCGGCAGAGGTTTGAACTGGTAATGCAGAAACATTTTTCAGGCGCATGGTTACCTTGAATGTGGTACCTATTCCGGGCATACTTTCTACGGAAATAGTTCCTCCCATCCGTTCAACGAGTTCCTTGCTCAAAGCCAGCCCGACGCCTGTTCCGCCCCGGCCATGTTCCGCCTGGAAAAAACGATCAAATATATGTGGCAACGCCTGCGCCGGGATGCCTATTCCAGTGTCCTGAACACCGAGCAAAATTTCCGTTTCATGCCTTGCAGCGTTAGGGGATTCCTGGAGTGTTAACGTAACATTACCTCCTGGATCTGTAAATTTTAACGCATTTGCCAATAAATTGGTAACTACCTGTTCCCAAAGATTCAAATCCAACAGCACAGGTTTGTCGTTTTCAGGCAGTTGTCTGCGCAATGAAATGTTTTGTTGATCAGCTTTTGGCTCAAATCCCTCCACTATAGATTGAGTAAAATCGGAGAGCACCACTGGTCGTAAATCCAAAGGCATTTTTCCTGCCTCCAGCTTTGATAAATCAAGCAATTGGTTCACATATTCAAGTAACCGCCGGGCATTGCGATCCACCAATTCCAATCTGAATTGGGTGGCTTTGTCTTTGGCTTCTTGTAACAACTGTTGCACCGGTCCAATTAAAAGCGTGAGTGGCGTGCGAAACTCATGCGTAACACCGTTGAAAAAATTGGTTTTTATCCGATCCAGTTCTGCCAACCGGAGTGCCTCTTTTTGTTCATAAGCCAGCTTGTTGCGCAGTTGCGCCCGATTCACCTGAAAGCGGTACATGCTCCATATACTGCCCAAAAACAGGGCAGCAAATAAAGAATAAGCCCAAATTGTTTGATACCATGCTGGCAGAATATGGATCTCTATCCGGGTTATTTCGCCGTTCCAAACGCCTCTGCTTCCGCCACTTTCTACTTCAAAAGTGTACTTGCCCGGAGGCAGGTGAGCAAAGGTGGCCGCGTTGTTGGTGGTGGGCTCCATCCAATCCTGGCCAGCTCCTATCAACCGATACCGGAACTGGTTCATCCTTGGAGCCGAAAAATCGATGGCCGCAAATTCAAATCGAAGATGGTTTTGCTGGTGCCCCAGCGTCAAATGGGTTGTTTCCTGTAGTTGCTTTTCTAATACTCCATTCTCTATTGAAGCCAATTGATCGTTGATCCATAAGCGGGTAATCCAAACGCTGGGACTAAGGGAAGTGCTGGTTATAGCCTCCGGATAAAAGGCAGTGACGCCGCCTACCCCCCCAAACCAGAATTGCCCATCGGGACTCTTGTTATAACTAACCGTGTTGAACTCGTCGGCCTGAAGGCCGTCTACACTGAAAAAATTTTGAAAACGCTTTTGGTCGGGACTAAACCGCGACAGGCCGCGGTTGGTACTCAGCCAAAGAGCGCCACTTTGGTCTGCCAGAATACCATAAACTACATTGTTTGGCAACCCTTCCTGTGTAGAAAAGTGTGTAAATCGTCCGGTCGTTTTATCATATTGGCTTAGTCCGCCACCCTTCGTGCCTATCCAAAGATATTTATGTGGTTCCCTGGGGTCAGCCAACAACGACATCACTGAGTTGCAATTCATCCCATTCCGATCAAGTGGATTGGTTTTGAACAATTGGTACTGAGGCTGATTTTCTCCGGGTTTTACGTGAACCAGTCCATGGGGCGTACCGATCCAAATGCTTTTATCGGGATCTTCAGTCATCGTCAGGGACAACTCCTGAAAACCGGTAATATTCCCGTAAGAAAAGGTATCGCACCTGCCAGTTGACGGGTCAAATGAGCCCAGCACACTTTTATTGCCAAGAATCCATAAATGTCCGTTTGAACCAAGGTAAAGCCTGCTGAAAATAGAGGTAGTCATAGGAACAGGATACCGGGCAATCTCCTCCAGGCTTTCCTTATTAAATCGTATCAGTAGCCCGGAACCAACCCCACGCCTTTCTCCCAACATCCAAAGCGATTGTTTGTCGGAAACCAGGTCGTGCTCCAATATCAAAGGATCATTCAATAAATCGAAGGAGAGCGTATTTTTCTCAGGTGAAAGAAGCTGAAAAGCTTTGTCTGCCAGCCAAACCCAATGGCGTCCCAGATCATCAGATACAATCCTCCTTGGACTTGTCCCAGCCAGAAAATGCTTGAAATTCAGGTTGCCGGGGTTATATTTATATAGTCCATAACCGTTGGTTCCAATCCACAATACGCCACTTTTGTCAAGACACATTTTTGTAGAGCCTATGACTCCGGTTTCAGGGAAACGATAAATCAGGGAAAAGTGGGCGTTTTCAGGTTGAACAGCAGAGGCTTGCTGTAATAGGTAAAGCTGCTTACGGGTACTGATATACAAATCTCCTTGTGGATTAAAAACGAGATTGGTATAAGGGAAAGTGGATAGTTCAGGAAGTGAAAAAAGGTCTGCTCTCCCATCCTTAATGCGAATTATTTGTCCTGGTTGGCCAATCCAGAGAGCCTTGTCAGGAGCCGTTTTAAAGAAGGAGGAAGTGTTTTGAAGGATATTTCCAGTAGGGTTGTCCAAATATTTAAGAAATGACCCTGTATTCGGATCAAAATACCCAATCATTTTGTAGGTGCTGAACCATATTTTCCCATCAACAGCAGAATGAAGGTCAACCACCCGGTTTCCAGCTACATCGTTATTGGGTGCAATTTGCTCCCAACTGTAAGTTTCAACTTTCGCTACCGCATTCAAATCCGGATTGGAACCTGGTAAAATATCCGGCAAAACAATTCGGTATAAACCTTTCAGAGAGCCCGCCCAGATAGCGCCATCTGTCGCTTGTGTGAAGCAGGAAATGTCCTGGCTGCTCAGCGCATTGAGATGGTAAAACCGGTCCTGCGTAGGATCAAAAATATTGATACCATTATTGACGGTGCCTGCCCAAATGCGCCCGTTTCGGTCCTCCAGTATGGCTTGTATTTCATTGTCGGAAAGAGAAAAAGACTTAAATGGATTGTTCTGAAAAACCTCAAAAGTATAACCATCAAAGCGGTTCAATCCATCTTTGGTAGCAAACCACAAAAAGCCATGCCGATCCTGTAACAAATCATAAATCATCCCTTGAGATAATCCCTCGGGGGCGCCTAAATGTTCCAGATAGGGTGTTTGGGCTGGCAAAAAAGAGTAAACCCAGAAGAGGAACCCTCCGATAAACAAAAGCGATGATTTGGGCACAGGGCAGATGGTTTAGCGCAAAATTAGGCAAATACCATGCTTTTTTCACAGAAGTTGCGACAGTTTCAAACCTTTTTGCAACACTAACAAACCATATTCCTGCTTTTTCGCTTCACCTTTGCGCTTGTTAGGAGCCGTAAAAGAACAGCTTGTGACATCAAAATCTCCAACGGTAGGAAGATTACTAAAGGCAAAAGTCGTCTCAAAAGAATGTAGGCGGCTTTTGTTTTTTGAATTGCATTTTTAAGTCGAATGATAACAATTGAGCTGGTCCGGAATATCCCGATCAGCTTTTTTATTTTTGTGATTGTCACAAATATTGCAAAAGCCGCATTGGCGCATTTCAAGTTGAAATTATCGCCTACATTTCGACCTTATTCCCCCGCCACCCCGCTCCGGTTACGCAACCCATGATGATCCTACGAAAGATCCAGACAGGTTCACCCCGTCTACCGTAGGCCGTCTACCGTCTACCGTCAACTAACTTACCCTATGATAACAACACTCAAACATCTACTACTATCCACCTTACTTCTTCTCTCCTCCACGATGGCTTTTGCCGCGCATATTGTAGGAGGAGGCATTACTTATGAATGCCTGGGTCCTGCCTCCGGTGGCATTCGGTATCGGTTTACCATGAAAATATACCGGGATTGCTTCGGCGGTGGAGCCGGCTTTGACAACCCCGCCAATATTGCAATCTACACTGGCTCCTATGAAAACAACGACTATTTCGACGATTACCAAATTAGTATTGATGACGTATTCCCATTAACGATCAATGAACCTGATTGTATTGACAACCTGCCCAACTTGTGCCTACAGGAAGGCATTTATGTTTGGGAAGATATTCTGCCTGTAAGTAATCAAAGTTATTTTGTGGTGTATCAGCGCTGTTGCCGTACCAACGCTATTGCCAATATTTCCACTCCCGGCGATATAGGCGCTACCTACTACATCGAAATTACTCCCCTGGCTCAGCAATTGTGCAATAACAGCCCGGTATTTAACAACTTTCCGCCCATAGTTATTTGCAACAATTATCCACTGGAGGTTGACTACTCCGCTACCGATGCGGAAGGCGATGTCCTTGTGTATAGTTTCTGTGCGCCTTTTGCAGGTGGCGGTAATATTCTGGGTGGCCCTGGCGTTGGTGGTTGTTTTGGTGTTGTACCCAACCCGCCTTGTGCGCCACCATTTTTGGAGGTTCCCTTTATTTTGCCAAATTATTCAGCATCCCAACCTATGGGAGGCAATCCAGTTGTGGGCATTAACCCCTTAACAGGGATTATCAGTGGTACCCCGCAACTCAACGGACAATTCGTAGTAGGCGTTTGTGTGGAAGAATACCGCAATGGTCAGCTACTCTCCATTACTCGCCGCGATTTTCAATTTAATGTAACAGATTGCGACCCACAGGCAACAGCTCTCGTGGAGTACGATGAACTGCTCGGCCCAAGCCGCTATGCCATTCGGAAATGTGATGGTACCACCAACCTTATCATCGAAAACCAAAGCATACCAATAGCCAATATCCAGAATTTTGAATGGATTTTCGATCTCGGTGGTGGCAATGTGATTCAAAACTCCACCAATTTTGATCTGCCGATAAACTTCCCGGGCCTGGGCGTTTACAATGGCATCCTGGTACTCAACGAAGGTCTCGATTGTGGCGACACGGCCTTTATTAAGGTGGAACTCTATGCTCCGCTTAGCCTGGATCTCGGCCCGGATTATAAGATATGCCAGGACACCAATATCCTGCTGAATGCCGGCCCAGGCTTTACCAGCTACCAATGGCAAAACGGCTCCACCAGCCAAACCCTTAGCATCAATGGTATTGGTGTATATTATGTGGAAGCCATAGATCCCTGTGGTAATGTTTTACGCGATACGGTAACGGTGAGTGGCGGAACTGCACCACCAATCAACCTGAGCAACACCAGTATTTGCCCTGGAGGGTCGGCCAATTTTAACGCACCCGGATTCTCCCAATATGCCTGGACTGGCGCTGGTCTCAATTGCAATACCTGCGAAAACGTAACGGCATCGCCAACCATTACAACCACATATTCGCTGGTAGCCTCTACTCCGCTGGGATGTACCACCGAGGCCAACGTAACCGTAGAAGTGCTGCCCACGCCCATGCAAACTTATCTGATTGATTTCTATCCAAATGAAACAGTCACCATTGGGGGGCAAACCTACAACCAGTCTACAACCGTAACGATCCCGGTGGCGTCTACCACAGGGGGCTGCGACTCGCTGAATACCTATATCCTGGAGTTGATCCCTACCACGATCGACCTGGCCTGCCCGGCAAATATCACCGTAGCATTGCCGAATAATAGTGCGTCTATTCCGGTAAACTACGCTGCACCTTTGGTCACTACAGATTGCCCGGGGGCCATACCTGTACCCGTCCGTACACAAGGCCTTGCTTCCGGAAGTGCTTTCTCACCAGGATTAAACACCGTTTGTTATTCGGTGAACAATACTTGTGGTAATCAGGATAATTGCTGCTTCACCATTATGGTTAGCACACTCAGCATTCAATGTCCACCCAACCAGAATATTGAATTACCTGTAGCTGCCACCACGGTTATTGCAAACTACAATGCACCCACCACCCAAACCAACTGCCCGAATCCGGCAGTTGCGCTGAATCTGACGCAGGGGCTTCCAAGTGGCAGTGGCTTCCCGGTGGGCGCCAATACCGTGTGCTACCAGGCCACCAATACCTGTGGCAATGTAGCATCCTGTTGCTTTACCATTACCGTACAGGATCCCCCGCCACCATGTGATATCAAAGTGATTGGGTGCATGAAATTTGAATTGCTGGATATTCGTCTGGATTCCATCAAGCAGCCACGTTTCCGCATTCGCGCTACTAATTTCTGTGCGTCGGAGGTGAATTATATTCTAAACGAACTGCCTCCCGGTATTGTGGCAGTAACTCCGGTGGAAGGCAGTATTTACACGGCGCCCAATACCGCAAACACCTATTTGGTGCGCAACCCCAACTATTCACCGTTCTATTCTGTACGTTATAAATCAGTTTCGCCGGGCCTGAAAAACGGGCAGTCGGATGTATTCGAACATCGATTGCCGCAGCAATCGTTCCCGAACAACTACATTCATATGTACGGGAAACTGAAAAACGGAGAGGGCTTTGAAGCGTACCTCAACACCTTTTACTGCCCGGTTCAACCCTGGATGGGCAGCCGCCCGGAAGAACGCGATTCGCCGGAAGAGATAATGTTGGAAGACCTGATGCTTCGACCTAACCCTACGCCCGGACAAGTTTGGGTGGATATGCAGGCCTGGATGGATAAACAGGTGAGTATACGGGTGTTCAATACACTCGGACAGGAAGTGCTTAGCCAGCATTACACGGTTAATCAGGAATGGCTCGAACTCGATATGAGCCAGGCGCCATCCAACGGGCTTTATTACCTCGTGGTTCAGCCGGAAGGCGGGGTAAAAGCCTCCGCAACCTTCGTGTTGGAAAGATGAAAATAAAAGGTTTTTACCGCAGAGGCGGAGAGGCACAGAGGTGTAAATAGTTGATTTTTAAGCTCTCTGCGTCTCTCCGCCTCTGCGGTAAAAATACAAATGCGACTTTTGAGACAGACTCAGTTTTTTAAGTCCCCTCTCTCTCAGCAGAGCCTCCCTTACTCCACCTTCATAATCACCTTATACTTGTCGTAATCGCCGTAATCCTCACACGCAATACCCTCGGTATTCACAAATACAAGCGTTTTGTTTCCAAAGGAGTGGAAAAAATGCAAGCCTGTCGGCGCGCTGTTGGTCTCAAGATTTATTACCGTATCCAGCCCTGTGGAATTACTAACCTCGAAAGTGGCCTTGATGGATCCTTCCCACAAACAGTTTGTATTGCAGGGACAACGTTCTTCCTTGGCGCCAACAAAACAAACGGTTAGATCGTGGTCTGCGAAAAAGACGCATTGTTCCCAAGGGATGATGGCCGTCGACCCATTGGTTTCGGTGGTATTTCGAATAGGATCGTTGTCTTCACAGGCAAAGAACGCCAGGAGCGATAAACTAAGGACAAATAGAATGGTTGGTTTCATAAGTCAGGATATTGATTGGTTTAATTCTTGCCAAAATTAACCGCGTTCCTGTGAGAGGCATGATGATCTATGCCATCGCTACTGATGATTCCAGTCGTAACAACATGTGGTGGGGTATGTAGGGCTTTATTCCCGGGTGATCCACCAGGCAAACACCATATTGGGTACCCAACATAACCAGGCTACTATTCGATATGCCGGAATAAAATCGCCTAATAAAGGCACCAAAATGGGCATCCAGAGCCTTAATGTAACGGCCGCGAAACAGGCCGCATAACTGAATACCATCCAGCGTTCATGCGCCAGGAAGTCTTGCGCACGGGCAGCCTGATAAGCCCGCAGTGTGGTTAGTAGGAAAATCCAACCCAAACAGAAAAATCCGACTTTAGAGATCACACCACCTTCAGCGTAAAACGACAAGTAAATACCAGCCAGGGAAGTTAACAAGGCTGCAGCAACATATCCCTTGCCCATGTTTCGGTGCACCTTCGGGTATTTCCTGCGCCAGCCTGGCATAAACTGTGCCCAGCCCAATATCAAACTAGCCCCGCCAAATACGATATGGGTGAAAAACCCGCTTTGGTATATGGCTTGCGACCACAAGTCGTCAGACTTCAGGTTCAATATACCGAAGTTTTTTCCAAAAAGGAGATATAATACCGGGTAAAGGCCAATGCTTATGGCAAAAACGGCGAGAAGAATACGTTTCATACCGTCTACCGTTCCGTGTTGAATAGAAAGAAACTATACGGTTCCATCTTCAAAAACACGCCATCTTCCTCCAGTCCCGTCAATCTTTCGCGCCAGTGGTCGTACATGGGGAACAGGATACCTTGTTCCCGAAACAAACCGCCATACATATGCACTGGTTTAGCACTAAAATTAAACAGGCAAATCAGTTTTTGATCGCCTATCGACCGAACAAATCCTGCTATATGGTGGTGATGGTGGGTGTTAAGCCAATACAGATTTTTGAGATCGGACACTATGGGCAGGGATCTGCGCAGTTGCAGGAGTTTTCGGGTGCCTGAGAAGATTTGATGCTCCACCGTATCTTTTTTCTCCGCTTTTTCATTCTTTTTCCAGTCAATGATCGGACGGTGCATCCAACGGTTGTCGTAGCTTTTACCGGGGTCGTTCAAATAACTGTAATCATTCGTATACCCCACTTCATCTCCATAGAAAAGCATAGGAACGCCGCCAATAAAACAACTCATCGCCTGCATGAGGAGTATGCGCCGGATAGCCAGTTCGAGGTCTTCCGCTGAGCCGGTTTCCAGAGCCTTTTCCAATCCGCAAAGCGAAGCCAGCGTGCCACTGATGCGGGCATCCTGGGTTTTTGGATTCACCGAGAACAAAGCCCCTTTCGCCGGAGAATAATCAATGCCCCCGGAGTAAAAATCCTTGATGAACTTCCGGTGATCATAGGGTGTAAACCCAGCCGTTTCAATAGCCTCATCTTCATATCCCAGGCCGATATCATCGTGGCACCGGGTGTAGGTAATCCAGGTGGCGCCATAAGGTTTCTGCATCAGATCATGCTGAGATGCCAGCATGAGTCGCACATCCCCGGTAGCCAGCGTATCCCACTGAATAGCCATTTGGGTGGCATTGTAAGCAAAATCACATTCCCGGGCCCTGAATGAGCCTGTTCCAAAATATTTCATGATCTCTTTGGGCGCAACAATCGCCTCACCCAGCAGGGCCATGCCTGGGGTGGCCGCTTCTACACACAGTTTGATCAGACGTAACAGCGTATGCGCCTGAGGAAGGTTCTGGCAAGTCGTTCCCAGTTGTTTCCAGATGAAAGCCGGCGCGTCGATGCGAAGCACATCTACGCCCAGATTGGCGTAAAAAAAGATGTTATCCAGCATGTCGCATAACACTGCCGGGTTGGTGAAGTTTAGATCCCACTGGTATTGGTGGAATACCGTCATGACCCATTTCTGGCACTCTTCCACGTAGGTGAAACTACCCGGAGCACTTTCCGGAAAAATCTCCGGCATGGTTTGATCAAACAGGTCAGGCAGTCTGCGATCGTCGTAGAAATAGTAGTAATCCTGGTATTTGGGATCGCCCTGTTTGGCTTTTTTGGCCCATTCGTGATGATAGGAGGTGTGGTTCAATACAATATCCAGCATGAGGTACATGCCGGATTGTTGCATGGCTGCAATGACCTTTTTTAAATCCTCTATACTCCCAAAGCGCTCATCTACCTGCCGGAAGTCAGACACCGCATAGCCCCCGTCGCTCTCATTGGGTGGACTCTGGAAAATAGGCATCAGGTGCAGGAAGTTGACACCCAGGTCCTGGAAATAATCCATTTTACCTGCAAGTGTTTTCAGGTTTCCACAAAAACGATCCACATACAGGCTCATCCCGGCTATGTCGTTGCTCAGGTACCAATGGTGTTGCAGATCTTTATGCGCATCCTTTTCCTTCAGTACACTAGGGCGTTGTACGGCAGCCTGAATAACCACCCGAATCAACTCTTCAAATCCCTGCTGATGATTAGGGTGATCCTGGTATAATTCCTGATACAGCCGGTTAATAGCAGCTGCATTAGCCAGCAACCTTGCTGAAAAGCCCGGATCAGCCCCGGCCGCTAAAAGCGCTTTCTGAATATGCGGGTGTATTTTTCTATCGTACATACGGTGTTCGAGTTTGGGCGTATTTGGGGAAAGGGCAAAGATATCAGATCGTGGGTACTATATGGTTCCGGAGTTTCGGCCAGTTATGCTGATAAATGGTTTGGAGGGTGTTTCAAAAGTAGTTTTTACCGCAGAGGCGGAGAGACGCAGAGAGTTTGACAATCAATTATTTACACCTCAGCGCCTCTCCGTCTCTGCGGTAAAATAAAACATGACTTTTAAGACAGCCTCCCCTCAATGAGCCCCTCCCATTACCCTTACCTCTTCATCACTGTGTTTTACCCTGATCCGCAGCACGGCAGCCGCAGCAATCAACAGCATCACGCCAGCCATCATGATGGCGGTGCCGGGGTTGCTTCCCAACAGGTTTTTATAAATAGCCCCAAAACTCAGCGTTTGGATGATCATCGGAATCACGATCATCATATTGATAATACCCATGTACACTCCAAAACGTTCTTTAGGAATACTGCCCACCACCAGCATGTAAGGCACACCCATCATACTCGCCCAGGCAATACCAAAGCCGGTCATTGGCGCAAACAACAGGTGTTTGTTCTCAATATTGGCAAAGGCCAGCAAACCCAGACCGGCCAGAATCAAACACATGAAATGCACCTTCTTGGGTCCGTATTTTTTGGCCAGCCACACCAGTCCGAAGGCCGACAGGAAGGTGACAATATTGTACCAACCATTAATCAAACCGGTCCAGCCTACAGCTTCTTCATACAGCGCGGGATTATCCACGCTGCTGGTTTTCCAAACGGATTGCGCAATGCTGTGCGAACAATATTGCCAGTATATAAACAGCGCATACCATTGAAACAAGTACACTAAGGCCAGTTGCCACATGGCCTTGGGCATGTTTTTAATAGCATCTGCTATCTCAATGACTGGCTGCAGCGCCCCGTGCTTATTATCTCGGATGTACGCAAGCTCCTGCTCGGTAGGGGGTATTTCCGGCGTGGTATAAAGCGACCACAACACCGAGGTAATAGAGCACACCGCACCTACAAAAAACGAGCCGTACGCCCAGTAAGGAATACCGGATGCAGATTGTCCGAGAATGTTGCCCTGAAAAAAGAACAGCGACAAATTGGCCAGCGTAATACCCAGGCCGGTAAAAAAGCTCTGCGTGAGAAAACCCATTCCGTATTGTGACTCCGGCAACTTATCAGCCACAAATGCCCGGTAAGGTTCCATGGCCGTGTTGTTGGCCGCATCCAGAATCCATAAAAGGCCCGCAGCCATCCACAAAGTGCTGCTGAAAGGAAAGGCAAACAAACACAAACTGCAAAAAATAGCGCCGATCAGGAAGTAAGGTTTCCGGCGCCCCCAGCGCGGATGCCAGGTTTTATCACTCAAGGCGCCTATGATAGGCTGAATCAATAAGCCGGTCATGGGCCCCGCCAGATTGAGCAGCGGCAATTGCTCCGGATCTGCATGCAGGAAAGAATAGATGGGATTGATCGCGGTTTGTTGCAAACCAAAACTGTACTGGATCCCGAAGAATCCAAAGTTCATATTAACGATTTGCCAGAAACTGAGACTGGGTTTGTGTGCCGACATGGTATAAAAGAGCTGATTGCAGAATTGTGGGCGGCAAAGTAGCGCGATTCAGTAATTTTTGTTAAAAATGTTTGAAAGAATAAAAATTTTCATCGGCGGGCTGTATTGTATGCAGTAAAGGAATACCTTTGTAACGAAAATTCGCTAAATCGATTTTTACGCACTTTTTCGATCAATTTTTAACTATTTTATACCATGTCAGCCATAGCAGAAGCAACCGATATCCTCAAAGGAGGTGAATTTTTGATCCGCGACAGTCGCCCGGAAGATATTTTCATCCCGGAAGAACTCAATGAAGAGCAACTCATGGTCAAGCAAATGGCCGTAGACTTTCTTCAGAATGAGATAGCTCCAAACCGCGATAGAATTGAAAAACAGGAACCCGGTCTGTCGCCCGCTCTGCTGAAAAAAATGGGCGACCTGGGCCTGCTGGGTGCGCACATGCCGGCTATCTATGGTGGGACGGAGCTGGATACCAATACCAATACCGTAATTTCCGATGTATTTGGCCCAATGGGATCTTTCAGCGTTCCGTTTGCAGCGCATACCGGAATCGGCATGTTGCCCATTTTGTACTTTGGCAATGAAGAGCAAAAACAAAAATACCTCCCCGGACTGATCACCGGCGATATAAAGGCGGCTTACTGCCTTACGGAGCCAGGTTCGGGTTCGGATGCCCTCAATGCCAAAACCCGTGCTGATCTGAGCGCTGATGGTACGCACTATGTGGTGAACGGTCAGAAAATGTGGATCTCCAACGCAGGCTGGGCAGATCTCTTTATCGTGTTTGCCAAAGTAGGTGGTGAGAAATTCACCGGTTTTATAGTAGACGCCCATACGCAAGGCATTTCTCTCGGTGCTGAGGAAGACAAGCTTGGTATCAAAGGCTCTTCCACGCGTCAGGTATTCTTTGAAAACGTGAAAGTGCCCGCCGAAAACGTGCTGGGTGAGATCGGTAAAGGCCACCTGATTGCTTTTAATGCCCTGAACATCGGTCGCTTCAAACTCGGCGTGATGTGCATTGGCGGTAATAAGGAAGTGATCAACATGGCCGTTTCATACGCCAATGAGCGCCACCAGTTTGGTCAGCCTATAGGTAATTTCGGGGCCATCCAGCACAAGATTGCAGAAATGGTGATCCGGAATTTTGCGGCAGAAAGCGCTGCCTACCGTACTTCCGAGTGCATGCACGACAAAAAGACCAAGGAAGAAGCTGCAGGTAAATCATTCGGTCAGGCTACCCTGGAAGCTGCGGAGGAATACGCGATTGAATGCTCCATCTTGAAAGTATTCGGCTCCGAAGTCACCGATTTTTGCACCGATGAAAATGTGCAGATCCACGGAGGCATCGGTTTCAGTGAGGAATACCCGGCCGCGCGTGCATACCGCGACAGTCGTATCAACCGCATCTACGAGGGCACCAACGAGATCAACCGCATGCTCATGGTGGATCAGCTCTTCAAACGCGCTCTGAAAGGCCAACTCGACATTGTGGGGCCAGCCTGGGCAGTGCAAAAAGAACTCACCTCCATGCCCTCCATGGAACGCCTGGAAGGCGCCTATGCGGAAGAGCACAAGGCCATTGCGGATTTCAAAAAAGTGATCCTGATGGTGGCCGGCGGCGGCGCTAAAATGCAGATGGACGGCAAACTCAACCTCAAAGACGAGCAGGAAATCCTGATGAACGTGGCCGACATGCTTATCGATCTCTACGCTGCCGAATCCATGTTGCTGCGCATCCAAAAACTGGCAGGTATGGATAAAAAGCACCCGCAGGAATTCTACGACGCCATGTTGCAGGTGTTCTTCCACGATGCCACCGCGCGTATGGCTAAAAATGCCACCGATGCCCTGGCTTCATTCGCAGAAGGAGATTTGCTCAAAACCTTCCTCATGGGCGTGAAACGCTTCACCAAATACCCGCCAGTCAACGTCAAGGAAAAACGACGCCAGGTGGCTGAAGTGGTGAGAAAAGAAGGAGGGTGGTGTTTTTAGGACGATGAACGATGGTACGATGGACGACGGTTGTCATCTTGAGCGTAGCGAAAGATCTGGCCAAACTGCTGTGACATTGTAAAGTTGCCAGATGATCAGACCACGCGGAGGGGTTTCCCGCAGATTTGCGCAGAATACCCGCAGATAGCGCAGAAGTCGTTGAGCTTGGCTACTAACGGATATTAAGCCAAATTTACCGTGAGTTGCCCAGCCGAACGCCTCTGCGCAATCTGCGGGTATTCTGCGTATATCTGCTGGAAACCCTACTTCGTTTGAAACCCTTGGGTAAAGTTTTATTTCCCGCAGAGCTCGCAAATTGTCCGCAGAGCTCGCAGAAAGCGCTCGGCTTGGCCATTCACGGAGGAAAAGCATCTGTCATCGCCTCGCATCATTGATTTCCTATGTGATTGATAAAAATTTCGAGGGTTGCCCAGCCGAACGCCTCTGCGCAATCTGCGGGTATTCTGCGTATATCTGCTGGAAACCCTACTTCGTTTGAAACCCTTGGGTAAAGTTTTATTTCCCGCAGAGCTCGCAAATTGTCCGCAGAGCTCGCAGAAAGCGCTCGGCTTGGCCATTCACGGAGGAAAAGCATCTGTCATCGCCTCGCATCATTGATTTCCTATGTGATTGATAAAAATTTCGTGAGTTGCCCAGCCGAACGCCTCTGCGCAATCTGCGGGTATTCTGCGTATATCTGCTGGAAACCCTACTTCGTTTGAAACCCTTGGGTAAAGTTTTATTTCCCGCAGAGCTCGCAGAAAGCGCTCGGCTT
>JBIKUE010000063.1:0-29986 GCA_044347755.1 Saprospiraceae bacterium
CCATTCACGGAGGAAAAGCATCTGTCATCGCCTCGCATCATTGATTTCCTGTGTGATTGATAAAAATTCCGTGGGTTGCCCAGCCGAACGCCTCTGCGCAATCTGCGGGTATTCTGCGTATATCTGCTGGAAACCCTACTTCGTTTGAAACCCTTGGGTAAAGTTTTATTTCCCGCAGAGCTCGCAGAAAGCGCTCGGCTTGGCCATTCACGGAGGAAAAGCATCTGTCATCGCCTCGCATCATTGATTTCCTGTGTGATTGATAAAAATTCCGTGGGTTGCCCAGCCGAACGCCTCTGCGCAATCTGCGGGTATTCTGCGTATATCTGCGGGAAAACTACTTCTAACGAAATCTGTGCGAACCACCCGCTTCCCCTTCGCCCCTCCGCAGTCCACTTAAATTCGTACTTTTGCTCCTGCGCCAGTTAAAGTCCCACCGTCCCATGAACATTCTGCACGAAAACCCCGCTTTTTTAGTCCTGAACAAACCCGGAGGCATGCCCACGCAACCGGATAAAACCGGCGACGATTCCCTGCTCACCCTGGCAGAGGCGCATTGCGGACATCCTTTGCATTTGGTACACCGACTGGATCGGCCGGTGAGCGGACTGGTGTTGATGGCTAAAAATGCAGAAACCATGGCCTTGTTTACGGCCTTATTCCAAAGCAGAAACGTACAAAAAGAATACCTGGCGGTAGTGCACACTCCACCGCCACAGCCGGAAGCCACGCTGGTGCACTATTTGAAAAAGAATGCTATAAAAAACACCAGCAAAGCCTTCGATACCGAGCAACCTGGCTCCGAACGCGCTGAATTGCAATACAAACTTGTGGGAAGCAGCACAAACTATCATTTGCTGCACATCAAACTCATTACCGGGCGCCATCACCAAATCCGCGCCCAATTAGCTGCCATTGGCTGTCCGGTAAAAGGAGACGTCAAATACGGCGCCCGCCGCTCCAATCCCGACCGCAGCATTCATCTTCACGCCCGGAAACTGGGTTTCATTCACCCGATCACTATGGAAACCATCCAGTTGGAAGCGCCCACGCCAGAGGAAGTTTTGTGGAAAAGTTTTGACGGTTTACGGTAGACGGTGGTGGAATGAGTGGTATAGCGCAAAGTGGGTTGTCACTCCAGGTATTGGAGCCTACACAAGCCAGGCAGTTTGGGCTGTTTGAGACGGGATGTAACCGTCCATCTGAACACCTCTGCGAGCTCTTCGGAAAAAAATCCGTGTAAAATCTGTGCGAAACCCCAATCCGAAATCTGCGGGAAGACCCAAGCGCGGCGGGGAAACCGGGTTGCTATTAATATGGGAAAGACCGGGCGAGGCGGGAAGTAAGAAGACCTTTACCTTTACCCTGCAATCGTTCATCCTTTCAAGTCCGAATAAATATGCAAGACCAACCCAATCCCGCTCAGGAGGGCGGTGCGAAAAAGCGCCCAAGAATTCCTTTCAAACACAAAATCAGTGTTAAGCCCAGTGATTTGGATGAGATGAATGCTCAAACGGGAGTCGAGCCGGAAGAAGATCGTGAGCATGAGGCCACCGTTCCATACGCTGAACTTGACCTGGACCATGATTCCAGCGAGGAGGAATGGTTCGGCCAAGATACCTATCTGGATGATGCTGATCTGGACGATGATGCATTGGATGAAACCTCCGGACGCCAGACCCGAGCCGATAGCGATCTGGATAATTCAGCAGACGAGCTGGATCCGGAAATCTACCCGGAGGAGGATGGGGAGGATATTTGGGGCTCCAGCGCCGAGGAATACGAATCAAAGGACGAAGAAGATTTTTAAAGTCGTTTCTGCCGCAACCTAAGCGAAGCGAGGCAGTATCATAAGTCGCTCTTTGTTTTCACTGCCGCGGCGCGGCGGGGGAGTTAGGAGCTCCGGACAAAGGTTTCCCGCAGATTTCCGCAGATTGGCCCGCAGATGCCGCAGAAGGGCGTTCGGTTTAATGGCTCACGAAATTCCAGATGAGGTTTATATAGGAATCCCGGGCGAAACAGACCAGTGCATGCTAAAAACAACGTGAGTTGTCATCTTGAGCGCAGCGAAAGATCTGGGGATGCGGAAACATTTTGCCATCATCTTATTGCCATACCACTAAAAATCTGTATTTTTGCATTGCCCAAACGTTTCGGACGTATCGAATAGGATGCTATGTGCATTATGATTCATGGGTATTTTTAAGTCAGCAAGTGGGAAAACCTACTTGCTGACTTTTATTTTATACATGGTATGAAATACCAGGCGGAATCCCAAACGTACCCCATTCACCATCCCAGGCGCAACGCCCCCGGGGCATCCTCCCCCAACATTGGTAGCCCGGGCGGCGTGAGGAGATCCAAATGCCGCATCGCGGCACAACCTGCCGCCGGATGTTATGCCGCGATGCGGCGAGCTCAATTCTTAGCTCCGCCACCGGCGTTGCCCATCATCATGATATCGCGGTCGAACAGGTACAGGCCGCCCTTGTCGTCGCCAATCATTTCCAGTTTGTCGTTGAGTTTGCGCGCCAGTTGCTCTTCTTCAATTTGCTCTGCTACATACCATTGCAAAAAATTGTAGGTAGCAAAATCCTTTTCCTGCAAAGCTTCATCCACCAGATCGTTAATACTGGCGCTGACATGGACTTCATGCTCAAGCAGGGCCTCAAAGGCGTGTTTGAGCGACTTAAACGTAAGCACAGGTTGAGACAGGGCCGGAACCGTGGCAAACCCGCCGCGTTCGTTGATAAACTTGATGAGCTTGAGCATGTGCATCCGCTCCTCATCGCTGTGCTGATAGAAAAAAGCGGTAACACCGTCCAAACCAGGCTGAATTTCCGCCCAGCTGGCCATTGCAAGATATGCCTGACTGGATTGTGCTTCCAGTGCAACCTGCGCATTCAGCAGGTTCTTCATTTTTTCTGATAACATGATTGCGGGTAATTTTTTAGAATAGGTTTTACCGTGGAGGTCCGCAAAATTAACCCGGTTTTGGGTAAATTGTTTTTACCATCTAACGAAACCGGCGGGAGGAATGGTTTCCCGCAGATTTTCACTGATTTTTCCGCTGATTTCCGCAGAAGGCGTTCGGCCTGAGGGCTCACGCATGATTTGGATGATGATTGGTGACATCCTCTGGAATGTTGTGATCCAGGATGACAGACCCAAACGCGGCAGGGAAACCGGGGTGATATTTAATATAGTAGCCCTTAGTGTGCTGAATGGTAGGAATCTGGGTAAAAAAGCCCGATTCGAGAAAAAAGTCCTTATTGGTCGCGGAATGTTCATATATTTGCATGATTCCGCAGTAAATAACGATTTTTTTATGATAAAATCAACCTTTATCGGACGCGAAAAAGAGCAAGCTATTCTCCAATCTACCCTCCAATCCGGCGATGCCGAAATGGTAGCTGTTATTGGCAGGAGGAGGGTGGGAAAAACTTTCCTGATTAAAACAGTTTTTAGTGCACAAATTGATTTTGAAATCACCGGGATTCAAAATGCTCCGTTACGAGAGCAGCTACAACATTTTGCTACGCGCATCAATAATACCTTTTATAACGGCAAAGAGAAATTAAGGCCGAAAAACTGGTTGACAGCATTCCAAATGCTGATCGAAGCGCTGGAGCAAAAAAACAAGGCTGGACGGATGGTGGTGTTTTTTGACGAATTACCCTGGTTCGATACACACAAATCAGGTTTTATCCGGGCACTTGGCTTTTTTTGGAACAGCTGGGCTGTTGATAAAGATATTGTGGTGTTGATATGTGGCTCTGCTGCTTCGTGGATGATTGATAAGGTCGTATACGATAAGGGAGGATTACATAATCGCATCACGAAACGCATTGATTTACTTCCGTTTAACTTATATGAAACCGAGCTTTACCTGAAAAGCAGGGATATCGTATTGGATCGCTATCAGATATTACAACTTTACATGGCAATGGGAGGCATTCCTCATTATTTGAAAGAGGTTAAAGGAGGGTTGAGTGCGGCAGAAAATATTGATGCTGTGTGTTTTTCGCCGAGCGGTATCCTTAACGATGAGTTCAATTTGCTTTATCCGGCCTTGTTTGACAATGCCGAACTGCATGTAACCATTATCAAGGCCCTGGCGCAAACATGGAAAGGGTTGAGCCGCAAAGATATTCTCACACAAACCGGATTATCAGATGGTGGTGGCGTTACAAAAGCATTGGACGAACTGGTACGCTCCGGCTTTATTTCCCAGTATTATCCGTTTGGAAAAATTAAAAAAGAGGGCGTTTTTCGGTTGACAGACGAATATTCCCTGTTTTACCTCCGATTTATTGCCAAAAGACTAGGGCGCGGGGAGCAGATTTGGCAAATCATGAGTCAAACACCTGCTATTCGGAGCTGGAGCGGTTATGCCTTTGAGAGCATTTGTTTCAAACATTTGCCACAAATCAAAAAAGCACTGGGCATTACTGGGGTATATTCAGAAGCTTCGTCCTTTGTTTTTCGAGGAACTGACCATGAAAAGGGTATTCAAATTGATCTGCTCATTGACCGTAATGATCGGGTTATCAATGTTTTGGAAATCAAATTCTATAATACTACATGGGCCCTGGATCAAGATGAAGCTTTCAGCCTTCGAGAGAAATTAGCTACTTTTAAAACGGTGAGCCGAACCAATAAACAGGTCTTTTTGACCCTTATTTCTACGTTTGGCATCAAGCCAAACTCCTACAGCGTTGGGTTGGTACACCGCTCTTTTGATCTTAATATTTTGTTTGAACCGGTTGTTTAAGCGTTTGTAAAGCGCAACGCACCCGGGGCATCGCCCCACCACATTGGTAGCCCGGGCGGCAGGACGAGATCCAAATGCCGCATCGCGGCACAACCCGTCGCCGGATGTTATGCCGCGATGCGGCGAGCTCAATTCTTAGCTCCGCCACCGGCGTTGCCCATCATCATGATATCGCGGTCGAACAGGTACAGGCCGCCCTTGTCGTCGCCAATCATTTCCAGTTTGTCGTTGAGTTTGCGCGCCAGTTGCTCTTCTTCAATTTGCTCTGCTACATACCATTGCAAAAAATTGTAGGTAGCAAAATCCTTTTCCTGCAAAGCTTCATCCACCAGATCGTTAATACTGGCGCTGACATGGACTTCATGCTCAAGCAGGGCCTCAAAGGCGTGTTTGAGCGACTTAAACGTAAGCACAGGTTGAGACAGGGCCGGAACCGTGGCAAACCCGCCGCGTTCGTTGATAAACTTGATGAGCTTGAGCATGTGCATCCGCTCCTCATCGCTGTGCTGATAGAAAAAAGCGGTAACACCGTCCAAACCAGGCTGAATTTCCGCCCAGCTGGCCATTGCAAGATATGCCTGACTGGATTGTGCTTCCAGTGCAACCTGCGCATTCAGCAGGTTCTTCATTTTTTCTGATAACATGATTACGGGTAATTTTTTAGAATAGGTTTTACCATGGAGATCCGCAAAATTAACCCGGTTTTGGGTAAATTGTTTTTACCGTTTAACGAAACCGGCGGGAGGAATGGTTTCCTGCAGATTTTCACTGATTTTTCCGCTGATTTCCGCAGAAGGCGTTCGGCCTGAGGGCCCACGAGTGATTTGGATGATGATTGGTGACATCCTCTGGAATGTTGTGATCCAGGATGAAAGACCCAAACGCAGCGGGGTGGGGGATACCGGGTTGCTATTAGTATGGGAAAGATAGGGCGAGGCGGATGAGGTCATACCCTTGTGTTTTTTATAAAAAAATGTTACCTTTGTAACCTAAAATAGCTTTTCTATGCTGGTAGAAGTGCCAAGTGAATTAATTGGGGGTTCAGATTATTCCGAACAGGATTTAAAAATTGACGTAGCGATATTGCTGTATAAACGTCAGGTGCTGACCCTTGCGCGTGCCGCCAGGTGGGTCGGCATGACACGTCTGGAGTTTCAAAAAGCACTGGCAGAGCGTGGACTCCCTGTAAATTTTTCCATTGAAGACTTTGAAACCGATTTGAAAACCCTCCATTCTATGGCTGGATAATGATTGTGGTCAGCGACACATCTCCGATCATAAACCTGGCTACGATTGGGTATCTGCACCTTCTCCCCGATTTGTTTACTGAAATCATCATTCCCACTGCGGTCTTTAACGAGGTGGCTGGCGCTGGCAACGATGAACCAGGCGCTAAAGAAATCAGGGAGTCATCCTGGGTAAAAGTACATGCAGCCCCAAACCAACAGCTGCTGCCTCAGCTATTACATGATTTAGATCCGGGCGAGGCAGAGGCCATTGCTTTGGCAGTTAACATAAAGGCCGAATATGTCTTGATGGATGAGGCATTAGGAAGAAAAATAGCTGTATCGTATCAACTGCAACCATTGGGCATACTGGGCATCCTCCTATTGGCAAAACGACGAGGAATGATACAGGCCGTAACACCCTTGATGGATAGATTAAGATCTGAAGCTAATTTTTTTGTAGATGCAAGGTTATACCACTACATCAAGAGGTTGGCGGAAGAATAAGTGAAGACCAGGCGCAGCCAGAACGTACCCCTTTCTCCCTCCCAAACGCAACGCACCCGAGGCATCGCCCCACAACATTGGTAGCCCGGGCGGCGTGACGAGACCCGAATGCCGCATCGCGGCACAACCTGCCGCCGGATATTATGCCGCGATGCGGCGAGCGCGTTTCGCCCGGGTTACCGACGTTGGGGGGCGATGCCCCGGGGGCGTTGGGGTGCAAAACCTCGTAGGTTTTAAAAACCTACGAGGTTTCAGGCTACGGCTCCTATTTTTCTCCACCACTCGCTTTAGCTCATAAGTAAAGCCGGAATGAATTGCAGACTGACTACGGGACGAAGACCAGGCGGAAGCCTATGCGGGGGTGGCGGCCGTCGGGGTCGATCCCGGAGCGATACGCAACTCGGCAGACGCCCTGTTCGTCGCCCCAACTCCCCCCGCGCATCACACGTTTCGAGCCCTTTCGCGATCCGAGGGCATTTTCTGCCGGCAAATCTCCATACCAATCATAACACCACTCCCAAACATTTCCACTCATGTCAAAAATACCCGCGGCATTACTTTTTTTTAAGCCAACTGCCTGGGTTCTGTTTTTGCTGTTCTCAACATACCAGGCTAGCGAATCCAATATGTTACTGCCACTGTAGGGAGAAGGTCCTCCCGTTAATCCATGCTTTGCAGCAAACTCCCATTCCATTTCGGTAGGCAAACGGTAACAGTTATCATTTTGAACTGGAGTTACCGTCCATCCAAATACATCAGAACTACTTTCGTTTAAACTATCCCGCTCCATTGAGATATCGTAAGCGGGTTTTTTACCTAGCTTCAGACTGAGCCAATTAGCGTAAACTGCGGCATCGTACCAAGAGACGTACACCACCGGATTATTGCCCAGCCAGCCCCAGGAGGGTTGGTATTTTTCTACTTCCAATGATGTTTGACTATACCAACTGATCCGCTGGGTAATATTCCAGCCTTTTTCGGCACAAAAAAGGTTATATTGCCATACAGTGGTTTCATATTTGGACATTGAAAAATCCTCAATCACCCCCAGATATACCGGAACCTCACCACCATAGAAATCTCCCTGCATATAGAACTTTCCACCTTTGATGGCTACCATCTCGCCAAAGTACCGGGCTTCTAGGAATTGCGCTCTTTCAGGGTTCAGGGCTGAAAAATCCCTGCGGCTCTTAACCATATCTTTATCAAGTAACTCGGCTGCCAGGTCAAAAGGTTCACGTGCGAGTTTGTCCTTACCACTGTGATGATAGAACCAGGCAACTTCCATACATTCAAAGGCCAGACTATCCTGTAGCGCATTAAGTGATGAGGCCTCCTTTATTTTGGAATATGCCGCTCCGTAATCTAAATAAAGGATGTCACGGCGGATTTGAGGAAGCAAATTGCTTACCACTTGAAGTGCCAGCTTTTCAGCTTCGAGTTTTGCGGCATTGGCTTTTCGCGTTGCTTCATCTGCCTCCAGTCGCTTGTCCTCTGCTTCTTGTTTGGCAATCCTTGCCATTTCTGAGTCTATACCTGATTGCAGAATAGCTGCTTGCGCTCTTGCCTCAGCTTTTCGGGCAATTTTTTCTTTTTCATCGGCTAATTGTTGGGCTTCTTTAGCATATTTTAAAGCCCTTTGGGCATTTCCTTTTTCCTTCAAGGCAACAGAATCGCTTTCCGCAGCCTCCCGTTTTTTCTCCTCCGCCAGCGCAATGGCGTCCTGTGCCCTTTGAGCCTGCTGCTCCGCTTCCGCAGATTTCATCAGGGCAAAGATGATGGCTATCACGGCTGCCAATACCAAAATACCTGCTACCAATGAGGTTAACAAGGCCCGCTTGCGCCGCCGGTCGGCTTCGGCTTTTTCACGGGCAATGCGGGCTTCTTCCGCAGCCAATTTTTCCGCATTTTCGCGCTGTACACGCTGCGCTTCTGCGTGCAGATGATCTTCGCTTTCCTTAATTCGCTGCTCCAACGCAGACGAATACGCCTTGTATTGCTGGTAAGGTCGTATAAGGTCGAGGTCTTCCTGGGAGAAAAAGCCTTTTCGCTCCTCGTACACCCGATATATGTCGGCAGCCTTCGCCCGCAATTCCATTTCGTTGGTCAGGTTTTTGCCCACCACGAGTGCCAGCACGTCGTGGCTGATCTCGTACTGGGTTTGCTCACCTGATTTGAGGGTGCGCAGGATACGGCGCCTTTCCAGATCGAGAAGCAGCTCTTCCAGCGGCCGCTTCAGGTGTACGCCTTTGTCTGCCAGGTCTTTTTGCAAATCGTCGGCGCTTACCTGTAATTTGGTGTGCCGCTCCGAGATCATGGCGGCTAAGGTTTCGAGCGGGACTTTGTCGCCGTAGATTTTATCCAGTTCGTCGAGCTGGTTTTTGAGAAAGCTGTCCAGTACTCCCACAAGATTATCCTGCTCTCGTATTAGTCCCGCATGTAAAACTACCCTGCCCTCCACCTTAGGAACGGGAGCATTAGCCCGGTCCCAAAGTTCGCTCAGGAACACCTGTACGTGGGCCAATTCTATTTCCCGGCTTTTGTCGGGCAATTTGGAAAGGATACTTTCCGCCAGCTCCTCACTGTTGTCCACCAAAAAATAAGTTCTGTAATGCGGGGCATCCAGGGTTTCTCGGATCACCTCCTTCACGTTTTCCTTCCGCATTTTCTCCACCCGGAAGCGGTGCTGGAAAATGCTGGGGCATAGCGGCTCGAACTCCGACAAATGGCCAATAAACTCCTCGCGCATAATGAGCATGACGCGGCAAGGCACTTTATAGCGGATGAGCTGGTTGAGCCGTTTGAAAAAGTCTTTTTTCTCCTCTTCGCTGCCGGAAATGAGTAATTCCTCGAACTGGTCGAACAAGAGGTACACCGGCTGGTAGCGCTCGGAAAAGAGGTCTTCAATGACCTGCCCGAAGTCGGTACCCGGGTTGAGCGGGCGTTTGGTATTTGGATCGAGGGGGATCGGTTCCCGGAGGACTTTGTTTATTTCACTGAATACCGAGGCGGTCATATCCGCGCCGCGCCGGATGGTGAGGGCGTACCAGTCGGCATCGGAAAACTGATTGCGAAGGCCACACTCCACCAGGCTGGTCTTACCCGCGCCAGAGGGTCCGTACACCAACAGGTGCTTCACCCCGCTGAGGGCCTGGTAAAGATCGTTGGTTTCTTTTCCCCGACCGAAAAAGATATCGCCGTCCTCCTGATTGTAGGAGTCCAAGAATTTGAAAGGGGAGGTTACTGGGGTCATTTGGCGGCGGTTTTATAGGGTTGAAAAACTTGTTCCAATTGCCCAAATAGTTCATCGAGCCGGGGTTGCTGGTTGTTTTGAGCTTTCACCGCCATGCGCTTGTTGGAAGAAATAGGGCGGCCTTCATATTCCAGTTCGTTTTTATACTGCGCAAACACGTACTGGCGGCCGCTTTTATCCTGGCCGATGTAATAGTATATTTCGGGTGTTTGAGTGGCTTTATCGGCAAATACGCTTTGATCTACAATAAGCGGCGAGAGGGAAATGTAAGTGTCCGGCTGGTTGATACGGTCAAGGCAGTCAGCCATGTTACTACCCCGGAAAAGAAGCACACTTTGGTTGTAGGTGAATACGCCTTCAATGGAATGGGCACTGTAATCTTCTCCTTCCGACAGGGCTTCGGCGTACATGCCGTGCAGTTCGCCATAAAGGTGTACGAAGTTTTTCTCGGAGCCGAGTCGGTAGTTCAGGCTGATGTCTTTGATGGAAACAAGCCGGTATTTGGCCAGGAAAGCCAGCCGGCGCAACCAGTAGACAAGGCCGGTGAGGTATTCATTGAGCAGTTGCTCCAGGGCTTCGCCGGTAGGTGTCTGGCCGTCGAGCAGGGCATTGCGGTGTTTTTCCAGAAAGAGTGTTGTACCGTATAAGTCTGAGTGCGTATCGGCCAATTCCGTCGTGAAATCGTGGAGTTCGGGCATAAAAGACTGCCCTTTGGGCACTATTTCAGTGGTCAGGAGCAGTAGATTGAGATAGTCGTAGCGAGGCTGTGCGTCGGCATCCATACGGATGAACCCTGTAATAGCCGGATGGCCGGCTGCGCTATGCTGTTGGAATATTTGCGATACCTGGATGTAGCACAGGTAGCGCAAGGTACTTTGATAGGCCTCCGCCATAAAAGCCAGGCGACGCTGGCTGCGTTCCCGTCCGGCCTCGGTGCCCATTTTTTGTAAAAACGCCTCAATCAGCCAACCATAGTGCTGGAAGATGGCCCAGGGTTTGGAGCCCACAGAAACCCCTTGTTTGATCAATTCCTGTTGTAAACTTTTCACCCAGAGGTTTTCATCGGTGACCAGATTTTGAGCCAGATCTTCCGGCAGCATACGGTCCTTTTTCGACTGCCCGACGATGTACTCAAAGTTGGCGTTGGTAATGGAGCCGATGTTGTAGATTTTGTCGGCAGTCTGGATACTATTGACTTGCAGTTTTTCCAGCAAGGCCTGCAGGTCGTCCAGCCGGCGGTGGATTTCCTTTGTTTCGCCGTTCACCGTCACGGTGATGGTGCTGTCGGTAACACCCTGGATGATGATGTTTTGATGGCCTTGCAGGTTAGTTTCGTTCGGCATGATTCAGGAAAAATTGGCGTTGTCAATTTTATCAATATTGTAAATTTTGTCGGCGGTCTGGTGGATGGTTTTATCCCCGATATGCACATCGCCTCCTGCCGTAATGGTGGAGTCATTCACAACATTTTTACTCTGGCTGATGGAAATCGCCTGCTCCATCTCCTTCTTCAACGCAGGTTCTGCGCCCCGCTTTTCCAGTTCGCTCAGGAGTTCCAGCAATCCGTAGCGGATTTGGTTCAGGGTCAGATTGGCATCGCCGGTGCTGACTGTTCCCATCCGGATCTGCCTGCTGATGTCGGAAAAACGGGCATTTTGGAGAATGACCTCATTCAGTATTTTTGACTGGTCAAAAAAGCGCTTGAGCTCGGTTAGGGCGGTATTAAGGTCGTCGGCGGCAATAAGCCCCCGTATTTGATTAAAAAAGGCGGAGGTATCCATAGGGTGGTTGGTAGAATTTGGGCGGGAAAATACGCAGGAATTATGCTATATGTATAATGTCCTAAAAAGTGTGTCAGTAAAATGGAAAGAACCCAGACGAGGCGGGGGGGATGGGTTGTTATTAATATGGGGAAGACCGGGCACGGCGAGAACATGAGGCGAGGCAGAAATTTTAATTTTTTGAATTGTAGTAATACTTTTGCAGATAACATCTTTAGTAGACCTAAAAACATCAAATTATGGCAAACGTCAACCAGATTCTGAAACAGATAAAAAAGTCCTTGGCGGAGTTCAACCACAAAAAGGCTATTGAGTCCTCTGAAAATGAAGCGCAAACTCGTACCTACCTGGTAGAGCCTTTTTTCAACATGCTTGGTTATTCCATTGGTTATGGAGATCGTAATTTAATCCCGGAGTATAGTGCAGATTTTGCCAATCTTAAAGGTAAAAAAGTCGATTATGCCATTCAATTCAACAAAAAACCGGAAGTTATTATTGAGGTAAAAAAGGCGACAGTGAACTTAAATGATCTTCACCTACGTCAACTCAATGAGTACTTTATCAATACCACTGAATCTAAAATTGGTATTCTGACGAATGGTATCCAGTTTCTGTTTTACTGTCGAAAAAATAGTGGAGGGCCCAGCCTTCATCCCACGCCATTCCTGTCAGTAGATTTGGAATCAATCGAGGGTGATACATTGGACAAGCTGTGTAAGTTTCATTTTGCGGCTATTGATATAAAGGCTATTTTGAGCGATGCGCAAGACTTGTTCTTCCTTGAAAGCTTTGATGAGGCTCTTTTTAAGGAGCTTTCCAATCCATCAAAAGATTTCGTCAAGGCGATTTATACCCGGATGGGAGGAACAACCCTCACAAAAAATGCTGAAGCTCAGGTCAGGGAGCTTATTAACTCACTTTCGATAAGGTCCGCACTTGAAAAACTGATTGTTGAAGAGGCAAAGAACAGGACATCAGGAGTGATCACGACAGAGCAGGAACTCAATATTTATCACGTGATCAAAACGATTTTAGCTCAACACAAGCTGATAAGCTCCCAATCAATCAGTTACCGGGACCAACGCAGTAAGTTTTCGATTATTCTGGACAATAGCATTCAGAAAAAAATATGCGATTTGCATATCACCCCTAATTCCCAAAAAATCGAAATAAACGGTGATAAATATGATATTCCAGATATTGATTCAATAATCGCACTCAAAAAGAGATTGCTTGATCAAGCATTATCGTTGATTGCTTAGGTGTAGGCATCTGCTTTCGCTTTGGTCTTTCGGGCATTGCTTTTCGTGTGGGCAGCCGGGCGTATAGGATGATTTTGGCAGGGCTTACAATTGCGCTGGGTCAATAAAGACTAGGGCGCAGCGGAGGATGCCGTTGTGGCCTATTGTAGAGGCGGAAGCCGGACGATCCGGGAATGTAATATTATGAAAAGGGTAAAAACATTGAAATAACTACTGAGTTTGATTTTTTGAAGATATTGGTGCCTAAATGGGCTGATTTTGCAACCAACAACAATGCGTAATATGAAAAAGTTAATCACATTACTCCTACTAATACAATCGGTTTGTGTGTTTTCCCAGGAGCAGGATTCACTGGTGTGGAGGTATGCAGATGTATCGTATCCGCTTGGAGGATTTAGTAGCAAGGCGAAGGTCACTGTAGATTATGGGGAGACCGTAACAGGCTGGTTCAGGAAAGCTGATATGATTGATAATGAAGATGGTAAGGCTATAAAATTTAAGAGCCCTGTAGATGCGCTTAATTGGATGAGTGTCCATGGTTGGGAATTGGTGCAATCATATCAGGCTCCTGATCCAACAACTGCATTTAATCCACTTACATACCAGCATTTCATTATGCGCAGGAAGGAGCCTTACAGTGTGGGCAAGTAGCGCACCAGGTATTTATTCGCTGGCTTTTAGTGCTCTGATGACATCGATTGGTTGTTTCAGTGGTTATTCTGGATCATCTGATCCACATCTGGATAAGCACTGTTGAAATCCGGGGGGTAGGTAGCTGGTCACGCGTGGGTAGCTAAGTATTGCTAACTGGCATTTAGCCCAAGATATACTCATTTGTTTAGCCACTCACGAACGTGGCGCTGGGTCAAAAAAGACCCGAGCACGGCGTTGGGCATGGTAATTTGGGGTAAGAAAGCAGGAAGACCAGGCAAGGCAAAAAATCTGTTTCGCGGTTTGCCGGCAGGAATTCTCGGCACGAAGGGGAAGCTTTCGCGGCGGCGGGCATTGAGCTTGGAATTGGGGGGATGCGCAGTTGGAATAAGCTTGCGCTAGCTGGTAACAAACACTAATTGAGTCGGAATTTGCCACTTAGAGCAGGTAAGGTATAGTGCCACTTACCATCCTTTTCCTTGGCAAACCCTCCACCACTTTGTTTAACCTTACCCTTATTGCCACCACCATGAGTTGGTTGTTGAGCGTTACAATTTGGGCATAAGAATTGTAGATTTTTTGGCCTATTATCTCCACTCACGCCATTTTTATGATCTAATATCAAGTTAAATGGTTGGGAATTCCAGACCAATGGGTTGGTGTGGAAATAACACTCTTCATTATCACATCGGAGCGGGATAGGTGGCTTTTGTATTTTTCGCCATTCAACAAAGTAACGTTTAACCGTCTGTTGTGATCTTCGACCAAGTTGATAATTTAAGACTTCATCAATGCTTAATTTTTGGGCCATATGTAAAGATGACTGCTTTCTGCCTAAAATAATATTCTGTTTTTAGCCTAATCTGAGCCAATTTAGCTTAAAAACTAATGAATTGCCGCAATTGACAGGTGGATTCGGGATACGCATTTTGACCCTGCGTTAAAATATCGCCTTCTTCGCCCCGCTGGGGCTACAAATATTATCGCCCCGATGGGGCTACAAATATGACCGCCCCGCTGGGGCTAGAGGGAAAACTAACGGCCACCAGGCAGAAGCCAGCTGGAAGAAACTAGTGTGGGAAAAGCGTTTCAAGTAGAGGGAAAGGGAATTCCAACTGTTGATTGCTACCCCCGGCAGCCGTATTTCTTAGGTATGAGATATTAGATATGAGATATTAGGTATGAGATATGAGATATGAGATATGAGATATGAGATTAATCCCGTCGGTTCCATATCTCATACCTCATATCTCATACCTCATACCTCATACCTCATACCTCTTATGCACTGCATGCTTCGCAGTCCGGGTTGTCTAAACTGCAAATTTTGCCGGATACTTGTTCGATGTCCAGGGCCGACATGGTGACTGGCGCCTGGGGTTGTACCTGTACTGCTTTTTCCGTAACAGAAGCCGTAGCGATGGGCTCGGTGGCTTTGGCGTTCTGCACGAACTTCTGCTGGTGCTTCTGGCTGAGGGTGAACTTGATGGGGTCCACTGCAGCTTTGGAGCGCAGGTAGTACATGCCAGTTTTGAGGCCTTTTTGCCAGGCGTAGAAGTGCATGGAGGACAGCTTGGCGAACGTGGGCGCTTCCATGAACACGTTGAGGCTCTGGCTCTGGCAGATGAAGGCGCCGCGGTCGGCACTCATGTCGATGATCACTTTCTGGCTGATCTCGTAGGCGGTTTTGTACACATCGCGTACTTCCTGCGGGATGTCTTCGATGCCCTGTACGGAGCCGTTGGCGGCCATGATGGCTTCGCGCATTTCTTCGTTCCACATGCCGAGGCGCACGAGGTCGCGCATGAGGTGTTTGTTCACCACAATGTGCTCGCCCGCAAGGGTGCGGCGCGTGTAGAGGTTGGAGGTGTACGGCTCGAAGCACTCGTTGTTGCCCAGGATCTGGCTGGTGCTGGCCGTCGGCATGGGCGCTACAAGCAGGGAGTTGCGCACGCCTACTTTTTTCACGCGCTCGCGGAGGCCGTCCCAGTCCCAGCGCTTGGAAGGCGTTACGCCCCAAAGATCGAACTGGAACATGCCTTTGCTCAACGGGGAGCCCTGGAAGGTTTCGTAGGTGCCGTGTTTCTCGGCCTGATTGGCTGATTCGGTTACGGCAGCGAAGTAGATGGTCTCAAAAATGTCTTTGTTCAGTTGCTTGGCCGCATCACTGTCGAACGCCATACCCATCAGGATGAAGGCATCGGCCAGACCTTGTACGCCCAAACCAATCGGACGGTGACGCATGTTGGAGTTGCGCGCTTCCGGGATAGGGTAGTAGTTGATGTCGATCACCTTGTTGAGGTTCCGCGTGGCTACCTGGGTGATTTCATACAATTTTTCGAAATCAAACTTGCCGTTGGAAATGAACTTCGGCAGGGCGATGGAAGCCAGGTTGCACACCGCTACCTCGTCTTTGGAGGTGTACTCAATGATCTCGGTGCAGAGGTTGGAAGAGCGGATGGTGCCCAGGTTTTGCTGGTTGCTCTTCATGTTGGCGGCGTCTTTGTACAGGATGTACGGGGTGCCGGATTCTACCTGACTTTCCAATACGGCGTTCCACAGATCGCGTGCTTTAACCTTTTTGCGTGCGCGACCTTCTTTTTCATACTGCTCGTACAGGGCGTTGAATTTGGCGCCGTACACATCGAACAGACCCGGCGCTTCGTTCGGATCGAAGAGCGACCAGTCCTGGTCGTCTTTTACGCGCTCCATGAACAGATCACAGATCCAGAGGGCGTAGAAGAGGTCGCGGGCGCGCATTTCTTCCTTGCCGTGGTTCTTTTTCAGTTCGAGGAACTCAAAAATATCGGCGTGCCATGGCTCGAGGTACACCGCGAAGGCGCCTTTGCGTTTGCCGCCGCCCTGGTCTACGTAGCGGGCAGCGTCGTTGAACACGCGCAGCATCGGGATGATGCCGTTGGAGGTGCCGCCGGTGCCTTTGATGTAGGAACCCGTGGCACGTACATTGTGAATGCTTAGGCCGATACCGCCGGCGCTCTGGGAAATGAGTGCGCAGCGCGACAGGGTTTCAAAAATACCGGCGATGCTGTCTTCTGTGATGCTCAGCAGGAAGCAGGAAGACAACTGCGGCTTGGGCGTGCCGGCGTTGAAGAGGGTAGGCGTGGCGTGGATGAACCAGCGCTCGCTCATGAGGTTGTACGTTTCGATGGCGGCATCTATGTCTTCGCCGTGGATGCCCACGGATACACGCATGAAGAGATGCTGCGGGCGTTCCACCACTTTGCCGTTCATGCGCATGAGGTAGGAGCGCTCCAGGGTTTTGAAGCCGAAGTAATCAAACTCGAAATCGCGGTCGAAGATGATGGCAGAATCCAGTTTAGCCTTGTGTTTTTGCACAATGCGGTTGGTTTCCTCGCCGATGAGGCCTGCGCGATCGCCTGTTTTGGGATCAACGTAGTTGAAGAGTTCTTCCACCACTTTAGAGAAGGATTTCTCCGTTTCCTTGTGGAGGTTACTCACGGCGATACGAGCCGCCAGCAGGGCGTAGTCCGGGTGAACGGTAGCCATAGTGGCAGCGGTTTCAGCCGCCAGGTTATCGAGTTCCACGGTGGTCACGCCGTCGTACAGGCCCATGATCACCTTTTTGGATACTTCAATGAGGTTGACGTAGTTGGTATCCAGTCCGTACGTCATTTTGCGGAGGCGCGCCGTGATCTTGTCGAACGACACTTCCTCTTTTCGGCCATCGCGTTTGATTACTTGCATCATGATCAGATTGTTATGTTGATGGTGGTTATTTTTCGAGTGTTTGGGTGTTTGTGTTTTCGAGTTGGCGTTCGGCTGGGGTTTAGTGAGGGTAACATTAATGTGCAGAGGTTTTAACGGACCTCAGCTATTATGTAAAAAACACTGACAGTGAATAAGTTACTTCTCGGTTGACGTGTAGCTTTCAATAAACGAGAGTATTCTGTTTACCACTCGGTTACGCGAGATTTCTAATTCCTCTCTCGAAATTGAGCCACCTATTTCTTCTTTTTTCAATTTGGACCATTGTCCAGCGAGACTTGAAACATTGTTTTTCTGCTCACGGCTTCCTTCTGCTTCGACCCTTTTAGTCAATTCAGCTAACAGTTCCTCTACCTTGCAAGTCGCTATTAAACTTCGAAAGAATCGCCCTTCCTCATTTGTAAACATGACCTCTTTTCTAATGAAGTCATTCGTATTGGATGTGTTTAAGTACTCATTGGTAGTTGGTATTATGGACACATCCTTTATATAGTGAGGAGATACTGTCTGCGAAACATTTATTATGCGACTAACCTCCGTCTTCACCAGTTTTAATATCGTCTGCTCAAGTCTTTTTCTCGTTTTCATTAATGATGATTTTTCGCCTTCGCCTCAGCCCATTTCAATTTCCCCGGCCTCCTCAAAAGCATTAGTAATTCAGTTCCTCTCCAAAAATCCCGATAACCGTCAATCACCATCATTGCCTTACTAAGTTTCATCGCCTTCCTCTGATCCTTCCAATCTGTTACCACCTCTGCTTACCTTCTTAGCTCTAATTGGCTTTTCATCCCAGGCGCCGCGCCCTTCCCTCATGTATCACAAATACCCGTTCATGATCAGCTTTTTGATCTCAACGGTTAGTTGTCGTGCATTGAATTCGGATGGGTCGACAATGGTTTCTTTGCCTATGCCATCGAAATCGGTGCGGGTGTAGATCCGATTTTTTGCCTTTTCAAAAAATACCGTGGCTAATTGTTTGCCATTCGGTCGGGTAATGCTGTACAGTTTGCCATAGTTATTATCTGACGCGACTTTGATTGCCCCGATTTTTGTAGGGGTGCCGATCATGGAGCCCATCATAATATCGCTGCCGGAAACCGTAAGCTCGTCGTCCCATCGGCTGCGCTTTACAAGTGTTTGGGCATAAGCTTTATAGTCTTTGTTGGCATTCAATGCTTTACGATGTACGGCAACCGAATCCATTTCTTCTCGCGACGATAAAAAACCCTGATGTGCTTTGGCGAAAGCTTCCCAGCCTTCCTGAGTCACTTTATTTTCCTTGATCACCCCGTACTGTTGATTTTCCTCCATCAGGTTTCTTTTAGCCAGAATATCCATCTCCACTGTTTGCTTTGTTTCCACATTTTCTACCAGAAAGAAAGACCAGAAGGTTCCAACCGATTCGTGTGGCAACCCGGGTATGCTCAACGACTTGAAATGGTACCGGATCAGGGTGTCGCCGTTCATGCTGGTAGCTCTGTAAGAAACCCCTTTTAACAGGTTCCCACTGGCCTTTTCCAGTTTATATTGCGGGGCATCGTCCAGATAAACGATGTCCTTTTTTTCTTTCAGTTTCTGCGCTGATGCCACAAAAGTCACCAGCAAAAAGAGTCCTAAAAGGGTAGTTTGAAGTCGTTTCATAGTGTTTTAGTGTTTTAGTGTTTTAGCGGCTTTGTGCCTTTGTGCCTTTGTGTCACCTTTACGCCTTCTCAATCGCTTTCCGCACTTCTTCCGGAATTACGGTTTCATAGATCATTTGCTGCATTTCGGTTCCGCCGCCTTTTTCTTTTCTTTTGTCTTCCAGCATATACCATTTCGGGGCGCCGGGTTCTTTGACTGCAATCACATTTTTGTTTTTGAGGCTGAGATTCATGGTCGACGCTCCTTCCATTTTCACATTTTCACTGCCAAACTGGCTCTTCATGATTGGAATGAGCATTTTTGTAAAGGCTTCATCTCCTTTCAGTTCCATCCGCATGCTGCCATTGTAAGGAACCATGGCCCAATAATAATTGCCGGCTTGCTTGATCTTTAGTTTTTTCAAATCCGTAAACTCCATGCCGGTTAGCTCAATTTTCATATACTCATTATCCATGGATTGCAACATGGTTGCCTTGAGCGAATCTAAGGGAACGATGTCGAACATCCTGGGCGACATGAACTGAAAACTGCTGTCGAAATTTAAGGCCAGCGTGTACTTCCGGTAATCTGCCAGGTCGCGTTGCAGAGACTTGGTAAGTTCCTTTTTACTTTGCGCCTGCAGGCTGTTCAGCGTGAAAAGAATCAGAAGAGAAAGAACAAATCTCATTTCGAGTGTTTGAGTTTTTGAGTTGGCGTTGGGTTGGGGTTTCCGTTGGCCTTTGGCCGTAAGCCGTTCACCGTAAGCCGTTTACCGTCAATATTTCGCACAAAAGCTGCCTGCTTCTACGGTGAGTCCTTCGGAGGGGATGCTGAAGAAAAAGGTGCCTTTGATGATTTTATTGGTGGTATCGTGAACGGTAATAGTTAATTCTCCAGTTTCTGCCTGAAAACCTCCTGGAACAACAACGATTGAGTGAAGAAATACGCCGGTTTGCAACTGGTAGGCGCCTGTTGTTACATCCATGGGTACCTGTATGACTATTTCTCTTACTTGTCCAAAATTGGCTTTTGCCTGTATGGTAATATTACCTCCGACACCAAAACTGAATCCCGTTACCTCTTCTGCCTGCCAAAAAACGTTGTTGACATCAACTTCCAGGAAGTTGGCATCGCAACTTTTGTCCAACTTGTCTTTGCAGGCAAGTCCGGCGAACAGAAAGAGGGAGAGGAATAGGGCAGATGTTTTCATGGTGTGTTTTTTTACCGCTGAGACGCAGAGGCGCGGAGGTTTGACTCTCTGTGTCTCCGCGTCTCCGCGGTGAAAAAATTATGCCGCAGTTTCGTCGTCTACCGTGGCGTCTGGCGCGTTGGTTTTAACGGATTCTATACCGTTATCGCGGCCTGCTTCAGCTTCGTACATTTGGCTGCTTCCGATTACCTGGCCGTTGCCGGCTTTGAGGTTGAAGTAGAATTTACCGTTGGAAGACTCTTTGCGTTCGTAGCGGTTGTCGTCGCCGGAGTTGTTGCGTACGGATTCAACGCCGTTCATACAGGCGGCTTTGGTGGAATAACCCTCGCTGCTGAGGATTACCTGGCCATTACCGGCTTTGAGGTTGAACTGGAATTCGCCGTTAGAGCGGGTGGAAATCACAAATTTGCCCATGACTGAGGTTGTATTTGTTTAATTGTTATGGTTTAAAAATCAGCTTCCATGGAGAATACCTGCTCTTCACGCTTGGCCATCACGCCGGCTTTTTGGTAATCGCCAACGCGTTTTTCAAAGAAGTTGGTTTTTCCCTGAATGGAAATCATATCCATCCATGGGAACGGATTGGCAGTGTTGTACACTTTATCATTGCCCAGTGACATAAGCAAGCGGTCGGCCACGAACTCGATATACTGGCTCATCATCTCGGCATTCATGCCAATGAGTGATACCGGAATGGCATCCGTAACGAATTCTTTTTCAAACTCCACGGCTTCAGTTATGATGGACTGGATTTCGGCCGGGTCAATTTTGTTTTGCAACATGGAGTACAGCAGACAGGCGAAATCGGTGTGCATGCCTTCGTCGCGACTGATCAGCTCATTGGAGAAAGTGAGTCCGGGCATGAGGCCGCGTTTTTTCAGCCAGTAGATGCTGCAGAATGATCCGCTGAAGAAAATACCTTCTACAGCAGCGAATGCAATGAGGCGGTGTGCAAACGTAGGAGCATTTTCGATCCAGCGCATGGCCCACTCGCCTTTTTTGGCCACGCAAGGCAGGTTCTGCAAGGCGTGGAAGAGGTAATCTTTTTCTTTCGGATCCTTAATATAGGTGTCGATCAACTGGGAGTACATCTCGGCGTGGATGTTCTCGATGGCCACCTGGAAACCGTAAAAACAACGGGCTTCCGGGATTTGTACCTCGCGCATGAAGTTGAGTACGAGGTTTTCGTTGACAATACCGTCAGAAGCGGCAAAGAATGCCAGCACGTGCTTGATGAAGTGCCGGTCGTTGTCGGTAAGTTTGTTCTCCCAGTCGTTTATGTCCTGCGTGAGGTCTACTTCTTCTGCAGTCCAGAAAGAGGCTACAGAGGTTTTGTACATTTTCCACACCTCCGCGTAATTGATCGGCAGGATCACAAAGCGGTCGGGGTTATCCGCCAGAATGGGTTCGTTTATGTTTGACATTGGTTCAAGTAAATTTGACTACTATATTGAAAAGTTTTTTGCTTCAAAAATTGGTTCAACACGCATATTTTTGAGGCAGACACAGGGCAGATCCGGGATAAACCGGCTCAGGCACGCTCAATATGAGTGAAGGGACGTTCAGGAAGAAAGGCGGAGTAAAATAACCTGCTGAAAAGCGAAAGCGAAAGTAGGGCTTTTTTGGCGAGTGTCAAAGTTAGTTTTCCACAAAATGTGAATAACTTTTATAGGTAATTGATAATCAATGATAATTATTTGTTACCTAACTTGTCAACAATGTTGATAACTCAATGTGGATAAAATTTGAAGGGTAAAAACTTGGATAAATAAAGGGGGTGTAAGTGGCTCATTTTGAGGAGGAAAGACATGAGAGGAAGCGCGAGGTTTTCAATGCGAAGGGTTCACCGCGAAGTACGCAAAGAGCGCTAAGAGGGGTTTACCACTAAGGCACTAAGGGCACTAAGGATCCGGCAGCTGCGCTGCCAGGCTTGGAACGGGACAAAGACCTGGCAGCGCAGCTGCCCACCCCTTAGCGCCCTTAGCGTACTTAGCGGTGAAAACTTCGCGATCTTTGCGTACTTCGCGGTGAACTAAACTTCGCGGTGAATAAGTAACCATCCACCCCACACACGTCTGAAACTAAAAACAAACCAATACCATCCTATGAAAAAACAATTCCTGTTACTGGCCTGGATGCTGGGCGCTTTTTATATGGTTGCCCAAAATCCTTACACCACCAAGCAATACAACGTCCGCGTGGAAAAAGATCTGGTGTACGGCGCTATGCCTAATTATGCAGGTATCTCCACTACGCTTCTCCTGGATTTATACAAACCCATTGGCGATAACAATCCTTCCCGCCCCTTATTGGTGCTGGTACATGGCGGCTCCTGGCTGGGCGGATGCAAAGAAGCTATGGTTACCATTGCCACTGAAATGGCACAGCGGGGCTATGTGGTGGCCTCTGTCAATTACCGACTGGGATGGCATAAAAGCGCAGGCCCCATCGGCAATCCGGTTACGGACGCCCAGGCTGGCGCCACCCTGTATGCTGCCGATTCCATGGAACTTATCCGCGCCATCTACCGCGGACAACAGGATGTTAAAGGCGCTATCCGTTGGCTAAAAGGTCGGGCTGCTGTAGATTCTATCTGTACCGAACGCGTACTCGTGGGCGGCGAAAGCGCCGGCGGTTTCCTGTCGATGGCAGTAGGTTTTCTGGATCGGCCTGAAGAAAAGCCGGTCTCGTGTAATGCTTTGGCTCCCGCCCCTGTGCCGGCGGCCAACCTCACCAACAGTTACTCCCTGAATTGCACCACCCAGATTATTCAACCTTCAGGTACTGCCCTTAACCGCCCGGATCTGGGTCCCGTAGATGGCACGTTGAACCTGAACGGGTACGATGCCAACGTAATCGGGGTGGTGAACCTGTTTGGCGGCGTGCCCTATGAAGGCGCTGCCAACAACTGGCTGCAAGGCCCCGACACACCCGCTGTTTACCTCTACCACCAAACCTGCGACGGCGTAGTCCCCTTTGGACTGGGCACTCCGTTTTTTGTGATTTCCAATTATTGCAACCTGGGTTTTACCCCCTGGCATACCAATTATATGAAAACCTACGGCAGCGGCGCTATCTCTGTGGCTTTTGCCGGCGCACAAATGCAGTACACCACCGATTTTGATCAATGCCCGGATTTCAACCCCGCGCTGGCGTTTTTTGAGTGCTTGCGCTATGGCGACAACGGTTCTTACCATTACACGGCCAACCCGGTGCTCAGATCCCAGAAAATTGCGGATTACTTTAGTCCGTTCGTTACCGGAAGTCCTTGCTATACGGTTGCCACCAAGGAACCAGCCCGGATGTTGCAGGCAGTGGTATCGCCCAATCCGTTTGAGGATCAGTTATCGGTTACCCTGGAACAAGCCCCCGAAGGTGAGGCCCAGGTTTGGCTGAGTGATTTATCCGGCAAAATGGTTTGGCAAACCACTACCCAGTTACACCTCGGAACCAATACCTGGCAGGGACTGCAACAGCTTCCTGCGGGCATGTATGCGCTTCACCTGCGCACGAGCACAGGCGCAGGGGTGTGGAAAGTGGTGAAGAAGGCTCGAGGGTGATAGGAAGGCACGCTAAGTCGTACGTCGCAAATCGTACGTCGTATATCGCAAGTCCTAAGTCGTAAGTCGCAAATCGTAAGTAACCAACCCTTCCGCCGTTTCGGAGGTTTTTTCGAAGCCGAGTCTTTCCAGGAGGCGGATGGCGGGTTCGTTGTCTAGGGTGGTGATGGCGTAAACCCGGGTGAGGCGCATGTTTTTCCAACCAAATCCGGCGGCCAGGGCTATGGCTTCCGACATGTATCCTTTGCCCCGGTAGCCGGGCAGGAGGATACAGCCCAGTTCGCCGGCGCCTTTATCGAATCCGCCGCGGTAGAATCCGCAGGTGCCTGTCAGGGCGCCAGTTTGCAGGTCTTCAATACCCCAATGGATGCTTTCCCCCAGGAGGTAATCCTGATGAATTCTGCCTAGCATTTGTGCGGCCTCTTCCACCGTTTCGGCTTTATGGCCGTCGTACATAGAGATCTCGAGCAGGGCTTCGGCATCCCCGGCGGTTACGGGACGAAGCAATACGCGCGCGCCGGTGAGCACAGGGTAATCCGGATAGGGAGGCAGATGCAGCATAACGACTAAATAAGGCCGAGGACAAACATATGGTTTCCGGAGATCAACTGTATCAAACCAGATTACCTAATTCATGATGATGACTAAATAGGGTTCAGGCTGACCTCCGGATTATCTTTTTGTCAGACTTGTTGCGATGCCCAACTGTTTGCGCGATGCGGATTTCGGCACTATTTCTGTCAAGTTCTGGGCAAACGCCCAATTTCCACGCCGGGTTCAATCCGGCATGCACTATATTTGACAGAAGAATCCGAAAATACTGATGAGTCGTTTCACTTTGATCTTGTTGTTGCTGCTGGCTGGTGTAAAAGCTGGCAGCCAGACGCCGGATACCATTCCGCCTTATTTGACTTGTAAGCCGCCAGGGGAGGTTACGGTGAAGTACTGCACAGATGCACTCAATGCGTCGGATGTAATAGACAGCTTGTTTGACGACAGCCTACCCATTGTCCTCGGGATTCATCGCAAGTGCATGGGTGATGCTTTCCCGGAGTCCAGTTATCACTACTTTTCAGAATGGGATCTTGGTCCCCAAACGGTATCGGTATGGGCCAAAGACGCTGCGGGGAATGTTTCATCCTGTACCACCAGTGTACAGGTTAAGCCGCAATTTGAGGCATTTTGTGATCCCGACATGCGTTTTGGCTACAAAACGCCATTGGGCAAAGGAATGGACAGCTTGCTCATCAGCATCAAAGCGCACAATTGTGATGCCGACACCTTTAACAGAAGTATTTACATTGGCACCCCCGGATGTTGCCAGACCCTTAGCGGCTCGTACTTTCAACTCGGCACGGTGGTTCCTGCTCCCGGTTATGAAGGGGTGGTAGAAATCATTAAAAACGATGCGCCACTCAACGGCGTTACGACCTTCGATATCACTCTTATTTCCAAACACATACTCGGTTTGGAGCTCCTGGATTCGCCCTACAAGATCATTGCCGCCGATGCCAATCAGGACGGGAATGTGACTACGTTCGATATCATTGTGTTGCGCAGACTGATCCTGGGTATTACATCGGAATTGCCTAATGGCAAATCCTGGCGTTTTATTCCGGCCAGCTATGTGTTTCCCAATCCCTTGAACCCATTTGAGCCTCCCTTCCCGGAGGAATACAGGATTCTGCCTTCAGATCCGGGATTTCCTTCCACCTTCCCGTTTACTGGCCTGAAAATTGGAGATGTGAACTATTCTGCCTTCCCGGGAGGCTAAGGGAACCACCCAAAAACTTGATAAACCATGCGACTATATCTATTTACGCTATTGCTGACATTCGCCGGAACCCAACTGCACGGCCAGACACCTGATACTATTCCGCCCTACCTGAGTTGTAAATCCCAGCTTTCCATCACCGTGGGGCCACTATGCCTGGTAACGCTTTTTGCCGTTGACCTGGTGGATTCCGTTTCGGATGCTTCCATGCCGGTGGAATTAGGGCTTCGAAGAATATGTACCGGCAGCGGATTCCCAGTGAAGGACCGGCTCGATTTTCAACCTGCCGATATTGGCCTGCAAAGACTGGAGTTATGGGCAAAAGATGCTGCGGGCAACCTGAGCTCTTGCCAGACCACCGTTTTTGTACAGGACATCATGGGTAATTGCGACCCTGGGGTGACCATCCTATACCAAACCCCTCTGGATGCCGGCATTGACAGTGTCTTTGCCCAAATATCCGGGGCCAACTGCCTTGCCGAAAACTTTGAACGGGAGGTTTTTGTCGGGACGCCAAGCTGCTGTTCCAGCATTAACGTGGGCTATTACAGTGAGTTTGGGGTCATTTCTCCAACGCCCGGATATGAAACCGCTATCGTTCCCCGAAAAAACGAACAGCCGCTTAATGGCGTCACCACCTACGATCTCGCCCTGATTTCCCAACACATACTCGGTCTGGAAGCACTGGATTCCCCATACAAGATCATCGCCGCCGATGCCAATCAGGACGGCAAGGTGACTACTTTCGACATCATTGTATTGCGCAAACTGATCCTGGGCATAACCTCTGAACTCCCCAACGGCAAATCCTGGCGCTTCCTGCCGGATAATTATGTGTTTCCCAATCCGCAGGATCCTTTTACCCCGCCTTTCCCGGAAAAAATCCTGGTGCCACACTCCGCCGATCCGCTGCCCACTTATTTTAAGTTCACCGGGTTGAAGATTGGGGATGTGAATGATTCGGCGTTTCCGGGGGGGTAGGCGATTTTTTTACCTATATTTATTTTCTGTACATTTATCTTTCCGGCATAAATCTGTCCGACTTATGAAACAGACGTGCAACTGGCAGGAGCATTAGCCTACTTGTTGTTTCGGGGCAACCGTAAAATCTTTTTTTACCCCTGGTTACCTTTTTTGTTTGGCCATGCATATAGTTACAAGTGCATGGCTCGGAATATGTAAAAGTACTTCACTTTAAATATAGCGCCGACTCATGGCCAGAATACTCGATTTTTTCTTACATCGAAAATCAGGCGACGACTGCAAACTTTACACCGATCACGAGGCTTTGCTGAGTGGATTGTTGCAGGAGTCCCCTGGCGCCATCAGGTGTCTTTCGTCAAAAATATCGGCGAAAGTGTATCAGATTGGTAAGATGTACCAGTTAAGCGATGAGGATATTGAAGAGTTTCAATGTGACTGCATCCTGCTTTTTATCAAAAAACTAAAAGGCGGAAAGTATGTGTACCAAGGGCACAACCCGGTATCGTATGTCATTGAAATAGCGAAAATGCACGTCAGGTTCAAGAATCGCCAGGCGCAGCGCGCTGCAACCCAGCCTTTTGAACCTGGCTATGATAGGGCTGAAGAAGAAGGCGTTTTCCCGGGCAGCGAGGTGAATTCCGAGATCCTTGTCTCCTTACTTAATAAAGTAGGCGACAATTGTCAAAGGCTGATCCGACTCTATTATCTGGAAGAACTGAAGGACAAGGAGGTCATAGAACAGGGACTCACGCAATATTCTACGGTAGACGCATTAAAAAACCATCGGGCAAAATGTATGAAAAAGCTGCTTGAGCTTGCTTCTGAAATGACCGCCTCCGGGCAAAAACACTAATTTATGAAAGACTATTACGATCAAATTGATATATACCTGAATGATGGGATGGATGCAGCCCAAAAGGCCGAATTTGAGGCTGCATTGGCAAGTGATGCCGATTTGCAGGTAGCGATCAAACGCCATCAGGGACTTATAGAAGAATTACACGGCATGAGGCTGCGGGAAAACATCCGCAAAAACATGGTTCGGCCGGCTCCGGCAGCCAGTCCTAATAATTTACGATGGATCGTTCTGGCCGGCATTCTAATCATGTCGGCCATTGCCGTTTATTACTGGCAGAGCAGGCAGGAGTCAGCAACGCCTGCACCGGAATCCGAAGCGCCTAAACCGGCGCCCACCGAACCTATTGCGAACCAGACGCCCACCCCTACTCCCCCTCAAACGCCGGCCAATACCCCCGTGCCGCCCACGCAAAAACCAGCAGAGCCTGCCGATGCCAAAACCTTGGAATTGTATGCCGAGGCCGTAGCACAGCTCGAAGACCTGGACTATGCCCTGATGGGCGATGAAAAAAAGGATGCAGCCCTGGAGAAGCAGCTGAATCAAGCTATTGGGCTGCTCAAGTCGGGCAAGGCAAAAGCAGCCATCCCCTTGCTCGAGCAGGTAAAGGCCAACCGTAATACGTTCTACCAGGACGATGCAGACTGGCTGCTGGCACTTGCCTGGCTGCCGAACGACCCGGCCAAAAGCAAAGCGCAGATGCAAGCCATATCGCAAAATGCCGCTCATCCATATCGGATTAATGCCCTTCAGTTATTGAAAAAGATGAAATAGCGGTACTATTACTATATAGATATAGCCAATGCAAAGTGGTTTTGAAAATTGAACGTTTGTAGTCAATTGAAAATCAATGGTTTTTAAGCACTCAATTCATCAAAATCACTTTAATCACGGTATAAAATGAAGCAATCCTTATTCCTCCTGTTCACCCTGTTATGGAGCCATTCCTTGCTCCACGGCCAGGCCCGAAAAGTGGCGCTGCTGGTGGGCGTAGGCGAATATGCCTCCGCAGACTTCAAGGATAAGCCCCTGAATGCGACCACAGGCGTACAGATGATGCAGGCCACCTTGCTCCAAAAGGGCTTTTCAGCGCAGGACATCCGGGTGCTTACCAATGCCGATGCCACCAGCGAGGGCATCCGAAAAGCGTTTGACGCCCATCTTTTACAGGCCGGACCAGGCGATGTGGCGGTATTTTACTTTTATGGCCACGGCACCCAAATTCAGGACGACAACAAAGAGGAGGCTGATCAGCTGGACGAAGCGCTCGTGCCGTATGATGGCCAACGGAGTTCGGAGAAAAACCACCGCCAGTTGATCCGGGATGATGAGCTGGGCAGATGGGTGGAAAGCCTTCGCCGGAAGGCAGGGCCGGAAGGACAGGTGCTGGTGTTGCTCGACGCCTGCCATTCAGGCGGTGGATTAAGAGGACGAAACGGCAGTGCCAAGCCGGACCGGCACGACATGGCGCGCGAAGCGGAAGCCGGCGGACTGGCGCCTTTTGTTGCCCTGTACTCTTCCATGCCCCACCAGCCCAGCATAGAAATGACCGTGGAGGCCAACGAACGCTGCGCCTTGCTGAGCTGGGCTTTTTGTAAAGCCATGCGCCAAATGGAGCCTTCCACCACTTACCGCGGACTCTTTGAACAAACCGCCCTGCACATCGCTACCCGAAGTCGGAAGCAGACCCCTCAGCTGGAAGGCGAACAAGACATGATCGTTTTTGGCGGGAAGGTGCCGCCACCCGTGCCTTATTTCAGGGCGGTGACTGCGCTTGGCCCCAAGGAGCTATTGCTTGCGGGAGGTTTGATGCATGGCTTGCACGCAGGCGCGCTCGTGTCTGTGTATCCACCTGAAATCCGCGACACGGCCGGGATCCCCCCGCTGGCTACCGGAGAGGTAATGGAGGCGGGCCTGGGCTTATTGGAAAGCACAGTGGCGCTTGACCGCGAGGTGCCGGAAGAGCTATTGAAGCGTGCCTGGATATTTGTGGCGCAACGCCGTTTTGGCGGCTATTCCCTCCACCTCAGGCTGGAGATGCCGGATGCGGCTACGGCAGCGCAGATCAAAAGCCGGTTGGCGGACATGCCGGCCCTACAGCTGGAAAGCGCAGCGCCTCCGGAGTTGACCCTAAGCCTCGACGACGGCAAGCTGATACTCTGGTCGGCGGATGGCTTGGTGCTGTGGGAGCAGCGCTATGTGCCGAGCCGGGCCGAGCCCATGTTTGCATCGTTGAGAGAGGTGCTTGGCAATTACCTGCAGGCTCAGTTCCTGCGCAGCCTGGAGTTTGACGGCAGTTCGTTCCAGGCAGATTTTCGTGCGCAGGTTGGCGCCGCGCAGGAGGAGTTGGCGGACCGGCAAGCCGGCCTGAGCCTGCGCATGCAAAAAGACACGGCTTATCTTCAGGTGGTGAACCGCAGTGCCCGGCCGATTTATTACACAATTCTGGATATTGATGCCCGCAACGTGGTGAAAGTGCTCCTGCCCGCGCCCGGCTGGCTGCCGGCAGATTTTCGTCTGGAGCCCGGCGCCGAAAGCCCGCTTCATGCCGTGCGTTTCAATGCCCCCGGCCGCGAGGTACTCAAACTGATTGCCACCCCCGTACCCATTGACCTGCGCGACACGGTGGCTAGTCGGGGCCGCTCCCGAAGGGGCCGAAGTTTTTTTGAAAACCTGTTTGCGGAAAGCTACCCCGAGAGTGGCAAGCGCCGCGGGCCGGCGGGGCAATACCAGGGCAATGAGGCAGGGGTGGAGACGGTGGTGTTGGAGGTGGTGAAGTGA